>NZ_FYEM01000017.1:0-19441 GCF_900188475.1 Agrobacterium sp. 719_389
ATTGCTGCCGTCAGCGACGTCTTGCCATGGTCAACGTGACCGATCGTGCCAATGTTGACGTGCGGCTTATTGCGCTCGAACTTGCTCTTTGCCATTAGTGGCTCTCCATTCTTGTCCCTTGACGGGAATAATCTTCAAAATTCGGTGGGGCGTACCCCGATCACTTCTGACCGGAGTACTTTGCCTGGATTTCCTGCGCCACGTTCGACGGAACCGGCGAATAGTGGTCGAACGTCATCGAGTACTGTGCACGGCCCTGCGACATGGAGCGCAGGTTGTCGACGTACTTGAACATGTTCGCGAGCGGAACATGCGCGTTGATGACGACGGCGATACCACGGCTTTCCTGGCCCTGGATCTGACCACGACGGGAGTTCAGATCGCCGATAACGTCACCGACATAGTCTTCCGGCGTTACGACTTCGACCTTCATCATCGGCTCGAGAAGCTGTGCGCCAGCCTTCTTCGCTGCTTCACGGAAGCAGGCACGCGATGCGATTTCGAAGGCGAGAACCGACGAGTCAACATCGTGGAATGCACCGTCGACCAGCGTCGCCTTGACGCCGAGCATCGGGAAGCCAGCCAGCGGACCGGAAGACAGAACGCTTTCGATACCCTTCTGAACGCCCGGGATGTATTCCTTCGGAACAGCACCACCGACGATCTTCGATTCGAACTTGAAGTCTTCGCCTTCGGGGTTCGGTTCGAAGATGATCTTCACGCGAGCGAACTGACCGGTACCACCGGACTGCTTCTTGTGCGTGTAGTCTTCTTCGTGCTGACGCGTGATGGTTTCGCGGTAGGCAACCTGCGGAGCGCCGACGGTAGCTTCAACCTTGAACTCGCGACGCATACGGTCAACGAGAATGTCGAGGTGAAGTTCGCCCATGCCTGCGATGATCGTCTGACCGGATTCTTCATCCGTCTTGACGCGGAACGAAGGATCTTCAGCAGCCAGGCGGTTGAGCGCGAGGCCCATCTTTTCCTGGTCGCCCTTGGTCTTCGGCTCGATGGCGATCTGGATGACCGGCTCGGGGAATTCCATGCGCTCGAGGATAACCGGCTTCAGCGGATCGCAGAGCGTATCGCCAGTGGTGGTTTCCTTGAGGCCAGCCAGAGCAACGATGTCGCCGGCAAAGGCTTCTTCGATGTCTTCACGGCTGTTGGAATGCATCTGCAGCATACGGCCGACGCGCTCGCGCTTGTCCTTGACCGTGTTGATGACCGACGTGCCCTTTTCGAGCTTGCCGGAGTAGATGCGGGCGAAGGTCAGCGAACCGACGAAGGGGTCGTTCATGATCTTGAACGCGAGCATGGAAAGCGGCTCGCTGTCATCGGCATGACGCTCGATTTCGGCTTCGGTCTTGAAGTCGATGCCCTTGATCGCGGGAATGTCCAGCGGCGAAGGCAGGTAGTCGACAACGGCGTCGAGAAGCGGCTGAACGCCCTTGTTCTTGAACGCGGTACCGCAGAACATCGGGTGGAACTTCACGTCGATGGTGCCGCGGCGAACGAGCGCACGGATCTTGTCGTTGTCGGGCATGATGCCGTTCAGGTAGTCTTCCATCGCTTCTTCGTCGATCTCGACAACAGTCTCGATCAGCTTTTCGCGATATTCGTCAGCCTTGGCCTTCATGTCTTCAGGGATTTCAACGACGTCCCACTGAGCGCCGAGCGATTCGTCGCGCCAGATGAGTGCGTTCATCTCGATCAGGTCGATAACGCCCTTGAACTCGGTCTCAGCGCCGATCGGCAGCTGCATGACAACGGCGATGGCGCCGAGACGGGTCTTGATCATTTCTACCGAGCGGTAGAAGTCAGCACCGGTCTTGTCCATCTTGTTGCAGAAGATCATGCGCGGAACATGATACTTCTCGGCCTGGCGCCAGACGGTTTCCGTCTGCGGCTCAACACCGGCGTTGGCGTCGAGCAGCGCGATGGCGCCGTCGAGAACGCGCAGCGAACGCTCGACTTCAATGGTGAAGTCGACGTGGCCGGGGGTGTCGATGATGTTGAAGCGGCGCATCTTGCCGTCGCGACCCTTCCAGAAGGTCGTGGTGGCAGCGGAGGTGATGGTGATACCACGCTCCTGCTCCTGCTCCATCCAGTCCATCGTGGCTGCGCCATCATGGACTTCACCGATCTTGTGCGACTTACCGGTGTAATAAAGAATACGCTCGGTAGTCGTCGTCTTGCCGGCGTCGATATGCGCCATGATACCGAAATTGCGGTAGTCTTCGATTTTATATTCGCGAGCCATAATGGACTGCCTTTCGATATGCGACCGGTTAAGATTACCAGCGGTAATGCGAGAATGCGCGGTTGGCGTCGGCCATCTTGTGCGTGTCTTCGCGCTTCTTGACAGCGGAACCGCGGTTGTTCGCAGCGTCCATGAGTTCGCCGGAAAGGCGATCGACCATGGTCGTTTCGTTGCGCTTGCGGGCAGCCGTGATCAGCCAGCGGATAGCAAGGGCCTGACGGCGCTCGGGGCGAACGTCGACCGGAACCTGATAGGTGGCACCACCAACGCGGCGCGAACGCACTTCAACGTGCGGAGCAACGTTGTCGAGGGCGGAGTGGAACACGCCGAGCGGCTCCTGCTTCGTCTTGCCCTGAACGACGTCGAACGCGCCGTAAACGATGCTTTCTGCGACCGACTTCTTGCCGTGAAGCATGATGGCGTTCATGAACTTGGTGACGACCAGATCGCCGAACTTCGGATCCGGGTTGATCTCACGCTTTTCTGCACTATGGCGACGGGACATATTCTTTGTCTCTCAATGTTATTGACGCTAAACCACGCGGAGAACCTCGCGCAGCGCCGGAATTTGTTTAAACCCGAATTACTTCGGACGCTTCGCACCGTACTTGGAGCGGCGCTGCTTGCGGTTCTTGACGCCCTGGGTGTCGAGAACACCGCGGATGATGTGGTAACGCACACCCGGCAAGTCCTTTACGCGGCCGCCGCGGATCATGACCACGGAGTGTTCCTGAAGGTTGTGACCTTCGCCCGGAATGTAACCGATGACTTCGAAGCCGTTGGTGAGGCGGATCTTGGCAACCTTACGCAGAGCCGAGTTCGGCTTCTTCGGGGTCGTCGTGTAAACGCGGGTGCAAACACCACGCTTCTGCGGGTTTTCCTGAAGTGCAGGAACCTTGTTGCGCTTTACCTGCGCCTGGCGAGGCTTGCGGATCAGCTGGTTTACGGTAGGCATATAACCATCCCTTGCAAAAACTACTTAAGCCACCCTCACGGGTGGCGACTATGCCGTTGCCGGCGACGATGCACGCATATATCCTCATGCGCAAAACGTGGCCCGATCCGGTTTCACGGATGGACCACCAAGAGCAGAGGACACCGGATGAGGCGTCTTGCGTGCAACATTCGTGTCTTCTACGTGCAATGGAGACCCGTTTGAGATGATGTTCGGGAAAAAGCTTTCCGAACGGCCAGCACCCACAGAGGCTCCGATGGCGGGCGTACTACTGTTTTAGCCAGCTTTCGTCAAGGGCGAATCCGCATTTTGCCCCCGCGCCAGCGGCCACTAAGCCCGCGTCCGGGTCATTTCCAGCCAGCTTTAACATAAGTAGGCGCAGAAGGCTGCGATTTCGACCTCCACGCTTTGGCTTTTCATAAAATCCGTCTATTGATTCCCTGTGGCGAGCCGGAGCAGCGCCGCCACGGGCGGAACCGATTCCATCGGCCCGCATTACAGCAACGAATGATCAAGGAAACGCGTCATGAGCACCCTCCCCGACAACGACAACGGACGCGAAGAGCCGATGGTCTTCATCGTCATCGGCAAGGCCTATGAGCACGATAATTCCGAGGGCATCGACATCCACGTCATCCTGCGGGCGCCGGATGACGATACGGCCGTGCGTGAAACGCTGAACGCGCTTTCGGAAGAAGGTTTCATCGAAGCCGATCTCGACCAGATCGGCATGCTGACCGACATCCCGGATGAAGAGCCGCACGCCTCCGCCTATCAGGGCGCGCTCGAAGGCGAAGTCGCCATCATCCGCTTCGCCTGAGGCGCAGGTCCATGGCCGTAAGACGGGTCGTCGCCAATATAGCAACGCCCGACCCAGCGCGGGCGAAGGCGTTTTATGGCGATATTCTCGGCATGCGCGTCGCCATGGATCACGGCTGGATCGTCACCCATGCCAGCCCGCTCGAAGCAAGAGCACAGGTCAGCTTCGCAAGTGAAGGCGGCTCCGGCACCGATGTGCCGGACCTTTCGATCGAGGTCGATGATTTCGAGGAGGTCCACGCCAGAATCCTGAAGGCCGGGCTGCCCATCGAATACGGCCCCGCCGTCGAGGCGTGGGGCGTTCGCCGGCTTTTCGTGCGCGACCCCTTCGGCAAACTTATCAATATATTAAGTCACTCATAGATTATATACTTTTAATACAATAGTATTATTTCTTTATCCGTTGAACAATACCCAAATATCAGCTTACAATAGTATCGACGCAAAATTCCGGTGGCGGGTTGGATACTATATCTTCAGCAGACATTATCGATGACATTTACGAGGCGGCACTTTTCCCTGATCGCTGGGCTGAGGTCATAGAAACAATCGGTAACCGCCTGGATTTCTGGGGCGGTGCGCTCACCTGGGGCAAGGGTGAGGAAGAGGCATGGCTCTTCACCCCCAATCTGCAGGACGTGATGCAGGCCTTCATGGAAGGCGGCTGGAACAGGCGCAACGATCGCCTCACCCGCGCAATCCGCGAAGGACAATTCTCCTTCGTACAGGATTTCGACGTCTTCACCCATGACGAATGGGCCGGATTGCCGATCGTGCGTGACTTCCTGATGCCGCGCGGACTGGGATATGGCGCAGCGACGCAGATTGCACCACCGGATCATCCGGAAATGACAGTGCTTTTCGAACGCAGGCTCGCTAGCGGCGTCATCGGGCCGGAAACCATGGCGGCGCTGGGCCGGCTGAGGCCACACATTGCCCGCAGCCTCACTCTCGCAACCCGGCTGCAGCGACAGAAGGCCGACGCCATGACGCTCGGGCTGAACGCCATAGGCGCACCTGCGGCGGTGCTTCAGGCGAGCGGGCGTATCCTATCCGCAAACGACATGTTTCTCTCTCTCAGGAAATGTATTTCCACCGGTGCCCGCGACAGGGTCTTGGTGTCCGACGAAAGAGTAAACCGGCTGCTCTATAAGGCGCTCGCCGGAGATAATGTCGGCTCTTTTCCCCTCCCGACCGGCGAAGATCGGTCCTGTATCCTCCACGTCATACCGTTGCGCAGGAACGCGCTGGATTTGTCCCCAAAAGGTTCCGCCATCGTGCTGATATCGCAACCCACGGGCACCATCACCGATGCGACCTCACTGTTAAAAGGGCTATACGACCTCACCAAGGGCGAGGCCCGCGTGGCTCTGGAAATCATGAAGGGGTTTTCGCTTCCCGCCGTAGCGAAGCAATTGCAGATTTCCCATGAAACGGTGCGCAGCAACGCCAAGTCGATCTATGCGAAAACTGGCAGCACCGGCCAGACTGATCTCGTTCGCCGGCTCTCCGTTCTCACCCGCTATGACATCCGCGAACAGAGCTGACCCTCGCCGCGCGGCTGAAGATAATCTCAAAGACAAATCGTAAAATCGCGCTGGCTCGCCGGTGGCTTCCATACAAACAAAAACGCCCGGATTGCTCCGGGCGTTTCCACTGAACCTTTGGCGGGGCTTCGTAAAGCCCCTGCCCTGTCTGACCTTATTCGGCGGCCGGAGCCTGGTCCGTCATGTCCTGCAGCATCTGGTTCGCAGAGCCTGCACCCGTACCCTTGCGGCGTTCCTCAAGAATGAGGTCGTCGCGCGAGGTGGCGATGCGGCGGATCTGCGTCATGGTGCCGCCAGTACCGGCCGGGATGAGACGGCCGACGATGACGTTTTCCTTGAGGCCCTGCAGCGTGTCCGTCTTGCCGGCGATCGCAGCTTCCGTGAGAACCTTGGTGGTTTCCTGGAACGATGCGGCCGAGATGAAGGACGGCGTCTGCAGCGAAGCCTTGGTGATGCCGAGCAGAACCGGCTCGCCATAGGCAGGCTTCTTGCCTTCTTCGATCAGGCGGTCGTTGTTGTCGTCAAGCTCGATGCGATCGACGTTGTCACCAACGATGTACTGGCTGTCGCCAGCATCGGTGATTTCAACCTTCTGCAGCATCTGGCGAACGATCACCTCGATGTGCTTGTCGTTGATCACAACGCCCTGCAGTCGGTAGACTTCCTGGATTTCGTTCACGAGATAGGAAGCCAGAGCCTCCACGCCCTTGATCGCCAGAATGTCGTGCGGCGCCGGGTTGCCGTCGAGAATGTATTCGCCCTTCTCGATGTAGTCGCCTTCCTGAAGATGGAAGGGCTTGCCCTTCGGGATCAGGTATTCGACCGGCTCGACGCCGTCTTCCGCAGGCTCGATCATCACGCGACGCTTGTTCTTGTAGTCGCGGCCGAGGCGGATCGTACCATCGATCTCGGCGATGATGGCGTGATCCTTCGGACGACGTGCTTCGAACAGTTCGGCAACGCGCGGCAGACCACCGGTGATGTCCTTCGTCTTGGCGCTTTCCAGCGGCGAACGTGCAAGCACGTCACCCTGGGAGACCTTGGAACCCGGCTCAACCGACAGAATGGCGTCAACAGAGAGCTGGAAGCGGGCTTCGCCACCACGGGCAAGCTTCGCCACAGCACCGGAAGCGTCCTTGATGACGATCGCAGGCTTAAGGTCCGAACCGCGCGGCGTCGAACGCCAGTCAATGACCTGACGCTTGGTGATGCCGGTGGATTCGTCGGTCGCTTCCAGAACGGAGAGACCGTCGACGAGGTCTTCGAAGTGAACGGTACCTTCCACTTCCGTCATCATCGGACGGGTGTAGGGGTCCCACTCTGCAAGACGCTGGCCACGCTTAACCTTGTCGCCATCATCCACGAAGATCTTCGAACCGTAAGCGACACGCTGCGAGGAACGTTCCGCGCCGCGCTCATCAAGGATCGTAACGGACATGTTACGGCCCATGGCGATGAGAACGCCTTCGGAGTTCCGCAGGATGTTGCGGTTCTTGATCTGGATCGTGCCTTCATACGACGCTTCGAGGAACGACTGGTCGACCACGTTCGCCGTACCACCAAGGTGGAACGTGCGCATGGTGAGCTGCGTGCCCGGTTCACCGATCGACTGTGCGGCGATGACGCCAACGGCTTCGCCCATGTTGACAGGCGTACCGCGTGCAAGGTCACGACCGTAGCAGACGCCGCAAACGCCGATCTGCACTTCGCAGGTCAGAGCAGAGCGGATGCGAACGGACTGGATGCCCGCCTTTTCGATGGCGGCCACATCGGCCTCATCGATAAGCGTGCCGGCCTTGACGATGTTCTCGCCGGAAACCGGATGATCGATGTCATCCAGAGCCGTACGGCCGAGGATACGTGCGCCAAGCGAGGCAACCACCTGACCGGCATCGACGATGGCGGTCATGGTGAGGCCCTTGTCGGTGCCGCAATCCACGGAGTTGACGATGCAATCCTGCGCGACGTCGACGAGGCGGCGGGTAAGGTAACCCGAGTTCGCCGTCTTCAGGGCGGTGTCTGCGAGACCCTTACGGGCACCGTGGGTCGAGTTGAAGTACTCGTTAACGGTCAGGCCTTCCTTGAAGTTCGAGATGATCGGCGTCTCGATGATTTCACCCGACGGCTTCGCCATCAGGCCGCGCATCCCGCCCAGCTGACGCATCTGGTTCGGAGAACCACGGGCGCCCGAGTGGGACATCATGTAGATGGAGTTCATCGGCTTCTGGCGGCCCGTTTCCGGATCGAACTCGACAGCCTTGATGCGCGCCATCATTTCTTCGGCGACCTTTTCGGTAGCCTTGCCCCAGGCGTCGACAACCTTGTTGTACTTTTCGCCCTGGGTGATGAGACCATCATTGTACTGCTGTTCGTATTCCTTCACCAAGGCTTCGGTGTCACCGACGATCTTCACCTTGCTGTCCGGAATGACCATGTCGTCCTTGCCGAACGAAATGCCGGCGCGGCAGGCATGGGCAAAGCCGAGCTGCATGATGCGGTCGCAGAAGATGACCGTGTCTTTCTGGCCGCAGTGACGGTAGACCGTGTCGATCATCTTGGAGATGTTCTTCTTGGTCATTTCCTGGTTGCAGACGTCGAAAGGCACGTTGACGTTCTTCGGCAGAAGTTCGCCAATCAGCATACGGCCAGGGGTCGTTTCATGGATCTTCGAAACCGGCTTGCCGTCGGCATCCACGGTCTTGAAGCGACCACGGATCTTGGCATGCAGCGTCACGACCTTGTTTTCAAGCGCGTGATGCAGCTCACCGATATCCGAGAAGGCCATGCCTTCGCCCGGCTCGTTCTGGTTCATGATCGACAGGTAATACAGGCCGAGAACCATGTCCTGCGAAGGAACGATGATCGGGTGGCCGTTTGCCGGATGCAGGATGTTGTTGGTCGACATCATCAGCACGCGCGCTTCCAGCTGGGCTTCCAGCGAGAGCGGAACGTGAACAGCCATCTGGTCACCGTCGAAGTCGGCGTTGAAGGCCGTGCAGACGAGCGGATGCAGCTGGATGGCCTTGCCTTCGACCAGCATTGGTTCGAAAGCCTGGATACCCAGACGGTGCAGCGTCGGCGCGCGGTTCAAGAGAACCGGATGCTCGCGGATGACCTCGTCGAGGATATCCCAAACTTCAGGCTTTTCCTTTTCAACCAGCTTCTTGGCCTGCTTGACGGTCGAGGAGTAACCCTTGGCGTCGAGGCGGGCGTAGATGAACGGCTTGAACAGTTCGAGCGCCATCTTCTTCGGCAGGCCGCACTGGTGCAACTTCAGTTCCGGACCAGTCACGATGACCGAACGGCCGGAGTAGTCGACGCGCTTGCCGAGAAGGTTCTGGCGGAAGCGGCCCTGCTTGCCCTTGAGCATGTCGGAGAGCGACTTCAGCGGACGCTTGTTGGCGCCCGTGATGACGCGGCCACGACGGCCGTTGTCGAACAGCGCATCGACGGATTCCTGCAACATACGCTTTTCGTTGCGGATGATGATGCCAGGCGCACGAAGCTCGATCAGGCGCTTCAGACGGTTGTTACGGTTGATGACGCGGCGATAGAGATCGTTGAGGTCGGACGTCGCGAAACGACCGCCATCCAGCGGAACCAGCGGACGCAGGTCCGGCGGAATGACCGGAACGACCTTCATGATCATCCATTCCGGACGATTGCCGCTCTCCATGAAGTTCTCGACGATCTTCAGGCGCTTCATCAGCTTCTTCTGCTTGAGATCAGACGTGGTCTCAGCAAGTTCGGCACGCAGGTCGCCAGCGATCTTTTCGAGGTTCATCGAAGCCAGCATCTCATAGATGGCTTCAGCGCCGATCATGGCGGTGAATTGGTCTTCGCCGAACTCGTCAACGGCGATCATGTACTCTTCTTCGGACAGAAGCTGGTTCTGCTTCAGCGAAGTGAGGCCGGGTTCGGTGACGATGTAGTTCTCGAAATAGAGAACGCGCTCGACATCCTTCAGCGTCATGTCGAGCAGGGTCGAGATACGCGAAGGAAGCGACTTCAGGAACCAGATATGGGCAACCGGTGCTGCAAGCTCGATGTGGCCCATGCGCTCACGGCGAACGCGCGACAGCGTGACTTCGACGCCGCACTTTTCGCAGATGATGCCCTTGTACTTCATGCGCTTGTACTTGCCGCACAGGCACTCGTAGTCCTTGATCGGTCCGAAAATACGCGCGCAGAAAAGACCGTCGCGTTCCGGCTTGAACGTACGGTAATTGATGGTTTCCGGCTTCTTGATCTCGCCGTAGGACCACGACAGGATTTTTTCCGGCGAAGCGATCGAAATCCGGATGGAATCGAAATGCTGCGCAGGCACCTGAGGATTGAAAAGATTCATGACCTCTTGGTTCATGCCTTGTCTCCTTGAGAGGCTAGCTGCTGCCCCTGTTTGCATCTGGACCGGCTTCTTCCCGGGTCACCGTCCAGAGCTTTAAATACGGATTTAACCGCACAATGCGGCGAAAGTGTCCCACACCGGCCTGGCCGATGCGGGAGCCGACAGGCGCCCAAAAGGCGCCCGCCTCTCTCATTTTTATTCCGCCGCGTCGGGCAACTGATCTTCGGGCTGGTTCTCGATCTTCGAGTTCTCCAGTTCGACCGAAAGACCGAGCGACCGCATTTCCTTGACGAGAACATTGAAGCTCTCCGGAATACCGGCCTCGAACGTGTCGTCACCACGGACGATCGCCTCGTAGACCTTGGTACGGCCCGCCACGTCATCCGACTTGACGGTGAGCATTTCCTGCAGCGTGTAAGCCGCGCCGTATGCTTCCAGAGCCCAGACTTCCATTTCCCCGAAGCGCTGTCCGCCGAACTGCGCCTTGCCGCCCAGCGGCTGCTGGGTAACGAGCGAGTAAGGACCGATCGAGCGAGCGTGGATCTTGTCGTCGACAAGGTGGTTCAGCTTGATCATGTACATGTAGCCGACGGTGACCTTGCGGTCGAACGGCTCACCGGTACGACCGTCATAAAGAACGGACTGACCGGATTCATGCAGACCTGCCTTCTTCAGCATCGCGGCAACGTCGGGCTCATGCGCACCGTCGAAGACCGGGGTCGCGATGGAAACACCGCGCTTGGCTTCTTCGGCAAGCTTGACCAGCGATTCGTCATCGAAGCGCTGCACCTCGTCATGCGATTCACTCGCATAGATTTCGGTAAGCTCCGTGCGAAGCTCGCTGATGTCCATCGTTTTGCGATACTCTTCGAGCATCTCGCCGATCTTCTTGCCCATGCCTGCGCATGCCCATGCGAGGTGGGTTTCGAGGATCTGACCGACATTCATGCGCGAAGGCACGCCGAGCGGGTTCAAGCAGATGTCGACATGCGTGCCGTCTTCGAGGAACGGCATGTCCTCGACAGGAACGATACGCGAGACGACGCCCTTGTTACCGTGACGGCCGGCCATCTTGTCGCCCGGCTGGATCTTGCGCTTAACAGCAACGAAGACTTTGACCATCTTCATGACGCCCGGAGGCATTTCATCGCCGCGCTGGACCTTTTCGACCTTGTCCATGAAGCGCTGTTCAAGGCGCGACTTGGATTCGTCGTACTGGCCGCGAAGCGCTTCGAGTTCGGACTGAGCCTTCTCGTCTTCGACTGCGAACATCCACCACTGCGAGCGGGGATATTCGGAGACGACGGCGTTGGAAAGCTCGACGCCCTTCTTGAAGCCCTTAGGACCAGCGATGGAAACGTGACCACGCAGCATGTCGATCAGGCGGCCGTAGACGTTACGGTCAAGAATTGCCTGTTCGTCGTCGCGGTCCTTTGCCAGACGCTCGATCTCTTCGCGCTCGATAGCCATAGCGCGCTCGTCCTTCTCCACACCGTGACGGTTGAAGACGCGGACTTCAACGACCGTACCGAACGTGCCCGGAGGCATGCGCATGGACGTGTCGCGAACGTCGGAAGCCTTTTCACCGAAGATGGCGCGCAGAAGCTTTTCTTCCGGCGTCATCGGGCTTTCGCCCTTCGGCGTGATCTTGCCGACGAGGATGTCGCCCGGCTGAACTTCCGCACCGATGTAAACGATACCGGCTTCGTCGAGGTTCTTCAGCGCTTCTTCCGAAACGTTCGGAATGTCGCGCGTGATTTCTTCCGGACCAAGCTTCGTGTCGCGCGCCATCACTTCGAATTCTTCGATGTGGATGGAGGTGAACACGTCGTCGGAAACGATACGTTCCGACATCAGGATCGAGTCTTCGTAGTTGTAGCCGTTCCAGGGCATGAACGCGACGAGCGCGTTGCGGCCGAGCGCCAGGTCACCGAGGTCGGTCGACGGACCGTCCGCGATGATGTCACCCTTGGAGATCAGATCGCCGACGGCGACCAGCGGACGCTGGTTGACGCAGGTGTTCTGGTTCGAACGCTGGAACTTCTGCAGACGGTAGATATCGACGCCCGACTTGCCGGCATCGAGTTCTTCCGTAGCGCGGATAACGATACGCGTCGCATCGACCTGGTCGACGACACCGCCGCGGCGAGCCGCGATGGCAGCGCCGGAGTCACGGGCGACGATCGGCTCCATGCCGGTGCCGACGAACGGCGCTTCCGCCCGCAGAAGCGGAACGGCCTGACGCTGCATGTTCGAGCCCATGAGAGCGCGGTTGGCGTCGTCGTTTTCCAGGAACGGAATGAGAGCCGCCGCGACCGAAACGAGCTGCTTCGGCGAAACGTCCATCAGGTTGATGTTGTCGCGCGGTGCGAGCATGACTTCGCCCGAGTGACGGCAAACAACGAACTCTTCAGTGAAGGCGCCTTCGCCATCGAGCTCGGCATTGGCCTGTGCGACGTAGTACTTGGCCTCTTCCATGGCGGAGAGGTAGATAACGTCGGTCGTCACCTTGCCGTCGATGATCTTGCGGTACGGGCTTTCGATGAAGCCGTACTTGTTGACGCGGGCAAAGGTGGCAAGCGAGTTGATCAGACCGATGTTCGGGCCTTCCGGCGTCTCGATCGGGCAAATACGGCCGTAGTGGGTCGGGTGAACGTCGCGAACTTCGAAGCCGGCGCGCTCACGCGTCAGACCACCCGGTCCAAGAGCCGAAAGACGGCGCTTGTGGGTGATTTCCGAAAGCGGGTTCACCTGGTCCATGAACTGCGACAGCTGCGAGGAACCGAAGAATTCGCGAACGGCGGCAGCTGCCGGCTTCGCGTTGATCAGGTCCTGCGGCATCACGGTGTCGATTTCGATCGAGGACATACGTTCCTTGATCGCACGTTCCATGCGCAGAAGGCCCAGACGATACTGGTTTTCCATCAGCTCGCCGACCGAACGAACACGGCGGTTGCCGAGGTTGTCGATGTCGTCGATTTCGCCCTTGCCGTCACGCAGTTCGACCAGCATCTTGACGACGGCGAGGATGTCTTCCTTGCGCAGCGTGCGCACGGTGTCTTCCGCATCGAGGTCGAGACGCATGTTCATCTTCACGCGGCCAACAGCCGAGAGATCGTAACGCTCTGCATCGAAGAACAGCGAGTTGAACATCGCTTCCGCGGAATCCATGGTCGGCGGTTCGCCCGGACGCATGACGCGGTAGATGTCGAACAGCGCTTCCTGGCGGTTCTGGTTCTTGTCAACGGAGAGCGTGTTACGGATGTAGGCGCCAACATTGACGTGGTCGATGTTGAGAACCGGAATCTCGTCGAAGCCGGACTGAAGGATCAGGCCGAGCGTCTTCTCGTCGATTTCGTCGCCGGCTTCGAGATAGATTTCACCCGTCTCGTAGTTGACGATGTCTTCGGCCAGGAAGTTGCCGTAGAGGTCTTCGTCAGTCGCCTTAAGCGCCTTGAGGCCCTTGTCGACGAGCTGGCGGATAAGGCGCGGGGTCAGCTTCTTGCCACCCTCGACAACGACTTCACCGGTGTCGGCGTCGATCATGTCGGTGATGACCTTGGCATTCTTCAACGCTTCGGGCTGGAACGGGATACGCCAGCCGTCGCCGGCGCGCTCGTAGGTAGCCTTGGTATAGAAGGTCGACAGGATTTCTTCGCCATCCATGCCGAGCGCCATCAGGAGCGAGGTCACGGGCAGCTTGCGGCGGCGGTCGATACGCGCATAGACGATGTCCTTGGCGTCGAATTCGATGTCGAGCCAGGAACCGCGATACGGGATGACGCGGGCGGCGAAAAGCAGCTTGCCGGAAGAATGGCTCTTGCCCTTGTCGTGATCGAAGAACACGCCCGGCGAACGGTGCATCTGCGAAACGATGACGCGCTCGGTGCCGTTGACGATGAACGTACCGTTATTGGTCATGAGCGGCATGTCGCCCATGTAGACGGACTGTTCCTTGATGTCCTTGATGGACTTCGCGCCGGTATCTTCATCGATATCGAACACGATGAGGCGCAGCGTCACTTTCAGCGGCGCTGCATAGGTCAGATCGCGCTGACGGCATTCCTCGACGTCGAACTTCGGCGCTTCGAATTCGTAGGACACGAATTCGAGCATGGAGGCGCCGGAAAAATCGGTGATCGGGAATACGGACTTGAATACGGCATTCAATCCCTCGTCGGGACGGCCACCCTTGGGCTCGTCAACCATGAGAAACTGGTCGTACGAAGCCTTCTGAACCTCGATGAGGTTCGGCATTTCCGCTACTTCTGGAATTTTGCCGAAAAACTTGCGTACGCGCCTGCGACCGTTAAACGAAAGGGTCTGAGCCATCGTCGCTCCTTTAAAAATTGCATCCGGGCCTGCAACGGACGGGAACCGATGGCCAGTCGATCCCGTCAAGCAATGGGTTTCATCAATCTCGTTCCACATCCAGGATCGATCAGGCCGGATTGCCTAGATGAGCCGGTTCGGAACCATTCTCTTGAAGAACCCATTACCCAAAAGCCATTTTCACGCGGCTTTTGGGTAATGAGTTTTAAAAACGATGACGACGGAAAGGGGCAATAAGCCCCTTCCCGCCAGCAATCGCAAGATTACTTAACGTCGACCTTAGCGCCGGCTTCTTCAAGCTTCTTCTTGAGATCAGCAGCTTCAGCCTTGGAAACAGCTTCCTTGACAGCCTTCGGAGCGCCTTCAACGAGGTCCTTGGCTTCCTTCAGGCCGAGGCCCGTGATAGCGCGGACTTCCTTGATGACGTTGATCTTGTTGGCGCCAGCGTCAACCAGGATCACGTCGAATTCAGTCTTTTCTTCTTCAACAGCAGCAGCAACGCCAGCACCGCCAGCAGCAGCAACAGCTACCGGAGCAGCAGCGGAAACGCCCCACTTTTCTTCGAGAAGCTTGGACAGTTCTGCAGCTTCCAGAACGGTCAGGGTGGAGAGGTCTTCTACGATCTTTGCGAGATCAGCCATTTTGATAGTTCCTTTTGTTCAGTTCGAACCAGTTTGAATATTTACAGCGAAAAACCGCCTTAAGCGGCTTCGTCCTTCTTGGCGTAAGCCGAGAACACCCGTGCCAGCTGGCTTGCAGGTGCGGCGACAACCGTAGCGACGCGAGTTGCCGGGGCATTGAGAAGGCCCAGCAGCTTTGCGCGCAGCTCGTCCAGCGAAGGCAGGGTCGCAAGCGACTTGACTGCTTCGGCGTTGAGCGTGGTTGCACCCATGGAACCACCGAGAACAACGACCTTGTCGTTGGTCTTTGCGAAATCCATGACGACTTTCGGAGCGATCATCGGGTCGACGCTGTATGCAATCAGCGTCTGGCCCTTGAAGAGATCTGTCATCCCTTCCGACTCCGTGCCCTGAAGAGCGATCTTGGCCAGGCGGTTCTTCGCGACCTTGACGGTGCCTCCGGCAGCGCGCATCTTCGAACGGAAGTCGTTCATCTGCGCAACGGTGACACCAGCATAGTGGGCCACGACAACCGAACCGGAAGCCTTGAAGACTTCGTTCAGCTCCGTGACGAATTCGCGTTTTTCCGCTCTTTCCACTGTCTGTCTCCAGTAGACGGGACCACATGATTGTGAACCCGTCGGGTTTGCCTTTGCCCCAAGGGACCTTTTTACAAAAATCCCGAGCGACGCTCGAGGATCCTGTCCCCCGCTCTGTCGCCGCAAACGGCTTCAGGCACAGGCACACCAGGTTCGAACCGGACAGTCAGGCATCGAAAGATGCCTCAAATCCAGCCTCACCCGTCTCATGCAGGTTGAATGATTAAGGCCAGGTCCCGAAGGAAATGGCCACCCGCAATCTCGGACAGGAGTTCCGGGTTTCCCCGGAAATCTCCGGCTCCTGGGAGCCGGAAATTCTTTTATTCACACTTCCCTTGGGAAGCGCGAGAATTGATTAAGCCGTAACCGACGAAGGGTCGATCTTGACGCCCGGACCCATGGTCGAGGAAATGGCGACGCGCTTGACATAGTTGCCCTTGGCGCCAGCCGGCTTTGCCTTGATGACGGCATCGGCGAAAGCCTTGATGTTTTCCTCAAGAGCCTTGGCGTCGAAGGAAGCCTTACCAACGCCAGCGTGTACGATACCGGCCTTTTCGACGCGGAACTCGACAGCGCCGCCCTTGGAAGCCTTGACGGCGCCGGCAACATCCATCGTCACCGTACCGACCTTCGGGTTCGGCATCATGCCACGCGGGCCGAGTACCTTGCCGAGACGGCCGACGAGCGGCATCATGTCCGGGGTCGCGATGCAACGATCGAAGTCGATCTTGCCGCCCTGAACGATTTCAACCAGTTCTTCCGCACCAACAACGTCAGCGCCAGCAGCCGTGGCTTCATCAGCCTTGGCGCCACGGGCGAAAACGGCGACGCGAACGTCACGGCCAGTGCCGTTCGGCAGGTTGACAACGCCACGGACCATCTGGTCCGCGTGGCGCGGGTCAACGCCGAGGTTCATCGAAACTTCAACGGTTTCGTCGAACTTGGCGACAGCACGTTCCTTGACCATCGAAATGGCGTCGGTGAGAACGTAAAGCTTGTTGGGATCCACACCTTCGCGGATCTTCTGAATGCGCTTTGCTACCTTGGCCATGATCAACCTACCACTTCCAGGCCCATGGCGCGGGCGGAGCCCTCAACCATTGCCATTGCGCCTTCGATGTCGGCTGCGTTCAGATCCTTCATCTTGGCTTCTGCGATCGTCTTGACCTGAGCCTTGGTGATGGAGCCGATCTTCGCGCCCTTGCCAGGCGTCTTGGAACCGGAGGTGATCTTGGCTTCCTTCTTCAGCCAATACGTCATCGGCGGCTGCTTCATGACGAAGGTGAAGGACTTGTCCTGGTAATAGGTGATGACGACCGGAATCGGCATACCCTTTTCCATTTCCTGCGTGGCGGCATTGAACGCCTTGCAGAATTCCATGATGTTAATGCCACGCTGACCAAGTGCCGGACCGATCGGCGGGGACGGATTGGCCGCCCCGGCCTTTACCTGCAACTTGAGCTGGCCTGCAACTTTCTTAGCCATATCTCTCTGCCTTTCAATTCAAACCGGTTACCCGGCTTCTCTTAAGCCGGATCGCTCCGGCGGCTGCGGTTGCGTGGTGCGGCGCCCTGCTCCGGCTTAAAGAGCCAGTTTGCCTTCCACGCGCTTGGGGTCTTGCCCCGCCAATCAGACCTTTTCGACCTGATTGTATTCCAGCTCGACCGGCGTAGCGCGGCCGAAAATCGAAACTTCCACCTTCAGGCGCGAACGCTCTTCATCGACATCCTGAACCACGCCGTTGAACGACGCGAACGGACCGTCGGAAACGCGAACCTGCTCGCCGATCTCGAACGAAACCGAAGACTTCGGACGCTCGACACCTTCCTGAACCTGACCGAGGATACGCTCGGCTTCATAATCGGGAATCGGAACAGGCTTGCTGTCCGAACCGAGGAAACCGGTAACCTTCGGCGTGTTCTTGATGAGGTGATAGGCCTCATCCGTCAGGTTGGCGCGCACCAGCACGTAACCTGGAAAGAACTTGCGCTCGCTGTCGACCTTACGGCCGCGGCGCACCTCGACCACCTTTTCGGTGGGCACGAGGATTTTCTCAAAAAGATGATCGAGCCCCTTCTGACGGGCCTTTTCTTCGATCGACTCGGCGACCTTCTTTTCGAAATTCGAATATGCGTGAACGATATACCAGCGCGCTGCCATTTTTATTCTCCGTTCGATCCTTCTACCGGGCCTTTGACCGCGCCGTTACCGGCCTACGTTCAACACCAGGCTAAGCAGCCAGCCGATGAGCTGGTCCGCAGCAAAGAAGAACAGAGCCGCAAAAATGACCATCACCAGCACCATAGCCGTCGAAATCATGGTCTCGCGGCGCGACGGCCAAGTGATTTTTGACGCTTCGGCGCGAACCTGCTGCAGAAACGTAAACGGATTGGTTTTGGATGCCATTGACTGCCCACGCAATTACGGCGCGTAAAGCCGAACTAATCAGCCCCACGCACCGCGTGTCTGTTTTGACCCTACATAAACACCGATTCCACTTTTAACAAGAGGAAATCGACATTCGGCGAAATTCGCCGGAAATCCGGCCCCATCTGCCATGCAGCGAAAACCGCGCTTGCGAATGGAAAGTGGCAGGGGCAGAGGGGCTCGAACCCCCGACCTGCGGTTTTGGAGACCGCCGCTCTACCAACTGAGCTATACCCCTTCAGCACCTGAATCGGCCGCGAAATCGCTTGGCCAATTCGGTATGCGCTCCTTTAAGGCGCAGGGAAAGGAATGGCAAGTGTGTTTTTTGTTTTTTCCACTCCGCCCCCGAAAATCCTGCGCCTCTCAGGGGTTAACGTATTTCCGCCAGTCGTGTTCTTCGCGGAAGCCCAGGACCTCGCGAATCTTGCGGTTGGAGATCAATCCCTCATGATCCTCGATCTCGCGGCGGAATTGCACGTCAGGGAAATAAGTCTGCGCAAGCTCACGCGTGGGGATAGTCGCTGTCGCTGTATCATTGACGGCGTTGAAGACCTGATAACCGAGGCCGTCCTTCTCGATGCACAGATGGCAGATCTGACCAAGATCACGCGCATCGATGTAACCCCAGGCATTGCGTCTGCGCGTTTCCGGACGGGCGAAGAAGCCGGGAAACTTCTCGTATTCATGGGGTTCGATGACATTGCCTATTCGCAGCGCGTAAATGTCGTATCCGCTTCGCTCGGCAAAGGCTCGCGCGGTCTTTTCATTCACCACCTTCGACAGCCCGTAGGAATCCATCGGATCGACGTCATAATCTTCCTCAAGCGGGAAATGGTGGAAATCCTTCTCGCCCTCGGCAAAACAGACCCCATAGGTGGTCTCGCTCGATGCGATGACGATCTTGCGGATACCAAGCTTCACCGCGGCCTCGATGACGTTGTAGGTTCCTATTTTATTGATGCGGAACGTCTCGTTGTCGGGCTTTATCAGAATGCGCGGAACAGCGGCGAAGTGGATCACCGCATCATAGGGCAAAACACCCTTCCCGCTTTCAAGCTCTGCAAAGCTCCTGTGCATGGACAGGGCGTTAAACACCTGCCCGCTATCGGTGATGTCGACAACGAGATTGGTGACGCCCGGCCTGTCGAGCGGAACGAGGTCGATGTTATGGACCTCATAACCCTTGTCGATAAGCCACGGGATCACATGCCTGCCGGCCTTGCCGGAACCACCTGTAAATAGAATGCGCTTCTTCATGATGCTCCTCATCATCTCCCCGGCAACGACGTAGCAGCCCGGACAGGGAAGCGAAAGCCACCCTCCCCCAAACGCGCAATACAAAACAAAAAACCCCGCTGTTTCCAGCGGGGTTTCCATCAAGCCTTTTCAGGCCCGAAGATTACTCGACGATCGATGCAACGATGCCGGCGCCGACGGTGCGGCCGCCTTCGCGGATAGCGAAGCGCAGCTTTTCTTCCATCGCGATCGGAACGATCAGCTCGACGTCAACGGTGACGTTGTCGCCAGGCATAAC
>NZ_FYEM01000018.1:0-2500 GCF_900188475.1 Agrobacterium sp. 719_389
TGTCTCCTGTAAGGAGCGCACCCTTATTCGGTGCACCGATTTGTTCTGGCACATTGTGCTCTGGATTATTATAGCATAAAGGCCGCTTTATGCGGCCTTTTGGTGAGGGCTTGAGCCCTTTTTTGTGAATGAGAAGATGTTTGTGTTGCGTTTTGCAGACCTGGCAGCGACCTACTCTCCCGCGTCTTGAGACGAAGTACCATTGGCGCTGGGGCGTTTCACGGCCGTGTTCGGAAAGGGAACGGGTGCAGCCGCCCCGCGATAACCACCAGGTCGGCAAAACGCAACAACGAAAGTTGTTTTCGAGAAGCTGGGAAGCTTGCGCTTCATTTAATTTAACACGTCTTTCTCTGACTGGCCCGTATTCCACCTTTGCTCGAGATCGAGCGAGGCAGCCATACAGGACGCTAGTCCGTCGCCAATCGTTTGGCGCGCCGTCCGCAGGGCCTTTGGCCCGTGAGGACAGAAGATGATGTCATCAAGCTCTGCTTGATGAACATATTCAATGAGAACGAAGAAGTCGATCGAGCTATTAGTAACGGTAAGCTTCACACATTGCTGTGCTTCCACACCCGTCCTATCAACGTGGTCGTCTTCCACGGCTCTGATAGGGAACACTCGTTTTCAGGTTGGTTTCCCGCTTAGATGCCTTCAGCGGTTATCCATTCCGTATATAGCTACTCTGCTATGCCCTTGGCAGGACAACAGATCCACCAGAGATACGTCCATCCCGGTCCTCTCGTACTAGGGACAGATCCTGTCAATATTCCTACACCCACGGCAGATAGGGACCGAACTGTCTCACGACGTTCTGAACCCAACTCACGTACCGCTTTAAATGGCGAACAGCCATACCCTTGGGACCTGCTCCAGCCCCAGGATGCGATGAGTCGACATCGAGGTGCCAAACAACCCCGTCGATATGGACTCTTGGGGGTCATCAGCCTGTTATCCCCGGCGTACCTTTTATCCGTTGAGCGATGGCCCTTCCACACGGGACCACCGGATCACTATGACCGACTTTCGTCTCTGCTCGACTTGTCAGTCTCGCAGTCAGGCTAGCTTATGCCATTGCACTCGACGACCGATTTCCGACCGGTCTGAGCTAACCATCGCGCGCCTCCGTTACTCTTTCGGAGGCGACCGCCCCAGTCAAACTACCCACCATACACTGTCCCGGATCCGGATAACGGACCGCGGTTAGACATCCACGAAGATAAGGGTGGTATTTCAAGGATGGCTCCACAGAAACTGGCGTCCCTGCTTCAAAGCCTACCACCTATCCTACACATGCCTTGGCGAATGCCAGTGTAAAGCTATAGTAAAGGTGCACGGGGTCTTTCCGTCTGACCGCAGGAACCCCGCATCTTCACGGGGAATTCAATTTCACTGAGTCTATGTTGGAGACAGCGGGGAAGTCGTTACGCCATTCGTGCAGGTCGGAACTTACCCGACAAGGAATTTCGCTACCTTAGGACCGTTATAGTTACGGCCGCCGTTTACTGGGGCTTCAGTTCAGAGCTTGCACCCCTCCCTTTAACCTTCCAGCACCGGGCAGGCGTCAGACCCTATACGTCGTATTGCTACTTCGCAGAGCCCTGTGTTTTTGATAAACAGTCGCTACCCCCTGGTCTGTGCCACCCCATCATAGTTGCCTAAAATGGGGTCACGCTTCTTCCGAAGTTACGCGTGCAATTTGCCGAGTTCCTTCAACATAGTTCTCTCAAGCGCCTTGGTATACTCTACCTGACCACCTGTGTCGGTTTCGGGTACGGTCTATACGGTGGAGCTATTTCCTGGAACCTCTTCGCCGCACATTCAATCCAATAAGAATGTACAACACACGAGATCCGTCACTACCACCAGGCCCACGAATATTAACGTGGTTCCCATCGACTACGCGTGTCCGCCTCGTCTTAGGGGCCGGCTAACCCTGCTCAGATTAACTTTAAGCAGGAACCCTTGGTCTTTCGGCGAGGGAGTCTCTCACTCCCTTTATCGTTACTCATGTCAACATTCGCACTTCCGATATCTCCAGCAGCCCTCACGGGTCCGCCTTCACAGACTTACGGAACGCTCCGCTACCACTGAAGCAACCCGAAGGTTGCCACAATCCTCAGCTTCGGTGCATGGCTTTAGCCCCGTTACATTTTCGGCGCAAAGACCCTTATTTAGACCAGTGAGCTGTTACGCTTTCTTTAAATGATGGCTGCTTCTAAGCCAACATCCTGGTTGTTTTGGGATCCTCACATCCTTTCCCACTTAGCCATGACTTGGGGACCTTAGCTGGAGGTCAGGGTTGTTGCCCTCTTCACGACGGACGTTAGCACCCGCCGTGTGTCTGCCGACTAGTACTCCTCGGTATTCGGAGTTTGGTTAGGATCAGTAAGACGGTGAGTCCCCATAGCCCATCCAGTGCTCTACCCCCGAGGGTATTCGGTCGACGCTCTACCTAAATAGATTTCGCGGAGAACCAGCTATTTCCGAGTTTGATTGGCCT
>NZ_FYEM01000016.1:0-100400 GCF_900188475.1 Agrobacterium sp. 719_389
CGTTCCTCAGGCACCACAATCTGGTTCACTCGATGAGCCGACGCGGCAACTGCCATGACAATGCGGTGGCCGAGAGCTTCTTCAATCTTCTGAAGCGAGAGCGGATACGGCGCAAAGTCTACCGTTCACGCGATGAAGCACGCCAGGACGTGTTCGACTACATCGAAATGTTCTACAACCCGAAACGCAAACACGTCAGGAACGGGATGCTGTCGCCCGTCGAGTTCGAGAAGCAGCAGAAAATCTAACCCGAGGGTGTCTACGAAACTCGGGGCTATTCAGCCGCAAACTTCGATTGGCGGCTTTGTGCGCCTCTGGTGGTATCGCGGCGGCCTGACGGTTCAAGGGTAATCATCGACGGACAGCATCGTTGGGCTGCAGCCGTGCGCCGGGGAGATTTACTGCAGTTGCCTTGCTGCCTTTTCACCTATGGCAGTCCAGAAGATGAGGCACGCATGTTCATTGTTGCGAACAGGGCGCGCAAGGCGATGAACCGCATGGATGACTTCCACGCGGCTCTTGCTGCCGGCGATGAGGATGCCCTGGATATTCGACGGTTTGTGTCTGAGGCAGGATTAGCTATTGCCCGGAGCACTTCGTCAACTGCATGGAAGCCAGGAGATGTCACTTTTACGTCTTCGATTGCCACCGCGCTTCGCAGACATGGTGACGCAGTCGTTTCGGCTGCTCTGACCTGCATGGCTGAAGCATATAAGGGTGAACCACTTACACACGGTGCCTCGATCTTCGGTGCGCTCGTGCGTATCTATGCCAATCCCCCCGAGGGCTTTGATCCCGACGAATTCGTACCAACACTGAGGCGGTTCCCCATGGCGGAACTAGGCGAGATGGTCCGGGATCAAAAGGGAGGTGATGCCCGTGCGTTCGCATTGTCAAAAGCCATCCTCAAAGCGTTGAACAGGGCAGATGCATGACCGTTTGATAATCATCTGCCGCGCTCAATGGGGAGCGCGGCAGACTGCACTTCAGGTATTCAGGTGATTGTGCTTTCTAGAAATCAGAATGGTAGTCAGGCCTTTCTATCGTGCTGTAGAAGGGCGAACGTCATAATCGCAATCGGGTACATCGTGTGGAAGAGTCAAAAGACATTATAACGATACGGCTCTCGGAAGCGGACGCCGCAGTGGTTAAGCGTGCAGCCGACCAATGCGGTCAGTCGCCGGTGGAGTTTGCGTATACCTCCATTCTAAGATTAGCAGACGACGTGATAAATGGGCGTTTGATTGTCATGACTCCTGAAGGGTTTTCGAATTTTTACCTGGCTTTATCCGAGCCGGCTGCCCCGGTTCCGGAAATGGTCGAACTGATAAATAGGCCAGCGCTTTGGGAACGAGGACAGACTGCCGATAAGTGATTGGACTTCACTGGTTGCTCGCCTTCTGGTTTGAAGGCGAGATAGCTACGCCGATGTTGCAAAAAGTTCACCTTGCGGGATGACGATATCCCCGGAAGCCATTGTTAAATAATCTGAAATTGCGCGATTTAAACCTGCAACCATCTTTACTTGCTTGGAGCGCAAGTAAAGATGAAAGCTCGCCCCCGCAACCAAATCTAGCCACACAATATATAAAGGGCTCCGTGACAACGCGGAGCCCTTTTGGCGTCGCAAACATAAAATCGGAACCGCGTCGCTGTCAGGTACAAAACAGGGTTGCGGGTCATCAAATCAATCCCGCCACTCACTTCCATATGCGAGTGAAGGGCACGCGAGTGACCTTGCCCCGTTGAAATAATCCATTTTGAAGTAAGCTCTGGCCCATTGAGAGGACCAGGGAATGAAGCGCAATCGTTTTACAGACGAACAGATCATCGGCATTCTGAAGGAGCACGAGGCTGGCACGCCGATCTCGGAGCTTTGCCGCAAGCACGGCGTCAGCGATGCCAGCATCTATAAGTGGAAAGCCAAGTTCGGCGGCATGGACGTATCCGAAGCCAAGCGATTGAAGACGCTGGAAGACGAGAACACGAAGCTGAAACGGCTCCTGGCAGATGCGATGCTGGACAATGCGGCTTTGAAAGACCTTTTGGGAAAGAAGTGGTGACGCCCGCAGCAAGGCGAAAAGCTGTCGCTCATCTGATGGATCACCACCAGATGAGCGAACGGCGGGCGTGTAAAGCCATCGGCTTTTGCCGGATGACGATCCGTTACGAAACCAGGCGCAGCGATGACTATGACCTTCGCGAGCGGATGAAGGCGCTGGCGCATGAACGTCGCCGCTTTGGATATCGACGCCTTCATGTGCTGCTCAGGCGTGAGGGTCACCTTGTGAACCACAAGCGGCTCTTCCGGCTCTATCGGGAAGAGAAACTGACGGTGCAAGCGCGGCGGTCGGAAACGAGCGATAGGCACACGAGCACCGTTGCTGATCCCGCTTGCCGCCAATGATCGCTGGTCATTGGACTTCGTGTCGGATCAGCTCACCGATGGTCGCAGGTTCCGGGTGCTTACGGTGGTCGACGATTGCACCAGGGAGTGCTTGGCTCTCGTCGCCGATACGTCGCTTTCCGGTCTGCGGGTTGCCCGTGAGCTGGACCGGATCATCGAGGGACGAGGCAAGCCGAAGATGATCGTCAGCGACAATGGTAGCGAGTTCACCAGCAACGCGATCTTGCAATGGACGGATCGGACCAAGGTGGAATGGCACTACATCGCACCGGGCAAGCCGATCCAGAACGCCTTCATCGAAAGCTTCAATGGGCGGCTGCGAGACGAGTTCCTGAATGAGACTCTCTTCTCGTCGCTGGCTCATGCTCGATCAGCGCTTTCAAACTGGCGCTACGATTACAACGATCACCGCCCACACTCTGGCCTCGGCTGGCTGACACCCACCGAGTTCGCTCAGACAATCAACCCGCGACGTGATGCGGTGCTGCGCAGCCGAAATGGCTCCGCACCGCACCCCGCCGCTACCGCCCAGAATACAGCAACCCAAAACCGCTGGAGCGAACTCAAAACTGGATAAAACTTGGGGGCAACGTCAATCTTAGAGCATAGATCTTTGGCGCAATGGGATGACTTTGCGGCTCTATGCTGCTGAATCTACCGCACTCACGTTATTTGCCTGGGAACAAGACTTGTCGATGAGCGAGACTTTGCTGTGCGACTACAGCGGCCACCCTATTCTTTAGCGGCGGCCTTCCACGGCAGAACGGATATGCGAGCGGCTAACGCCGATGTCGGAAAGGCTTCTGTCGTCGAGCGCGCTAAGTTCTGCCATGGCGCGGCGATTGCGGAAGTAGTTACGAACGGTGTCGTGGAGTTTCATTTTCATAGGTTCCTTCAATTGTGTTGCACAGGATATGTTCATTCAGACGCAAAAAATACAGGCGTTTGCCTGCATGGAAGCCATGCAAAAAACGAAGCGCCGCGTCTAGAACGAGAGAAACGGCCCCCGGCATAAGGAAACGCTATAGCGGCAGAAAGGACTTGTGTTGGCAAAACCTCCGGGGATGAACCTACTCTGCCCTGAAGATTAGCGTGACGTTGATCGACAAGAACCGCAAAAGCGGCAAAAGCTCGCCCGGCTAAAGCCGGAACAGATAAATCCGAAAAGGAGTGGGAACATGAAAAACGGTATTACTCGCAGACTTCTACTGGTTTCCGCAGCGGTCGCTCCGATCCTGAGCCTGTCGCCGGCGCTCTCCGCCTCCGCTTATGCGGCCGACACGATAAGGCTCGGCCTCGTCGCGCCGATGAGCGGCCCGAATGCGCGCTACGGCGCTTTCTCCATGCATGGCGCGGAACTCGCGGTAAAGGACATAAATGCGGCCGGCGGCATCAACGGTCAGCAGATCGAACTCTTCAACGCCGACAGCCAGGGAACGCCGGTCGAGGGTGTTTCGGCGACCCGCCGCCTGATCGATCAGGACGAGGTGGATTTCGTCATCGGCGATGTATCGAGCTCCGTCACGCTCGCCATGCAGCCTGTCGCTGAAGATGCGGAGGTTTTGCTTCTGAACGCTGCCTCTTCCAACCCGAAGATCACTTATCAGGCGGGTGTCGGCGGTTTCAAATGGACTTTCCGCAATTATCCGACGGATGAGAACCGCGCGCTTGTGGTGGCGAAATACGCCGCCGAGCAGCGTGGTTTCACCAAGTTCGCGGTGCTGTCGGTCGATAGCGATTATGGCCGTTCCGCCATCACCTTTACCAAGAAATATCTGCCCGACTTCAAGGGCGAGATACTCAGCGAAGACTACTACAAGGAAGGCGAAGTTGACTTCCGTAGCGTGCTGGCAAAGATCCGCGACAATGGCGCGCAGGCGATCATCATGTATGGTCTGGCCGACACCACGCCCATCGTTGCCCGCCAGATGCTGGAACTCGGACTTGCCGGTAAGGTCGTGCTGATCGGCAACGGTGAATTCAACACCGAAAAAACGATCAAATCAGCACCTAAGGCCATGGAAGGCGCGGTCGAGGCCGCAGCCTGGCTGCCGCAGTTCGATAGTCCGGCCAGCAAGGCCTTCGTTGAGAAATTCACCGCCACATACAAGGAAGCGCCCAACAACCACGCCTATGTGCATTGGGATACCGTCAACCTGCTTGCCCAGGCAATCAAGGAAGCCGGAAGTGCTGATCGCAATGCCGTCCGTGAAGCTCTCTCGAAGATCAAATACAAGAGCCCGGTTGGCGAGGTCACCTTCGATGACCACAACCAGGCGCGCCTTCCGATGATCCTTCTCCAGATCGAGAACGGCAAGCCAAGTATCAAGGGCGCTTATACGGCGGAAATCCAGTACCCTGCGAACTGATAGACCGGGAGGGGTACAGCCATGTTCTCGACAATTCTCGAGCAAGTCGTAAACGGGATCGTCACCGGTTCCGTCTACGCGATCGTCGCCGTCGGCATGACCATGATTTTCGGGGTGCTGAGAGCCATCAACTTCGCTCATGGCGAATATTACATGCTCGGAACCTTCGGGGCGTGGTTCGCCATCGATTATCTGGGCCTTTCCTATGAGGCTTCGATTGTCGTCGGTGTTCTCTCGACCGTGGTGGTGGCCTACGTGGTAGGCCAGCTCGTGATGCGCAGAATGGTGGGGGCGCCGGCGGAGTCCGGCGTTCTTGCCACCCTCGGCATCGCGCTTATCCTGCAGAACGCCGTGATTTTCGTCTTCGGCGGCGGCTACAAGTTCTTCGCCGGCGGTTATATCGAGCCGGTTTCCATTCTCGGCTTCACGCTGGCGCAACAGCGCATCATCATTCTGGCCGTGTGTCTCATCGTCTTCGTCGGCCTTGAACTGATGGTCACCTACAGCCGTCTCGGCATGGCGATGCGGGCGGTCTCGCAGAACGTCGAATGCTGCGGTGTGGTCGGTATTGATGTGTCCCAGGTCGTGTTGCGGACCTTCGTTCTCGGCGCCGCACTCGCTGCACTCTCGGGCGTCCTGACTGCGCCGGTGAATGTCAGTGTCTATGGCGGCATGGGTGAACTCATCACATTCAAGACCCTGCCGATCATCATCATGGGCGGTCTTGGAAACGTGCGGGGAACCTTCTTTGCCGCTATGATCCTTGGCATCGCAGAAAGCCTCGTCGCCACCTATGTCGGGCTGCAATTCCGCGACACCGTTGGTTTCGCAACGCTGATCCTGATGCTGATGTGGCGTCCGCACGGCCTGTTTTCGACGCAGGCGCGTTTTTAGAAACCGCACCAGCCGAATTTTCTCGAATTTTGAGGACTAGACATGTCTCTCACAGACACCGTTCCCCAGGCTCGCCGCCGCGATCTGCGTATTCCGCTCGCCGCCGTCCTGATCGTCTTAGCACTTGCCGCGCCCTTCATCGGCACGCGCTACGTCACGCATTCGCTCATCATCGCGCTCATCTTCATGTTGCCGGCGCACGGGCTCAACCTGCTGGTAGGCTATACCGGTCTGCTATCACTGGCTCAGGCGGCATTTTTCGGCATCGGAGCCTATACGGCGGGCCTGCTGGCCGTGCATTTCGAGACGCCGTTTTACGTGAACCTCATCGCCTCCGGCCTCGTTACCGGCGCGATTGCCCTGCCGCTCGGCATTCCGGCGCTGCGTCTTCGTTCAACGTCCTTCGTCATGTGTACGCTCGGTTTCGTCATCATCGGCCAGGCGATTGCCAAGAACTGGATTTCGCTGACCCGTGGCGACATGGGCCTCTCCGGCATCCCCAAACCATACCTCGAGCTTGGGCCGCTTTCCTTTACCGTCAGTGGAACCACCAATTTTTATTATCTGGCGCTTGCCATCTGTGTGCTCGGCACGCTTGCTGCATGGGCAATCGTCCGCTCGCCGGCGGGCCGCAACATGGTCGCCATACGCGAAAACGAGACGCTGGCGGAATCCCTCGGCGTCCCGACCTGGCGCTACAAGCTGATCGTCTTCATGCTGAGCGCCGTTTTTGCCGGCGTAGGAGGCTGCCTTTACGCCCATTATCTGACGGTGGTGAGCCCGCTGACTTTTCAGATGTATTATTCGACGACGATGCTGATCATCGTTCTCGGCGGCGGCGCGGGCATGATCTCGGGAACCGTCTTCGGCAGCCTGTTCTTCGTCGGACTGACCGAGGCGCTCCGCGTTGCTCCTGAAGTGCGGATGATCGCTTACGGCTTCTGCCTTCTCGTTCTCGTCTTCTGGTTTAAGAAGGGTTTCGCCCCCCTGATCAATCGCTTCTGGAACGCGATCGGAGGTTCGAAATGACCGCTCATCTTCCCATCCTCGAGATAAAGAACCTCAGCAAGTCCTATGGTGCGGTCAAGGCGGTCAACGATGTCAGCATGCACATCAATCGCGGCGAGATTGCCGGGCTGATTGGACCTAACGGTTCCGGCAAGTCCACCTTCTTCGATTGCAGCACCGGGCTTGCCCGGCCGGATACCGGCAAGGTGATCCTGGACGGACAGGATATCACCGGCTGGTCGCTCAACCGCATCGCCCGCGAAGGCCGCATGCTGCGGTCTTTCCAGAAGACGGTTACCTTCAAGGCGCTCGATGTGGAGGAGAACCTTGTCATCGCGGGCCAGATGTTCACCTTTCCCTCGCTGCTATCCACCTTCGGTCTCGGTGGCATGTCGCGCCGACGCGTGGCCGGACTCAGGGAGCGTGCACGCGAACTGATCAAGATGGCGGGCCTGTGGGATGTTCGCCATCAGCCGGCCGGTGATCTTTCCGGCGGTCAGCAGAAACTCATTCAGTTTGCCTCAATGTTGATGCCGGAACCGAAGCTCATCCTGCTGGACGAACCGATGGCGGGCATCAATCCGAAGATTATCGAGCGCGTGGTGGAAACGATCCAATATGCGAACAAATCGCTGGGCGTCAGCTTCCTCGTCATCGAACACAATATCGATGTCGTCACCAGCATCTGCCAGCGCGTGGTCGTGCTCGATCAGGGAACGAAACTGGTCGAGGGGCTGCCGCATGACATCATCAAGGACCAGCGTGTGAGGGAGGCCTATCTTGGCGGCTGACAGCAATCTTTCCATCAAGGGCCTGCGCGCGGGATACGGCAATCTTGATATCTTGAACGGTGTCGATCTGGATGTGCCGGGCGGCCAGTTCGTGGCCCTCATGGGGCCGAATGGCGCGGGCAAGTCCACCCTGCTCAAGACGCTTTACGGCATGACCACCATCAAGGAAGGTGGCATCGACTGGCGCGGCAAGAACATTGCCGGATCTACCTCGCGGGCCATTCTGGGCGAGGGGATATCTTTCGTGCCGCAGGGACGTTGCAACTTCCCGGTCATGACTGTCGATGAAAACCTGCAGATGGCCGCCTATACCATCCGTGACGCCAAGGTGAAGGCGGACCGGGATTATGTCTATGATCTTTTCCCGATCCTGAAGACGCGGCGCTCGACGCTCGCCGGCAACATGTCCGGCGGTGAGCAGCAATTGCTCGAAGTGGCGATGGCGGTTCTGCAGCGGCCGAAGGTGCTTCTGGTCGACGAGCCCTCGGTCGGCCTGTCGCCCGCCGCAATCGGCATCGTGTTCGACGAACTCCTGCGCCTGCATGCGAACGGCATGACCATCCTGCTTGTCGAGCAGAACACCAAGAAGGCCATGGAGGTGGCGCAACGTGCGGTCATCCTCCGTCTCGGCAAGGTGATCTGGGACGGCAAGCCGGTGGAGATCACCCATGACGAACTCGGCGAATTGTTCCTGACCGGAAAGATGCGCGGCGAACTCGAAGCCGCGCACTGACAAGCCCATAACGATAGATCCAGACGAGGAAATCCCATGAGCACTTTCGTGCCAGCATCACGCGTGTCGAGAATAAAGGTATCGCCAAGCACGGCGGCTGCGGCCCGCGCCCGGGAACTGAAGGCCGCCGGTCGGGATATCGCGGACCTGACGGTTGGTGAGCCGGACTTCGATACGCCGGAGGCCGTCAAGGCCGCGGCGCATGCCGCCATCGACCGGGGAGAGACCAAATACACCTCGGTCAACGGCACGCCCGCACTTCGCAAGGCGATCATCGGCGACTTCCAGAAACGTCTTGGCATCACCTATGGCGATAGTGAAATCTGCGTTGGCGGTGGCGCCAAGCAGATCCTGTTTCTGGCGCTGATGGCAAGCGTGGAAAATGGTGCTGAAGTCATCATCCCGGCTCCCTACTGGGTGTCTTACCCAGATATGGTCATCGCCAATGACGGCACGCCTGTCATCGTCGCATGCCCGGAGGAAACGGGGTTCAAACTCACAGCCGAAGCGCTTGAGGCGGCGATCACTCCGAAGACGATGTGGCTGATCCTCAACGCGCCATCAAACCCGACGGGTGCGGCCTATACAGAGGCGGAGCTGAAGGCGCTTGGCGACGTACTGTTGCGGCACCCCCATGTCATGGTTCTGTCCGACGATATCTACGATCAGGTCTGGTTCAAGGATGAGCCGATGAAGACCCTCGTTGCCGTCGTTCCGGAACTGAAGGATCGGGTGCTACTGACCAACGGCGTTTCCAAGTCCTACGCCATGACGGGATGGCGGATCGGTTACGGGGCAGGGCCTGCTGCACTCATTGCCGCCATCAACAAATTGCAATCGCAAATGTCATCCTGCCCTTCCTCCATCAGCCAGGCGGCCGCCGCACATGCGCTTTCAGGCGACCAGACATTCGTGATGGAAAGCGTTGCGGTCTATAAAAAGCGGCGCGACTACGCCTGTGAGCGTCTGAACGCCATCACCGGCCTCTCCTGTTTGGTCCCGGACGGGGCATTCTACCTCTATCCGAGCTGCGCCGGCGTGATCGGCAAGAAGACAGCGGATGGCAAGGTGATCGAAAACGATCTCGATTTCGTCCTCTATCTCCTCGACAGCGTCGGCGTGGCGGCTCTTCAAGGCGCTGCCTACGGGCTTTCGCCCTATTTCCGCATCTCCTTTGCCACCTCCATGGAAGTGCTTGAGGATGCCTGCAACCGCATCGAGCGTGCGGTGGAAGCGCTGCGCTAACAAATCGATCGGGCGCGCAGAAGGAGCTGTCCACTTCTCTTGCGCGTCCCGCAACGCTTGGTGTTCGAATGAACGCAAAAGCGCTCTATCCTATTGAAATTACGCATCCTCCCTGCAGAAATAGATTCCTGTTTCTGCGCTGATACGTTAGGGTTTCCGCAAAAAGTGGGGACCGATGAGCGTCGATTTCAAAAAACTAAAAAGCTTCGTCAAGATCGTCGATACCGGCAGCGTTTCGCGTGCCGCCGGCATCCTTCGTGTGGCCCAGCCGGCGCTGTCGCAGCAGATCGCCTCGCTGGAACAGCACTTCAAGCACCAGCTTCTGCTGCGCAGCAATGTCGGCATCACACCGACGGAAGCCGGGCTGATCCTCTATCGCCATGCGCAGATCATGCTGAAGCAGATCGAGCAGGCGCAGACCGACATTGACCGCTCGGCGCGCTCTGTCTCCGGCCGCGTCTCCATCGGGCTTGCCACCTATTCCTCGTCAAGTGCGCTTTCGCTGCCTCTCATCAAGGAAATGAGGGCGCGATTTCCTGCCATCACGGTCCATATCAACGACAGCTTCGGCCATATCCTGAGCGAGCTAATCATGACTGGCAAGATGGACATGGCGCTCATCTACACTTCCGACCCAATCAAGGGCGTGACGCTGGAACCCCTGTTCCGCGAAGAGATGTTCCTCGTCTCGCCTGCCGACATGGTGTTGCCTGCCGAACCCGGTCAGCCGCTTCCCCTCTCAGCGCTCGATGGCCGACCAATGTTGCTGCCAAGCAAGGCGCATTTCCTTCGCCGGCTAATCGATGAAGGGCTCGCACGGGCGCGCGCGAAGCCGGAGGTTATTTCAGAACTGGAATCCGTGCCTGCGCTGGGGGCTGCGGTACTCGACGGCCTCGGTTCGACCATCCTTCCGGCCTCGGTTGTCCTGGAAACCCCGAGCTTCAGCGGCGCGCAGCTGCATCCCCTCACAACGCCCGTTATCGACGCCACGGTTTCGCTTTGCGTCTCCGATCACATGCCGCTTTCCGAGCCGGCTCTGGCAGCGCGTTCCGTGCTTCTCGAAATCGTCACGAAGCTGAAGAGCGGGCACCATCCGGGCATTCGCGCCGTGTGAATTCGCTATAAGCAAACCCTATGGCGGCAGACCGAGGTTGTGTTGGTAAAGGCTGGCCGAACGTTTCAATTTCCCATCAGTGAACGGGCCCAACCTCTGGGTCCACAAAGCAGCAAAAGACGCTGCATGGTCGCTCGAGGGAAACAATGGCAAAACTGGCTTTCGATACTGGCGGTACCTTTACCGATTTTGCGCTTCTGGATGACAGCGGCGAACTCCACCTTCACAAAGTCCTGAGCACGCCGAGAAATCCGGCGGAAGCCGTTGTCCAGGGTGTGTCCGAACTGCTCGAAAAGCATGCGCATGCGATTGCGATCGAGAACCTGCAGGTGCTTGGCGCAACCACCGTCGTCACTAATGCCGTGCTTGAACGCAAGGGCGTGGAAACCGGTTTCGTCACCACAGACGGCTTCCAGGACATGCTGCGTATCCGCAACGAGGGACGCTACGACCTCTATGACCTGAACATCAAATATCCCGATCCGCTGGTTACCCGCGCCAACAGCTTCGGCGCCGAGGAACGTATCGCCGCCGATGGCGAGGTCATGACGGAACTCAAGGAGGAGACCGTCCGCGAGATTGCCGGACGGCTGAGGGAAAAGGGCATCCGCTCGGTGGCGGTCTGCCTGTTGCACGCTTACAAATATCCGCAGCACGAGCAGCGTGTCGCCGCACTCCTGCGCGAAGAAGACCCTGACATCTTCGTTTCGCTGTCTTCCGAGGTCTGCCCGGAAATGCGCGAATTCGACCGTGCCTCGACGACCGTTGTCAATGCCTATACCCGCCCGCAAATGTCCGGACATGTCGCCCATCTGCAAAAGGAATTTGCCAACAGGGGCATCGACCGGCAGGTTCTCTGGATGACGTCTTCGGGCGGGCTTGTCCCGAGCAGCCGCGCGGCCGAGCTTCCCGTCCGCCTGATCGAATCCGGGCCTGCAGCGGGTGCTGTCGCCGCTGCCGAATTTGGCCGCACCGCGGGTGAAGCGAGCGTTCTCTCTTTCGACATGGGCGGCACCACCGCCAAGCTCTGCCTCATTCCCAATGGCGAGCCGAATGTCGGCACCGATCTCGAAGTCGCGCACTACCAGCGCTTCCGTAAGGGATCCGGTTTCCCGCTGAAAATCCAGTCGATCCAGATGATCGAGATCGGCGCAGGCGGCGGTTCCATCGCGGCGAAGAATCCTCTCGGCCTTCTTGATGTCGGCCCGCATTCCGCAGGTGCAATGCCGGGACCGGCCGCCTATCAGCGCGGCGGAACCGAGCCGACGGTGACCGACGCGGATATTTTGCTCGGTTACATGGGAACGGAATCCTTCGTCGGTGGTTCGTTCAAGGTTTCAAAAGACGCCGCACATCAGGCGATGTCCAAGCTGGCCGCCTCGCTGGATGTATCGGTCGAGCGTTGCGCCTGGGGCATTCACGATCTCGTCAATGAATCCATGAGCAAGGCCGCCGCCATGCATGCGACCGACCTTGGCGTCGATCCACGCTCGCTGCCGATGGTCGCCTTCGGCGGTGCCGGCCCGGTGCATGCCTATGGCATCGCCCGCAAACTCGGCATCTCGCGCATCATCTGCCCGACCGGCGCCGGCGTCAGCTCCGCCATCGGCCTGTTGATCGCGCCGGTCGCCGTCGATCTCTCCGCAAGCCATCCGATGGCGATCGATGCCTGGGATATCGATGCGATGAACCGTCTGCTCGACGATCTTTCCGTCCAGGGCGCTGAAGTCGTATCGGCGGCGGGCGTTCCCAAGGACACGATCACCAATCGTTATACCGTGGACATGCGCCACGTGGGGCAGGGACACGAGATCACGGTGGTGCTTCCTGACCGCAGCCTTCCGAAAGAAGCCTTCCTTGCAGAATTGCGCAGCAGTTTCTTCAAGCTCTATCGCGAATTGTTCGGCCGCACCGTCGCAGCACCGCTGGAAGTCATCACCTGGCGTCTACGCGCCAGCGGCGAGAAGGATCAGGTCACCCGGCCGCATGAAACCGTCGTTGCCGAAGCCCGGAAGGGCAGCCGGCAGGTCTATTTTCAGGAGGCGAACGGCTACGTTGAGACCTCGGTCTACGATCACTACAAGCTGCCGGTCGGCCATAACGTCAAGGGACCTGCCATCGTCGAGCAGCGTGAATCGACGGCTGTCGTCGGGCCAAGCGGCGCCTTCCACGTCGATGCCCACGGCAATCTCGTGATCAACATTCTCTAAGGGGTAATCAGATGTCGAAACCCGCTACCGATTTCAACGATCCGATCAACCTCCAGGTCATGTGGAACCGCCTGATCTTCATCGCGGATCAGGCCGATAACGTGCTTGGCAAGACGGCGTTTTCGCCGATCGTGCGCGAGAACCACGATTACGTCACCGTACTTCTCGACAGCAAGGGCAGGGCGCTGGCGCAATGCACCTGGTCTATCCCGGTCTTCATCACCTCGCTGCCTGCGGCCGCACAGAAATATTTCCTGCCGAAGTTTCCTGCCGACACGCTCGAAGAGGGCGATGTTCTAGCCACCAACGACCCGGAAATCGGAACCGGCCATCTGCCTGACGTGACGATGATCACGCCGATCTTCAAGAATGGCAAGGTCGTCGCCTATGCGGGATCGATCGCCCATCTTCCCGATATTGGTGGTGCGCCGCTGCATTCGGAAGCAAGCGACATTTTCGCGGAAGGTATCCGTTTTCCCATCGTCAAGCTGCTCAAGGCAGGCGTTCCGAATGAGGACGTGTTCGACATCATCGCAGCCTCCGTCCGCCTTCCCACGGAAGTGCGCGGCGATCTGGAATCGATGATCGCCGCCAACAACGTCATGGGCCGCGAACTAGTGAAATTCCTCGATGAATACGGGCTGGACGACGTCGACGGACTGGCCGACGCCATCCACAACCGCTCCGAGGCGCAGACCCGCAAGGCAATTCGCGAATGGCCGAACGGTACCTATTCCGCAGAGGTTCTGCTCGACGGCTACGACGTCGACGTCAAACTGAAAGCCTCTGTTATCGTCAGGGACGATTCCATCCATGTCGATTATACGGGCACCTCGGATCAGGTCCTGCACTCGATCAACTGCCGCACGAACTACCGTTACGCCCATTCGGTATACGCGTTGAAATGCCTGCTCGATGCGGAAACCCCCAATAATGAGGGCTGCATCGTTCCGATCACCGACGAGGCGCCGCTCGGCTGCATTCTCAATCCGCAGGAATGGACGGCGGGCAATTCGCGCAACCTGATCGGTCACGTTATCCCCTCGCTGATCTTCAAGGCGCTTGAGGGCATCGTGCCGGAAAAGGTGCTGGGCGACAGTGGCGGTGCGCCAATCTGGGCTGCCAATTGCGTCGGCCAGCGCAACGACGGAACGCAATATGCCTCCGTGCAGAATTTCCATGGCGGGCAGGGCGCGCGCGCCGAATTCGACGGGCTGGACACGCTGAGCTTCCCGTCCAACTGCAAGGTCACGGCCGTTGAAATGTTCGAGGTCGCCGTTCCGGTTCTGACGGAACGCAAGGAGCTCATCGCCGATTCCGGCGGCGCCGGCAAACATCGCGGTGGCCTCGGCCAGCGTGTTATCCTGCGCAATCTCGGCAGGAACCCGATGAACATCTACCTCGCATCGGAACGCGTCCGCCATCCCTGCTTCGGTGTGGTGGAAGGCCAGAGCGGTTCCGCCGGCAAGGTGATGAAGCAAGGGAAACCGCATTTCCCGAAGGGCAAGGTGGTTCTTCAGACCGGCGAACGTCTCGAAGTGCAGACGCCGGGCGGCGGCGGCTGGGGCCGTGCTGCCGAACGCTCGCGCGATTTGATCGAGCAGGATATTTCCGAAGGCCTGGTAACCTCGAAGGCGGCAAAGGAAATCTTCGGCTATTCTGGCGCCATTGCTGCCGCAGCCGAATAGGAGACGATGATGGGACTGCTGAACGGAAAGATCGCGCTGGTAACCGGTGCCGGCTCGGGCATCGGCCGCGAAACCGCAATCCTGCTTGCAAAGGAAGGAGCGACGGTCGTGCTGACCGGCCGCCGCCTCGATCCTCTGCGGGAAGTCGCGGAACTGATCGAAAAGAAGAAGGGCAAGGCCATCGCCCGCACGCTCGACATCGCCTCGCGTGAGGCGATCTTCGATACGGTCAAGTCGATCAGCGAGGCCGTCGGTCCCATTGATATCCTCGTGAACAATGCCGGTTCCGCCAGCAAGGTGCTCAACGCCCGCTTCATCAGTGAGGAGGAGTGGAACGCCACCATCAACGTCAATCTGACTGCGGTGTTCAACCTGACGCAGGCGGTGCTGCCGGAGATGATCGAAAAGGGTGAGGGAACTATCATTACCGTTTCTTCGCTCGCCGCCCTCAATCCCAACCTCCTGGGTGGCGTGGCCTATGGCGCGGCAAAGGCGGGCGTGAAGAACTTCATGACCTTCCTGCACAATACCTATCGCAATCAGGGTATCCGGGCGACCACCATCCTGCCGGGCGAGACCGATACGCCGATCATGAACAACCGCGCGCGGCCGCCCCTGAAGGAAGAACGCGCCGTGATGATGGACCCGCATGACGTGGCCCGGGCCATCATGCTTTGCGCCAGCCTGAGTGACAGCGCGGTCATTCCGGAACTGCACATCTGCCCGACCCATATGCGCGACACTTCGAAAGACATAGAGATCGCGCGCTGGATAGGGGCGCCGGACGACACGCCAGATATGCCGAAAAAGAAGTAAGGGAGAGACTTCCATGAATGGAGCAAAGTTGCGCGCCCGTCTTGCGACGGGTGAGGCTATCAGCATGTTCACGCCGCACCATACACATTCAGGTCTTTCCGCCCGGCTGGTGGAACTTGGCGCGGATGCAGTCTTCGTCGATTGCGAGCATGGCACATGGAGCTTCGAGGATGTGCGGGCAACAGGGCAGGTGGTACGCTCGGTGGGCGGTGCTGCCATCGTGCGCCCGCATTCGCACGAACGGCCGATCATCATCCGCTACCTCAATGCCGGCGCCGACGGGATCATGGTGCCCATGGTCAGCAATGCCGACGAGGCCCGGGCAATTGTCGATGCGGTGCGTTACGCCCTGCCGTCCGATTATGAGAAGCGGCTGGTCATCGCCATGATCGAGACCGTCGATGCAGTCGACGCTCTTGAGGAGATGCTGACGGTCGAGGGCATCGACGTTTTTTTCATCGGCCCCGGCGATCTGTCGCAGGACATGGGCTATCCGCCCGCGCCGCCATTCGGCGAACCGCGCCCGGACGTGGTGATCGACAAGGTCGCCGTCGCCGTCGAAAAAATTCGCGCAGCGGGAAAGATCGCCGGCACGCTTGCAACGCTGGAAGAAATCCCGCACTGGCGGGCGCGTGGAGTGCAGTTCTTTTACGTGCACTCCGACCCGTTTTTACGCCGCGGCCTTGCGGCGGTGAAGAATGCGCTCGCTCCTCAATGAGGGTCTTTCGTGTAAACGAATGTCGGTACACACCAGTTAAAGCGTATTGCAAGGAGCCGGAGCATCAACCCGAGGGCCATTGCGACGAGCGAGGATATCGCGTGGGAAACCCCCAGGAGGGGCACGATCAAGTAGATCAGGCTCGTAAAGACCGAGACGGTTGCATAGAGTTCCGAACGAAACAAGAGCGGTACTTCGTTGCACAGGATATCCCGAAGTACGCCGCCCAGACATCCAGTCAGCACGCCTGCCGCCACCACGACAACCAGCGGCAGGTTGAGGTTTGACGCAATCTGGCAGCCGATGACGGTGAAGACGACCAGTCCTATCGCGTCAAGAAAAAGGAACATCTTGCGCAGGTGATACATATATCGGGCGATCGGGATCGTCGCCAGCGCAGATAATCCCGTCACGAGGAGATAGCTGGGATTTTCGACCCACGATAGCGGATAGTGGTTCAGAAAAACATCGCGCACGGTTCCACCGCCAAGGGCGGTAATGCATCCAAGCAGAAATACGCCGATCCAATCCATTTCGCGACGGCCGGCGGCGAGTGCGGCTGTCATGGCCTCTGCGACAATCGCAACGAAATAGAGGATATGGATAATGTCGCTCGTCGGGGGAAAGATCATCAAATAATCTGAAAATTCAGTATCTGCGAATGACATGGGTTCATCGCCTATTCAGTAGTTCATCAAAGGATATGCTTGCGGGTTCCCGAATGACGGTCGAACCCCGAGGAGTGGTGCGGCGCGCTCGATGATGTCGCGCACCATCGGCGCGGCATTGAAGGCCGCCAGGCGCCCGCCACGCTCACCGGAAAGCGGGGCGTCAATGATCGACAGCACCAAATAACGAGGGCGGTGCATGGGGAATGCCGCGAGGAATGTATTGAAGTTCAGGTTCTTCGCGTATTTGCCATCGATAACCTTTTCCGCTGTCCCGGTTTTCCCACCTACATCAAAACCGGCCACCTGGGCGTTTCGGCCCGAACCTTGGGTGCCGTTGTACCAGAACAGCTCGCGGACCTTTGCGCTGGTCGAGGCCTGCAGGACACGTCTGCCGGTGATTTGGTGACGCCTCCCGTTGTCGGCGATGAAGGTCGGGTGCCGAAATATGCCACCGTTTACGAGGGCCGCCGCAGCCGCAGCTGTCTGTAACGGTGTCGTGGCCAGACCGTGACCGAAGGAAATCGTTGCGGAATTGATCTTTTTCCAGTTCCTTGGCGCTGCGGGCGAAGCAATTTCCGGTAACTCCGTCTGCATCTTTGACAACAAGCCCAGTCTGAAGAGAAATTGCTGGTGACTTTCCAGGCCAACGAGATCAGCGATTTTTGCCGTGCCGATGTTTGATGAGTAGCGAAAGACTTCCCGGATAGTCAGCGGCCGTCCTCGGCCGTGAAAATCCCTGATGATGAAACCACCCATCTTCAGCGGGCGGGAGGCATCAACGACCGAGTTCAGATTGACGACGCCTGCATCAATCCCCATGGCAAGGGTGAACGCCTTGAAGGTCGAGCCCATTTCGACCGCTGAATTGCTCATGCGGTTGAACCATCCGTTTTCGTAGTCCCTGTCGATCGTGCCATCGGTAAGGCGCCGCGAAGGCTCATTCGGGTCATAGTCGGGGACGGACGCCATCGCGAGAACCTCGCCTGTGTCGACATCGATTACGACGGCACCTGCCGCTTCCGCCCGATAGTTCCTCAAGGCATCGCTAACGATGTTATGCACGATGCTCTGAACGCGCAAATCGATGGACAGCCGGACCGGTTCAAGCTGGGTGGGATCGGTAAGGCCAGCTCCACGCAGGTCTGCCAGGCCTTGCCTGTCGAGATAGCGCTCAATGCCCGCCAGCCCCTGATTATCGATGTTGACATGCCCGACAATGTGAGATGCCACTGGCCCACCAGGATAAAACCGCCGCTTTTCGGGTCTGAATCCGATGCCCGGAATGCCAAGGCGCATGATCTCAGCTTCCTGGCGGGGCGTAAGCTGTCTCCTGATCCACTGAAAACCGGAGTCCGACGTTAGTTTTCTGTGCAGATCAGCCCAATCCAGATCGGGAACAACAGAGGCGAGCTTTTCGATGGCCTCATTTGCATCAACAACGCGGCGAGGCTCTGCATAAAGCGAGATGAGATTGATATCCGTTGCGATAAGCTGGCCGTTGCGGTCCAGAATGTCGGGGCGGGAGGCGATTATATTGGGAGATCGTGGAATACTGGCCGTCGCGTCACTCTCGGAAAAATAGCCATATTGCAGAAGGCGGACTGCGATCGCGGCATAACCGATCGCAAATGCCACGATTAGCAGGCCCACCCGCTGACGATTTCGAGCGGATGTTTTGGCGCTGCGTTTTTTGGCAGGGAGAACAAGGTATCCGGCGGTACCTCTCCTGTAACGAGCAATCAAAGACATGAAAATACTCCACGCTCAGGTATCGGGAATAGGGTTGGAATGCGGGCAGGTACAACCGGTCACTGCACGCGCGCAGGACAGACCCTGTCACGCGGCATTTTACACCGCGCCAAATCCCGGAAAATTCGGCAATGGCGCAGGCTTGATCTGCGCATAATCAGGAACACCACAAGGGCTTGAGGCTTTCACTGATGAAGTCCATGGCAACACGTATCCGCGGCGTGTCGCGCACGTCTTCGTGGATCACCAGCCAAACGTCGATCCTGACGCCGGGATCGAGTGGATCGAACCTCACAAGACCGTGTTCCGCGGCGAGGTAGGCGGGCAGCAGTGCCACCCCACAGCCGCCGGCGGCCGCCGCCGCCTGTATGCGCAGGTCGTTGCTGCACATGAACACCTCGTCGGCGGAAAGCCTCTCATCAAGCCAGCGATAGTGATCCGACTCCCGCATGGTATCATCATAACTTATATAGAGAGGAGGGCCGTTTCTCGTCGGGTAGGCAGGGTCGGCATAGAGGAAATAGGGCAATTGTCCGAGGCGACGCGCAACCAGCGTGGCTTCGCTCGGCCGCTTCAGGCTGATGGCAATATCCGCCTCTCCCTTGGAGAGGGACATCGCTTCCATGGTACCGACAAGACGGAGCCTTACGTCAGGATGCTGAGATTGCAGCGCGGAGATTTGCGGCGCAATGAAGCTGTAGAGCAGCGATGGCGGGGCGGATACCACGATATCACCTTCGATACCGTTCTGGCCGGAACCGGCGCAACGGCTCAGAGCAAATGCAGATCTGCTCATTTCCTCGGCGAAGTTCGCGACGTCGCGTCCCATATCGGTCAGTACATATGATCTTGGCCTGCGATCAACGAGCTTCACGGAAAGCGAGGTTTCCAGCGATGTGATGCGCCGACTGACGGTCGTATGATCGACGCGTAGCGCCTTGGCGGTTGCCGTGATCGACCCGTGGTGAGCGAAGGCGGAGAAAAATCGCAAATCTTCCCAATCGACCATTTTAAATTTCCTGAATTAGGTAGTGTTCGTACAAGAACCGCGTAGCGGTCTCATCGCGAGAAGGCGGGTCGTGAGGTGCTTGCGCCACACCTGTCGAGCGCGTTGCCCGGTGAAACCGCGTGGAGCTGTTCAATTTTTGAAGGGGACCGGGGTGAAATGCCGCCGCTGAAGCCGGCTGACACGAGCGCCGACGCGCCGGAATGCGCCACGCCTGCCAGGGTCGTGTGCGGCAAATGCAATTGCCGCCACCGTCAATGAAAATGGTCTTGAAACTGCGTCGACGCAATCGACTGTCGATAGGGAAGGGTGACTTCCAGCCATAGGTGCTCCTTGCCCTTTTCCTGGGCTTTTGGCACCCCCTCTGTCATTGGCCTGAGAGATTCGCTCACCTTGTTTCGGCGAACTTACACCATCGGCGCGAGCATCAGCTCGCTTTTCAGAGTTTGTATGATCTTGCAGCGGTCCTTTTGCCTGAGAGTTTCCGGGGTGGTTGCTCCGTCGGCGCCGATGTCGGGAGATATCGGTCTCTCCCGCTGCTCGATATGTGTTGCCCCACGCCTCAATCACGAGGTCTGGAGCGCTGCGATCTGACGTTTCTACAACCGAAAGGCCCCAGATCCGCTAAACCGAACGACCGCGAGATATGGTGTCGTTTATGGCGTAAATTTGACCCGCGGCGGTTATTCTTAATCATTGCGCGCTCAGATTAACGCTATCAGATGACCAAAAGGGGCGTCTTTCCTTTCACTCGATCATAAAGATCGATCGCATCCTGCATCAGCATTCTGACGCAACCCGAGGAAGAATTTTTACCTATGGTTCTCCAGCTCGGTGATCCGTGAATACGATAAAGCGTATCCTTGCCGTTCTGGAAAATGTACATGGCGCGCGCGCCGAGAGGGTTCCTGGGGCCGGGGGCCATTCCGCCTGCTTCAACACCGTAGGGCTTGAGTTCAGGGTTGCGGGCGATCATATCGTCCGGCGCCTTCCACCTTGGCCATTTCTGTTTCCATTGAACGACAGCGCGCCCTTTCCATGATCGTCCCTGAGTTCCGAGCCCGACGCCGTAACGTATGGCTCGGCCACGGGGAAGAACCCAGTAGAGGAACCTCTCATTTGTATCTACGACAATTGAATAGGCAGGCTCTGCGGTGATGTATTCGACTTCCTGTCGGAGGTATTGTGGGTCAATGGCGCGGTAATTGACTGCTGGAACGTCAAAGCCGCCATCCGCCAGCGCCGCATAAATTTCGTCGTAAGCGAAACCGGTACCCGCAGGCTTTGGCCTGTTTTCCTTCGCCGTTTTTGCGGCTGACGTCGTTTCATTTTTGTTTTCGGGCAGGGTAGCCGCAGTAACTTCGAGTTTCGTCTTGGGAACCTGCTCGCAACCTGCCGCCAGAAATGAGCTGATTGCCAAGGTGAGCAGCGATCTGCGAGACAAGTGAGAATTGATTTTCTGTTCCAAGGCTGTTCTGCTGTCGAATTCTAGGGGCTGTGCCGGGATCGGGGCGGACAACCGGCAAAGCGTCACGGCCCGGATGTCTGCTGCGCGACAGAAACCATGAAATCTGCCCATTCGATACTGCGTAAATGCGCAGATTGGCCCTGCGACATTCCCGGTAAGAACGGCTTCGCTGTGTACTCGGGTCTATCTTGCAAACACGACTTTTTGCCCTCTTCCGATAACTTCCGGGTCGGTCATAAAATCCGTCCGGTAACCGGGGTTGCGTCCCACTTCTGACGCCAATTGATCAAACCTGCCGCGCTTGCTCCTTTAAATGGGTGCGCCGAGCCAGCGGATGATTGCATCCAGGCCTGGCCGGAGCTGCTTTTTCAGTTCTGCCGTCACCTCGGCTTCGATCCCACAGGCCTGACTGATCATCGTCCAGTCGATATGGCCACTCAGAAGCGGGGGCGATTTCCGGTAGATAATCAAACTGGCCATATAAGGCCGTATATTCTCCTATCGCAAAACATAGGGCAGCCAAGTCTCATTTCACTCGCCTCCACAATCGAGAAGACCGGGAAGGCCTACTATTCCGAGCTTGAGCGACACCAGTGCACGCTCGATATCACCGGCTGGATCATTTTCTTTTCAGAAACGATCCTGGATGCTCAACGGGCGACGCTTGAGCGCATAGATTTCTTCATTCAGAAAGCAAAGTTTTATGATCGTTTTCGAGGCCAGTTGAACGAGCGGCAGGAAAAGGTAGTCGCGCGCATCTTCAAGGAAGGTACGGCTGGCTTCAAGGGAGGTCTAAGTGCCGAAACTACATTTCGATCACAGACACATCCCGCGCTACAGCTACACGCGACTTTCAGCGGCTCGTGGAGATCGGTGCACTGACGCGTACGGGCGAACGTCGGCATACCCGGTACTGGCTGTCATTGCAGAAATAAATTGCTGCTAGTCTAATGAACTCAACCAATGTTATTAACTAGGTGAACGATTGTTCGATTCCGCTTAAGAGCAAAAAAAGCGTTCAAACACATCTACAGGCAAGCTTTACGACTGCTTTTCCCGTAATTCTGGTCACTCGGTTTTCTTCTGAATATTCTGGAACATGCCGTGCGCATAATGACTCCGGCCTGGCCGCGCGCCTGGCAATGGTCTGCTCCAGTCATTTGATCCACCATCCTCAAACGCAGTGGTCAAGGGTGAACCGTCGGAGCCTGTCGACTAGGCGGGCGGAATTACCTGAGAATTACTGATCGCGAAAACGCGCATCCTACACGACTTTGCGCGTTCGACTGGTGTCGGTGTCGACGGTTGTGCGTAACTTCCACGTAATTTTCGGTGGCCATACGTCGCCGCCTTGGCGCGTCTCAACGGTCGAAGAGCGACCGTAGCGGCGATGGATCGAAAGGACAGACATGAAAAAGATCATATCAGGCATATTCATTTGTTTGACGCTGACGGCGTGCAGCAAGACGGAAAAGGGCGCCGGTATTGGTGCGGCCAGTGGCGCAATCATCGGCGGGCTGGCGAGCGGCACGTGGGAAGGCGCTGCAGTGGGCGCCGCCGCGGGTGGCGCGGGAGGGGCTGTGATTGGGAACATTAGTGAACGAAACGACAGGAACCGGCGCGATCGCTGGGAACATCGGGACCGACGCGACTACGGTTGCAGATATCGCGATAATTACGGCCGCTGCCGATAAGGATTTGACCTTGGCGACCGGCAGCTAAAAGCCAGCTGGATACCGGCCAGGTTTCGGTTCCCCGGTGCCAAACATCTGGACCGCCGATTGACTTGGCGGCCAGTCGGTCATGACAGTCGAGTTTATCTGAAACATACATATAAATTTGCTGTTAGAATTCTTGAGAACAGCTGTCCCGGACTTGCACGATCAGGCCACTATGAAACTTCTGCTTATCGAAGACGATCCGGAAATGACGGATGCCTTGAGGACGGCCCTCTCGCAGCATGGCATCGTGCTTGACGCTGTTGGAGATCTGGCGATGGCGCGGGAAGCAATCGCCATGGCGGATTATGATATTGTCCTTATCGACCGGCAACTGCCGGATGGCGATGGCAGTACCTTCCTCGCCGATTTGCACCGCACGGGTTCAAATACGCGATCGATCATCATCTCCGCTCTGAGGTCGACTGGCGAGCGAATTTCCGGCCTCAATGACGGCGCCGATGACTATCTGCCGAAGCCGTTCGAAATTCCCGAGCTGATTGCCAGAATGAGCGCTGTGCTGAGGCGGGTGCCGACAGCTGGCCCGTTCGTCCTGTCGGCAGGAAACGTTACCTATGATCGGGTTTCATGCGATGTGCATGTCAACGGCGTCCGGCTTGCGCTCACCCGCAGGGAACTGCTCATCATCGAAACTCTTTTGAGAAACCGTGGTCGTACCGTGTTGCGTTCGTCCCTTGAGGGGCAGGTCTATTCCTTTGACGACGAAATCCAGTCGAACTCACTGGAGTCCAACATGTCTCGCTTGCGCCGAAAGCTTGGCGAAGCGGAGGCCGACATTGTTATCAAGAACATTCGTGGCATAGGCTACTACCTTCATGAGCAGAAATAGGATGACCAGCACATCCCTTCGCTGGCGATTTACTTTTGGTTTTATTGTCCTGCAGCTCTGCGCGGTCATCGCTTCGCTCAGCCTGGTTTTCTATCTCCTTTCTGGCCTCAAGCCCGATGTGGCGATCACGTCCATCTGGCTGTCTCAGGAAATCGCAGACTCGGTTCGTCTCGAGCCGAATGGCCGGGTCCATCTGGTGCCGACGGCCGAGCTTAAAGAGATTATGGAAGACGCGCCTGACCTGTGGTTCGTGGCAGATCTTGGAAAAGATACTGTCCTTGCACACGGTGCGCCTCCCGGGAAAATTGCCGACAACATGCCATTCCTGCGGACGTTCAGAAGTGTCGAACTCCATGGTGATCTGAACGATCCGTTGAGTGTCGCCCGCATGGAGCGTTTCGACACAGAGGCCGGTGAGGCAACGATTTTTGCCGGCGGTGTTTCCATGTCCCAATATGGTGTGACCGTGCTGCTGGGGAACCTTGCCATCGGCGTGCCGGCGCTGATCCTCGTCGCCATCTCCCTGATTGGCGTCCCGTTTGTCACACGCTGGGCTTTGCGGTCCTTCAGCGATCTGACCAGGCGCCTCGACCGGATCGACCTCGACACACGTGGCGCCCTGGTGGAAGAGCGGGGCTTGCCCACTGAGGTGCTTCGTCTGGTGCGCGACATCAACAGGGCACTGCGTCGTCTCGATAGCGGCTTCGAGGCCACGGAGCGCTTCTTCGTCAACGCGGCCCATGAACTTCGAACGCCGATTGCTGTCCTGCAGGTGAGAATCGATACGCTTTCACCAGGTGCGGACAAGACACACCTGCAGACGGCCATCAAGCGACTTACAGCAATCGCGAACCAGCTTCTCGATACAGAGAAGTACCGGCAGAAGCCCCAGCAGGATGCGCCTGTCGATCTCAACAGCGTTGTGTCTAAGGTGGTCGCCGACCTTGCCCCTCTGGCGATTGCCGAAGGTTACGAGATTTCGTTCGATAGCGATGCGGAAAACCTGTTCGTTCCCGGGGATGCCGAAGCTCTGGAGCGTGCATTCGTCAATCTGGTCCGTAATGCAGTCCAGTACGGAGGCGGAAGAGGACAGATATCGGTCAGTATTGAGGCTGACGGCAGCGTGACTGTCGCCGATCAGGGCTGCGGAATTGCCGGCGACAAGCAGTCGCGCATATTCGAGCCGTTCTACCGGGTCAGCCCTCACGGCTCAGGTGCGGGTCTGGGGCTCAGCATGGTCAACGAGATCGTCACCCGTCACGGCGGCTATGTCGAGCTTTCGTCCGCTCCAGGCAAGGGCAGCACATTTGCCGTACGCTGGCGCGAGAAGCGCGTTTTCCAGCAGCGGTAGGGCCCGTCGTCTGAGACAACAGATCAAGGCGTTTTCATCCGTCGATGTTGGCTGAGCACGGCTGCGATCACTTGATGTCTGGCGCACAATCTTTGGCACGCCATCCACATTGCAAGCACTCTTTGCCGATCGGTTGATCTTACAGCGCGTGCCTAACGGATAGGCGCGACGACGGCTCCCCGTAATTTTCGGGTAACTCTCGTGACAGAGAAAGCCCGCAAATTTCAATAGCATGGGCCACGACTAAATGACACGACACATTACCCGCAAGCGTTTCATCCTGGCGGCGGCAACCCTTGTCGGTCTGCTGGTCGTCTGGCTGCTGTTTCTGCGTCCGCCGGCAAAGCCTGAACTGGTGACGGCGCAGGCGCGAACGGGTGACATTGAAGAGGTGGTGCTGGCGAACGGGGTTCTCGAACCGCTCGAGCTGGTGCGTGTCGGCGCTCAGGCCTCGGGTCGCATTGAGCATCTAGCTGTCAAGATCGGTGACATCGTCGAGGCTGGCCAATTGGTGGCCGAGATCGATTCCCAGACCCGGCGCAACACCTTGCGGGACCGCGAGGCCGCTCTGGCCAACATCCGCGCCGTTCACGCCGCGCGCAGGGCCGGTCTGGTGAAAGCCGAGAAGGATTTCGAGCGCGAGCGTGACCTGCTGGCAGGTGGTTCCACGCCGCGCGCCCAGTATGACGCTGCGGTTGCCATGCGAGACACCGCGCGGGCCGAGGTTCAGTCGCTGGACGCTCAGGTCTCCCAAGCGCAGGTCGCGCTGGAGTCTGCGGGTATAGAGTTGGACTATACGCGCATCACTGCCCCAATCGCCGGCACAGTGGTCGCGATCGTCACTGACGAGGGTCAAACCGTGAATGCCCTGCAGACCGCGCCGACCATCGTCATGATCGCACGATTGGACACAATGACGGTGCGCGCGGATATCTCCGAGGCTGACGTCGTGCGTGTGCGGCGGGGCCTGCCGGTCTGGCTCAGCATTCTTGGCGATCCGAAGCGTCGTTTCGATGGGGAGTTGCGACAGGTGGAACCGGCCCCAGCCTCCATCGCCAACGAGAGCAACGCCGCCGCGAGCCGGATTGGCTCAACCAACGGCGCGGTCTATTACACCGGGCTGATCGACGTCGCGAATGCGGACGGGGTCCTGCGGCCCTCCATGACGGCGCAGGTGTCCATCGTCTTGAGCCGCGTCAGCGGCGCCGTGCTGATTCCGCTGAGCGCAGTGGAAGGCGCGCCACGGGCCGGGGACACGGCGCGTGTCCGCATACTGGACGCGATGGGCGAGGTCCAGATCCGGCAGGTCCAGGTCGGCATCGATAATGGCGCGGACATCCAGATCCTTAGCGGTCTTCAGGCAGGCGAGACCATCGTCGTTGGAGCATCCACGGACGAACGCACGGATGGCCAGGCTCAACTGGCCGCGGCGAAGCGATAGGGCGCACTATGACGGAACCACTGATCCGCGTACGTGGGGTATCCCGCGCTTTCCCCGCAGGCGACGAGATGGTGCGGGTGCTGAAAGACGTCGACCTCGACATCGAGGCCGGCGAGATGATGGCCATCATCGGTGCTTCTGGCTCCGGCAAGTCGACGCTGATGAACATCCTTGGCTGCCTTGATCGTCCGACGGACGGCAGCTACTGGATCGAAGGGCGCGAGACCTCGAAGATGTCCGTGGACGAACTGGCGGCGCTACGCCGTGAGCGTTTTGGTTTCATCTTCCAGCGTTATCATCTGCTTGGCGATCTCAGCGCGGCCAGCAACGTCGAGGTGCCGGCCATCTATGCCGGACGCAGCCGATCCGACCGGCACAAGCGAGCGATCTCCTTGTTGACCCGACTGGGCCTCGCCGAGCGGACGGGCAATATCCCCGGCAAGCTTTCGGGTGGCCAGCAGCAGCGGGTGTCGATCGCCCGCGCCCTGATGAATGGCGGCGAGATAATTCTGGCCGATGAGCCGACCGGAGCGCTTGATACGCACAGCGGCGCCGAAGTCATGAAGATCCTGCGCGAGCTTCACGCCGAGGGGCACACCATCATTCTCGTCACTCACGACAAGAAGATCGCCGAACACGCAGATCGGGTTGTAGAGATCAGCGACGGCGTTATCATTTCCGACGAGCGCAATATATCCAAATCCGCCGTGACGGCCCGTCCCATCCGCGAGCATGCGCCGGGCGCTGGCTGGCGTGGCGCAATTGACCGGATGACTGAGGCCTTTCGTATGGCGGGCGCGGCAATATGGGCACACAAGATGCGCTCGCTTCTGACCATGCTCGGCATCATCATCGGTATCGCCTCGGTGGCGGCTATCTCGGCACTGGGAGCCGGCTCGCAGCAACAAATCCTGAGCAGTATCAGTTCGCTCGGCACCAACACGATCGAGGTGCGGGCAGGGAAAGGCTTCGGCGATCTGGAAGCGGGCAAGATACGGACGCTGGTTCCCGCCGATGCAGAAGCGCTGGTGAACCAGCCCTATGTCGACAGCGTGACACCAACCGTCACGACGAGCGTAACTGTCAAGCGCGCCGCCGTGGCCGTCAATGCGTCAGTCACCGGAGTTGGCGCGGACTTCTTTCGTGTACGGGGTCTTGAGCTGACGCATGGACAATTGTTCGATGCCCAGGACGTTACCGCCTACAGCCAGAATGTGGTGATTGATGCAAATGCCGCGCGAGACCTGTTTCCAGACCGGGTTAACCCGGTGGGGCAGGTCATCCTTCTGGGCACGATGCCGGCGAGGGTTGTAGGTGTAACGAAACGGGAAAACTCCTTCGGCCCTGCGGTTGATACGTTGACCGTTTATGCGCCTTACACAACCGTCATGGGCCGTATGCTGGGTCGTCAGAACGTCGACGGCATAACGGTCCGTATCAGAGACGATGTCGATCCGGGCAATGTCGAGGCCGCGGTTTCCCGCCTTATCGAGCGTCGGCACGGCGCGAAAGACTTCTTCCTCACCAATTCGGCGACCATTCGCGAGACTATCGAGACCACCACGCAAACCCTGACGCTGCTGATTTCGTCAGTCGCCGTGATCTCGCTGATTGTCGGTGGCATCGGTGTGATGAATATCATGCTGGTATCCGTGACCGAGCGCACCAAGGAGATCGGGGTTCGTGTGGCCGTCGGCGCGCGCCGCAGCGATATTCTCTCCCAGTTCCTGATCGAGGCCATCATGGTCTGCCTTGTCGGCGGCTTCATGGGAGTGATGCTCGCCCTCGGGATCAGCGCTCTTTTCAATTTGCTGAGCCCCGATTTCAAAATGATCTTCTCTTCGGGCTCCATCATGGTGGCCTTCGCCTGCTCGACCCTGATCGGAATCGTCTTCGGCTTCCTTCCCGCCCGAAATGCGGCAAAGCTGGACCCGATCGAAGCCCTGTCGCGTGACTGATGAGCTGCAAACGTCTGCTCGGTAGCCGTTGTGGTTCGCTTGTCATTATTGAGGCTGGCGTATGTCACTAGACCGACGGTTGCAAGGCTGCATCGAGCAGCTTACGCCCATCGCCAGCGAGCCAGGACCTGAAAGTGAGAAGGTTGGGGTTAATTTCGTGCATGACTTTCAGATCGACGAGCTCGGCGAGCGGCCCGTCTACCAGGCTCTCTGCCATATGCGCGAGATCCGTGTTTGCAGCGAGAACGTCATCGGGAAACCGTTCATAGGTTATCGAGCGACCGGCTGCTTCGCTGAAAGCGACCTCAAGTTCATGCCCGGTCAGTCGATCGCTTGCGATCTTAAGTGTTGCGCCGCCAAAGCGGGACTTGTCGGCAAGCACGGCTGCAACAAACCTGCCGATGTCTTCAACGGCAGTAAGCTGAATGAAATGGTCGGATCGGATCAGGGACACCAGCCGGCCCTCATCCAGACCGAAGCCAGGCCTCACCAGCATTTCCATGAAAATCATCGGCCGTATGATGGTCGTAGTCATGTCGAGCTGTCGAATATGGGCTTCGATACGAGGCTTGGCGTCGAAACGCGGAACGCCAGTCAGTTCATTCCCCACGCTGGCGCCTGACGAATAAACAAAATGGTCGATGCCGGTTTCGGCAGCGATATCCGCAATCGATATACCATGACGGACTTCGTCTTCGGCAGCCAGGTTTGCTGGTAGTACGCTAAAAACACCGTAAGCGTCTTTCATCGCTGTGCGGATTACTTTGGTGTCTTCAAATGAACCTTGCACAAGCTCGACGCCTGCATTCCGCAATTGCAGCGATGCAGTTTTGGTGGAATCCAGAACGAGTGCGCGAACTGGCCATCCCACCTTCAACAGGGCTTTGGCGACAGACCCTCCCTGCCTTCCCGTGGCGCCGAAAACCAGAATTGGGTGCTTGCTATTGGTCACTTGAAACCCTCGCGTTAAACAAGGACCGTCTATATATACGAATGTAATTCTGCCGGAAGACGGCACATTTTTCAGCATCAGGCACAAGGATGATACCCTTGGAAAAACAGATCGATGCCGGCCCAGTGCGCGGATCAGAAAATGGCAGACACTTAAGACCCATTCCGGCAAACGGGGTCTGCAGCCTGCTGAGTGACAAATGGACTATGCCGGTTCTTTGGCGTCTTTCTCTCGCGGAAGATCATCGGCTCCGCTTTTCGACATTGAGAAAAGATGTCGGTGAGATTACGCAGCGCATGCTGACGCTCACACTGCGTAATCTCCAGCGCGAGGGATTTGTTGTGCGTCACTATTTTCCCGAGGTGCCGCCGCGTGTCGAGTACGAGCTGACAGAGATCGCCCATGGAGCTTTGCACGCCCTTGAGGGATTTAACTTCTGGGTCCACGACAATCTGGACACCATCAGAGCGCGCCGGCGCGCTTACGACCAAGTGGAGTTGTAAATCCCAGTGATCGAAATTGTTTGAAGGTCAAACGTCGGTCCGGGTCTCTTTCAACTGCGGGGTTGTGGAAATAATGCGTCGGCGGCGCGTATCTTTTCAAGACTTTGGACCGGCTGCAAAGCAGACAAAGCTATGGCGCCGTGCAGACGTTAATCAACCCGCTACCTTTCGGAGCGACTTCTCAATCTCTCCTCCGCAATAAGCGTTGCCATAGTCTTCAAAACTCTTGCGGTTCAAGGCAGCCAGCGGAGCTGTAGCTCCCACTCTTCTGGAGAGACCCCAGATTATGGGTGAGGTGTCCTCAATGAGGCCCTTAATGGCCGGGAACCGGTCCGCTACAGTCGTCCAAAGGATTGCGGTTACTATATCTGCAACGCCGATCTTTTCCGTTCCGAGCATAAAGCCGGAAGTAGCACTCAAGCCGTTTCGTACTCCGGTATCCGCAAAAATACGGACCCATTTTTGGAAACGAGGGATGAATTCCTCCCACTTTTCAGGTGTCCACATTTCTCGCCCGCCGTCGAGAGTCAACTCATCAAGGACATCATTGGCATCGTTAACGATCTTGGCGCTGAGTGCGCGGCCCTCAACAGTTGTCGGCAGCATATCCAGCCGCTCACCGAGGTATATGGCGATCGCCGGCATCTGGGAGATCGCAAAATTGCGCTCACGGTCAATCAGAACCGGTGGCCCCATGAAGGCAACCGGCTGCTTTTCCACCCCACAATCCATAATTCCTTCAATCGCATCGACATCGTATTCATCCCAGGAGTACCCACAATGGGCCAGAATTCCGCGGATGAACTGACCTCGAAAAGGAACTGGCCAGTAATAAAGGGCGAAGTTCTTCATGCCGTCCTCCATTGGTCATGCAGACAACTAACGGAGTGGGTTACAACCAGTTCCCCGACGTGCACTCAGGAATTCTCTGACGCTTTGACGGCTTCAATGGCGCAGGAAGAGTTGTTTTTGGACGTAATGTCCTGTTCCCTACGATTTCCTCGCTAAAAACAGGACACCCACGCGGGGTAGTCACCTAGCCTCCACACGACGCTATGCTCTGTCTCTTGAGGCCGCCGTCTTTTCGCAGGCCGGGCCTTCACTCCCCTACAACCATTCCCTCGCGTCGTGGATCGGCGCTGCCGGCCAAGCCCTGGGCGGTTATCTCGATAGCATGTAAACCGGAATTCATCTCGCCCGGTTTCACCTCGTAACCCAGCGCCTTCAGCGGCCCGATCAGTTCTTCCGCGCTGGTGCCAGCCTCGATGTCGTAGGTGCCGAACCGGTTGATGAGATGCGGCTGAGCGACGATCGCCTCAACCGGCATGCCCCAGTCAATGTAGGCGATCAGCGCCTGTGTCACATAGCCGATGATCTGGCTGCCGCCGGGGGAACCAATGGCGAGCAGTGGTCTTCCATCCTTCATCACAATAGTCGGGGCCATGGAGGAGCGCGGCCGTTTGCCGGGCTCAACGCGGTTGGCGATCGGCAGGCCGCCGTCATGGGTCTTGAAGGAGAAGTCCGTCAACTCGTTATTGAGCAGGAAGCCGTTCGTCATCAGACGCGAGCCGAAGCCATTTTCGATCGTCGTCGTCATCGAGACCACGTTGCCATCCTTGTCGACGATGACAAAATGGCTGGTGGAAGGCAACTCGAGCGCGGCATCACGGCCGAAAACTAGCGCGTGGTCCCATTGCGGCTCGCCAGCCTTGACGGCATCGTTGGCCAGCGCCTTGTCGCCGTCCAGCAGCTTTGCCCTCTCGCCAAGATAGGACTTGTCCAGCAGGCCGTTGATCGGCAGTGGCACGAAATGAGTATCAGCGACGTAACGCTCGCGGTCGGCGAATGCGAGACGCTGCGCATCGCCGATAATGCGCCAGCTTTCGCCATTTTTCGGCCCCAGGCTCCTTAAATCGAAATTCTCCACCAGGCCGAGTATCTGGCCGACGGCGATGGCGCCCGAAGAGGGCGGTCCCATGCCGCACACATCAAGAGCACGATAATTGAGACAGACAGGTTCGCGCTCGATCACGCGATAGTTGGACAGATCGGTCAGGGACAGCACGCCGGGATTGTCGGGTGCCCCACGCACAGTGTCGACGACCGCCTCGGCAATTGTCCCTTTATAAAAAGCATCGGCGCCGCCGCTGGCGAGCACCGCAAGCGTTTCGGCATAGGCCGGGTTCTTCAACAGGGCACCGGTCTGCAGGGCGGCCCCGGAGGTGTCGAAGAAATATGACCGGGCCTCTTTATATTTCTTCAACCGGTCGCCCTCGGACGCGATCAGGGAAGCAAGGCGCGGTGACACCTTAAAGCCCTCGGTAGCCAGCGTTTCCGCCGGCTTCAGGAGGCTTGCCCACTCCGCCTTTCCATAGCGTTTGTGGGCTTCCTCCAGAAGCCGCACTGTTCCCGGTGTGCCAACGGAACGGCCGCCGACCACTGCGTCCATGAATTTAAGCGGTTGGCCGTTGTCATCCAGGAAGAGCTTTGGCGTGGCTTCCATCGGCGCCGTCTCGCGGCCGTCAAACGTTGTCAGCTTGCCGCTTTTTGCGTCGTAGTAGACCAGGAAGGCGCCGCCGCCGAGACCGGAACTCTGCGGTTCAACGAGGCCGAGCATGGCCTGCACCGCCACCATTGCATCAATGGCGTTGCCACCCGCTGTGATCACGTCGCGCCCCGCCTCGGCCGCCAGCGGATTGGCCGCCGCCACCATGAAGCTCTTTGACTCGATACGTTTGGCAGTCGCAATATCCGTTGCTTTCTCGGGCGCCACCGTGTCGGACGCCTGCTGCGCGGAGGCGATTGCGGTGGAAAGCATCAAGGCGAGAACAGCCTCACTGAGAAATCGCATTTTCATTAGCCTTATCCTCCAGAGAGGGACAACCAGTTCATGCAAGTAGTGTATCAAACCGAGCCAGCACGCAGGCCGAACCTGTATCGACCAAGGCGCGGACCGTTGTCCGGACTGTTCCTTCGTTCCCGCAAAGGTTCGGCCTTCACCGGTATTTCGGCCCCGTCCGTTGGTTCGCCCCGCTATTGAGCGTCGGTCTGGTGCGCCGCTTTTTTCGACACTATGGTGGCTGTTTCGCCGCATGTCCATCATGTCGAAGGGTCGACATATCGTTGGAAACGGAGCCTCCGTTAACAGCAGTGTCGCCGGTTCGATTTGTATCAAGAGCTTTGTAAATTGCATGAGTCTCGATGCAAGCCGCCTCCCGGCACAAAAAATAGGGTTGCTTTGCGCCTCAGGAAACGCCGATAGCCTCTCAAGCATCCGTAGACGAGCGTTTCGAAGCAATTCGTTTTGGTATCGGTGCGCCTGTCTCCAGCGGCTTTGGCATTTCGCTGCAGTGTAAGAACAACAGGGGATTGATTTCACGTTTTGAAATGAACGGTCACCGAAAATGAGTTCCCATCCGGCGACTATGCGGTCATGTCTTTATCACAGGTCGTGTGAGCCATTGCTCTACGATACGCGAGGCAAAGAGTTGACAGTATGGAAAATCCGATTGCGCTGAATAGTCTTTCCGAAAACACGGTCTTCCGTAAGGGCGATGTTTTCGTATTGTTCGGCGAACTATTCGGCCGCGGATACGCCACCGGCTTGCTTGACGAAGCCAGGCGGGCTGGAATGGAGATTGTGGGGATCACCGTCGGGCGGCGCGACGAGAACAACGCGCTCCGGCCGCTTGACGCCGAGGAACTGTCTTCGGCGGAGGCCCAGCTGGGCGGCAGGATTATCAACATACCTCTTATGGCGGGTTTCGATCTCGATGCGCCCGCAGACGGTCCAACTCCCACCGATCTCCTGGCAAAGATGACGCTGGAGAGCTGGGAACACGACAAGCTCGACTGGGACTATGTCGGGCAATGCCGCGACATCGCTACTGCGCGTTTTACGGAGTCGCTTTCAAGGGTCATGACCGTTCTAGACGGAATGATTGGCGCTGGCCGCAATGTTTTCTTCGCCCATACAATGGCTGGGGGCATTCCGAAGGCGAAGGTATTCCTGGTCGTCGCCAATCGAATCTACAAGGGAACCGGCGCCCGCCACATGTCTTCGCAGGCCCTGCTCGACAGTGACATGGGAAAGCTCATTCTACAGAATTTTGACGATGTCTCCGCAAACACCTTTCGCCATCTCATTGATTTCAGCACGGCGATCCGCGAGCGCGTCGAAGCTTCGGGCGGACAAGTGCGATATACGGCCTATGGTTATCATGGATCGGCGGTCCTGATCGATGGGAGCTATCGTTGGCAGACCTATACCAACTACACCCAGGGATATGCGAAGATGCGGCTCGAAGGCATTGCAGAGGAAGCCTGGGCGACAGGGATCAAGGCAACTGTCTATAACTGTCCCGAAATCCGGACCAACTCGTCCGATGTGTTCACGGGTATCGAGCTGCCCCTCATACCGCTGCTGCTTGCGTTGAAGAAAGAAAACGGTGGCCAATGGGCAGAAGAACAGTGGCAGGCCTGCCAGCAGCTTCTGGACGATGGCTTAACCATGAAGGATGTTTTCGGGAAGATCGCCGCCATGCAGGCCAGCGAGGTCATGCGCCCGTTCTATGTCTTTTCGGCTTGGCCCATGGCAAACAGTCAGGCACAGGCCGATCTGACCATTGGCACGTCAAACGAGATCACCCAGATGCATCGGGATGGCAAGGTGATGATCAGCGACCTCCTGAGCGGTCTCGTTGTGAAGGCAACCGGGCAGCTAATTTTTGGCGAATCTTCCGAACCCTCTGGTCCCGTCCTGTGGCTCAACCACGATATCGTGGCTCGGCGACTTAACACTTCCCACCCGCATTCGAAGTCTTCTGCGCCGCCTGTCGCGCAGGGAATGGAACCCTCACACCTTGAGGTGGCGTGACGGCTTCCCAACTTGGCTTGGAAGCTGGGTGCTTTGGCCATGGAGCGACAAATCTTGTGACAAGAACGCTCCTTCTTTCCAGCCGTCCTGACGGACACCGAGATGCCCCCGAAGCTGCCGTTGGACTTATGCTACCTGCTGCCCAGCTCGAAGTGAAGCCTGAACTGACGGTTCCGGGTAAATGTCGTCCCTCAGCCAACAGGATGAGGGCGACTGGGTTTTGCTTGACCGCGTAGCGATGCAGTCATATAAATCTCCCGGCTTCAGGAGGCCCGCCGCTTGCATGACGCCCTGTCATTGGTGAACTCCTGCTCGTTCAAGCTGATCGCAATATCCCCTTTTGGGTAGTTGGTGCGGTGGCAATGCAAGCGCCCACTCAGAAAATCCGACTTGCCCATTTTGGAATGTTGAGATGAGTGAGCAAAACCGTTCGGCCTCCGTGCCGACCAATTCGTTCCTGCATGGATCGATTTCTTCCGTTTTTATTCGAACCAGCCTGCCGATCATCCTTGTGACCATGGTCAATGGGATGCTGATCGTTGCCGATGCTATGCTACTGGGTGCCTTTGTCGGGCCCGAAGCGCTTGGTGCGGTAACGCTGGTCTTTCCTTTCTCCATGCTACTGGTAGCGGCGTCAGCTATTGTCGGTTCCGGCATGGCCAGCGTGCTCGGGCGCCGTCTTGGCGCGCGTGACATGTCAGAGGCTTGTGAGGTCCTCGCTTCAGCACAGGGTCTGGCTGTCGTGCTTGGTGTGCTTACGATCGCCCTGTTTTTCCTCGGTGGCGGCGTGATCGTTACCTGGATGGCAGGCGGCAACCAGCACCTCGCAGATACGGGGTGGCGCTTTCTGGCGGTCTCCTTTGTCGCAGCGCCGGTCATGTTTCTGCTGACAGTTCATTCGGACGCGCTCCGCACCGAGGGGCGCGTGGCGTTCATGGCCATGGCCGGTGTAATCCTGACGCTTGCGAATATTGCTCTCAATGCATTGCTGATCGGCTATTTCCAGTTCGGAGCCGCTGGTTCTGCTGGCGGAACTGCGCTGGCACAGCTAATTGCGCTTTTGCTCATCATTGGCTATCGCATGGCGGGCAAGGGCATTTTGCCAGTTGTCGGTTTTCGGATTGGTCGAAGTTGGGGTGAGATGCTGGCCCTGGGAATACCGAGAAGCATGAACTTCATCGGTCTCTCCCTGAGTTCCGCGGCGGTTCTATTTTCATTGCATCGCCTGAATCTTGGCAATCAGGAAACCATGGTGACCGCATATGGCGTCGTCATGCGTGTCATGACTTTCGCGTTTCTGCCCCTTATGGGCATGAGCCTCGCCCTACAGGCGATTGTCGGCAACACCATTGGGGCAGGACAAGCCGATCGGGCGTCGGATACATTGCGTTTGGCCATTTGTGTCAGTGCGGTTTATGGCCTCCTTACTCAGTTGACGCTGAGCCTGGCGCGCGATGGCCTTGGATGGCTCTTCGTGAGTGATGCCACGGTGGCGCTGGAGGTGGCCAGGATTGTTCCAGTCTATGTTGCCGCCTACTTCGCCTTCGGTCCTGTCCTGATGGCCGCGAGCTATGTACAAGCCGTTGGGAAGGTGCGTCAGACCGCGGTCCTCTCGCTGGGCCGAACCTATCTGTTCGCCATTCCACTGACCCTGACACTTCCCTTGATCTGGGGGAAAACAGGCATCTGGGCGGCAGCGCCGATGGCAGACGTTATGATGCTCGTTCTGGCAGGGCTTATCTGGCGGCGAGACCGCTAGAAATCAGGTGAGACGCGTGACAACGCACGCTTTCTCGTTCACTTAAGCGCCGGGTGCGCACTATGGCGCAAAATCACCGTTTCGACGTTTTTTGCCTTCATCTGTTCCTCGACCACGAGAATAGCGGCGCCCATGACGCCTGCGTCCGGATCCGGGGGCGAGATCACCAGCTCCAGTTCTCTGGTTGCCAGTGGAAGCGAGCGTTTGTAGACCAGCTCGCGTATGCCGGCCAGAAGGTGGTCGTTGACGATCGCAAGTGTGCCGCCGATGACGATCATCTGCGGGTTGAGGATGCTCACGAGGCTCGTCATGACCTCGCCGAGAATGCGACCGGATTCCCTGACGAGGTGGATGGCAAGCGGTTGGCCAAGCTCCACCAGTCGGGTCACGTCACGGGCGGTGTGCGCCTCGATGCCCTCTCTCCGCAATTCGCGTGCGATTGCCCATCCGGCCGCGCGTGCCTCGACGCAGCCGATCTTGCCGCAGCGGCAGAGTGGTGCGGGTTCGCGCGCGAACTGGATATGGCCGATATCGCCTGCGGCACCTTGCGCGCCACGATAAAGGCGGCCTTCCGTAATGATGCCGCTGCCGATGCCTGTCCCGACCTTGACAAAAACCATCTCGCTGATGTTTGTCCGTCGCTGCCGATGGTCGCTCAACGCCAGAAGGTTCACGTCGTTTTCGGCGTAGACTGGAACGCCGAATCTTTCTTCAAGATGTTGCCTGATTTCGAAATTGTCCCATCCGACCATCACGGAAGGACCGACGACCCGGCCGTTGGCGTAGTCTACGGGGGCAGGCAGGCCTATGCCGATGCCCAGCACGTCGCCGGTTGTTTTGCCAATCCTCGATAAAAGTGCCTCGAACTGCTCTTCGATCCAGTTCAGAACCACAGCGGGGCCGCGCAGAATATCGAACGTTTCCGCGATTTCCGTGAGGATGCGCGGCTGCAGGTCGGTGACGGCGACGCGGATATGCTGCTCGCCGATGTCGACGGAGAGGACGACAGCAAAATCGCGGTTGAGATCAAGGGCCCGCGTCGGGCGTCCGCCACTCGGAAGCGTTTCCTCCGTCTCGCGGATCAACCCCGCATCGATCAGGCCTGCGAGTTTCTGGTGTACGGTCGCCCGCGAGAGACCGGAAAGTTCGGTCAGCGCACTCCGCGAACGGGCGCGACCCGAACCGACGAGCGACAGCAGCGCGGCGCTTGCCTTGATCGCGTTGAGATCGCCCTGCCATTCGCGAGGGGTAGATCCTTGTCCGGAGGTTGTGCTTGCCATTGCCGGTTCCCGTTCCTCACAGCGTCTTTGAGTGTCTGGCATGCGGCCGCGCGCCTGACGAGACTGCTTACCAACATTTGGTAGAAAATCCCCTTATAATCCGAAATTTCCGATATTGCTCCCGATATATGTATAAAAAAATACAAAATGGTAACTAGATAATGTTGACAGTATGCATAATTACGGTCAGTAATAATCGCGCCAAGACGGATTACGTCCTCCGGATGGGAGGGAGCGCTTGGTAATCTGGGAGGATTTCAAATGAAGTTTTTTGAAAAACCCGCTTCTGCGGGCAGTTTTGCCATGTCCGGACGTCTGGGCGCTGCAGCGCTCGCCTTGGGGGTAAGCCTTGCCTTCATTCCCTTGAACGCACAGGCTGAAGACATCCTTATCGGCGTTATCACAAAAACCGAAGCCAATCCGTTTTTTGCCAAGATCCGCGAAGGCGCAACCTTGAAGGCCAAGGAACTGGGTGGTGTGAAGATCCAGAGTTTCGCCGGCAAGTTCGACGGCGATAATGAAAGCCAGGTAGCTGCCGTCGAAAACCTGATCTCTGCCGGTGCAAAAGGCATTCTGATGGTGGCGAGCGACACCAAGGCGGTGGTGCCGGTGGTGGAGCAGGCCCGTAAGGCGGGTATCCTCGTCATCGCGCTCGATACGCCGCTGGAACCCGCCGATGCCGCCGATGCGACCTTTGCGACTGACAATTTCAAGGCGGGTGAACTGATCGGCTCCTGGGCCGCCAAAACGGTCGGCGATGCTTCCAAGGCCAAGGTCGCCTTTATCGATGCGCTTGAAAACCAGCCAACGGTGGATGTCGCCCGCGATCAGGGCTTCATGAAGGGTTTCGGCATCGATCCCAAGGACGTGACGCGTTATCTGGATGAAGACGACAAGCGCATCGTCGGCCACCAGTGGGGGCAGGGATCTGAAGAGGGCGGCCGCACCGGCATGGAAACGCTTCTCCAGAAAGACAGCGATCTGAATGTGGTCTACACCATCAACGAGCCGACCGCGGCCGGCGCTTATGAAGCGTTGAAGGCGACCGGCAAGCAGGACTCCGTCATAATCACCTCGGTGGATGGTGGTTGCCCTGGCGTAAAAAACGTGAAGGCGGGCGTGATCGGCGCAACGTCGATGCAATATCCGCTCAAGATGGCGTCGCTTGGAGTCGATGCGATCGTCGAATATGTGAAGTCCGGCAAGAAGCCTGAGGCCAGCCCCGGCCTGCCGTTCTTCAACACCGGCGTCACGCTCGTCACCGACAAGCCGGTTGCCGGCGTTGACTCGATCACTTCCGATGAAGCGCTGAAGGCCTGCTGGGGCTGACCAGCCTTTGACGCCCCGTCCTCTCTAAGCCGCGGGGCGTCACTCATGGCCAGGTCAGTTTCCGAATAAAAACCGTCTGGCCACGCTTTTTAAAAATTTGCCGTAACAGAACGCCGCACTTCCCTGCGGATGTGAAAAAGGCGCTCCAACGTGTTTAATCCGTGCATCGCATTTTCCGGCAGCCGGTCCTGTGTCCGGGTTGAAGCCGCAGACCTGCGAAGGGTGTATCTCGATGACTGAACCCAGCAAACATGCTTCGACTGGTCCGGCAGGCTTTGAGGCCGGTTCGATAGGAAAAGAAACATCTCATGCCGTGTTCGAGGATCAGGACGCGAGCCCGCTTCGGAGGCTGCAACGTTTCCTGCACGGTAATCCAACGGTGGTGCCGTTCATTGTTCTTGCAGCCAGCGTTGGGGTGTTTTCCATCATCGTCGGCTCACGGTTTATTCAGCCTTTCAATCTTTCGCTCATTCTTCAACAGGTCACCATCATCGGCATTATCGGCATCGCCCAGACACTGGTGATCCTGACGGCAGGCATCGACCTGTCGGTCGGCGCCATCATGGTATTGACCTCGACGCTCATGGGCCGCCTTGCCATTACAGCCGGGTTGCCACCGGAACTCGCCTTCCTTATCGGGCTCGGCGGCGGGCTGGGTTGCGGCCTCATCAACGGGTTTCTCATAACATATGTGCGTCTTCCGCCTTTCATCGTCACCCTCGGGAGCTGGAGCGTCTTCGGGGCGCTGAACCTCTGGTATTCCGGCAGCCAGACCATCCGTAGCCAGGAGGTGGCGGAGGTTGCACCGATCCTGCAATGGATGGGGGCTGCAATCCAGTTCGGCGGCGCTCGCATTACGCTCGGAACCGTGCTGATGCTCGCTCTTGCCGCTCTCGCCTGGTACGTGCTGAACCGCACCGCATTCGGCCGCCATGTCTATGCGACCGGGGATGACCCGGATGCGGCGACGCTTGCGGGCATCGATACGCGCCGCGTGTTGCTGGCGGTATATGCCTGCGCGGGTCTCATCTCCGCCATCGGCGCCTGGGCGTTGATCGGCCGGGTCGGCGCAATCAGCCCGACCTCCGGATCGACTGCCAATCTGGATTCGATCACCGCGACGGTGATCGGCGGAACTTCGCTGTTCGGCGGACGCGGCACCATCATTGGCACCCTGATCGGCGCGCTGATCGTGGGGGTCTTTAGAAACGGTCTCGCGCTCGCGGGCCTCGATGCGCTGTGGCAGGAATTCGCTGTCGGCATTCTGATCGTGGCGGCCGTCGGCGTCGACCAGTGGCTCCGGAGAGTTTCGGCATGACAGGCAAACTTGCGCTCGAAGGTCGCGGGCTGACCAAACGGTACGGCAATGTCGTTGCCCTCAACGGGGCGGACTTCGAATTGCGTCGCGGCGAAATTCTTGCCGTGATCGGTGACAACGGCGCCGGAAAATCCACGCTCATCAAGGCGCTTGCCGGCGCGATTATCCCCGACAGCGGCGAAATCCGGCTGGAAGGCAAACGTGTCGATTTCAGAACGCCGATGGATGCGCGCTCCGCCGGCATCGAAACGGTGTTTCAGAACCTTGCCCTTTCGCCGGCGCTTTCCATCGCGGACAATCTTTTCCTCGGGCGCGAAATGCGTGTGTCCGGCATCGGCGGATCGGTCTTTCGTCTGCTGGACCGCCCCCGCATGGCGACCGAAGCGCGGCGACACCTGTCGAACCTCGGTTTGATGACAGTGCAGGACATTCACCAGAGCGTCGAAACGCTGTCCGGCGGGCAGCGGCAGGGCATTGCCGTCGCGCGTGCCTGCGCGTTCGGTGGGCGTGTCGTCATTCTCGACGAGCCGACCGCAGCTCTTGGTGTCAAGGAATCCCGCAAGGTTCTCGACATGATCCTTAGCATTCGCGACAAGGGCCTGTCGATCGTGCTTATCAGCCACAACATGCCGCATGTGTTTGAAATCGCCGACCGTATCCACATCCACAGGCTCGGCAGGCGGGCGGCCGTCGTCAATCCGCGAGACATCACCATGTCGGATGCCGTGGCGATCATGACCGGCGCCATGGCTGCTGCCGATCTCGATCCGCCGGGCCGGCGCGCCCATGCCGCTGCCAGCCCGACAACGTGAAGAATGGCAACGTGACGAACGGCAGTGTTTCAGTCCCACCCAATTGCGAGATCCCATGCCCCTGAATGATGCCCACACAGTATTTGTCAGCAGTCGCCGGGGGACGTGAGGTCATGACCGATACCTATATGATCGGCATGGATTTCGGCTCGGAATCGGCGCGCGGCATTCTCGTCAATGCCCGCACCGGCGCGCAGGAAGGCCACCATGTCCATCCGTATCGCAACGGCATTCTGACGCATTCGCTGCGCGGTCGAAGCCTGCCCGCCAATTTCGTCCTTCAGGTCGCAGACGACTATACGGAAGCCGCCGAGATCATTCTGTCGGCGCTCGGTAACGGTCGCAATGTTGCGGGAATAGGTATTGATTTCACCGCGTCCTCCCCCATGCCCGCACGCGCCGACGGTACGGCGCTTTCGGTGCTTTATCCGGATGAGCCGCATGCCTATGTGAAGCTCTGGAAACATTCGGCGCAGGCTCATGCCGATGCGATCAATGCTTTGGGCGGTGATTACCTTGGAAACTTCGGCGGGAAGCTTTCCGGCGAATGGATGCTTGCCAAGGCGGCGCAAATGCGCGCTGAAGCACCCGCATTGTGGGCCGAAACCGGGCGCTTCATCGAGGCCGGAGACTGGCTGGTCTGGCAGCTTACCGGCAATGAGGCGCGAAGTCTCGACTTCGCCTCCTACAAGGCGCAGTTCTCCCGGGAAACCGGCTATCCGGAAGACGTGGTGCCGGGACTTGCGGAGCGCCTTTCGAAACCGCTTCAGGTCGGTAGCCCGGCCAGTTCCCTGACGCCGGAGTGGCGTCGCCGCACCGGAATTAAAGGCGACGCCGTCGTTGCGGTTTCGGTTATCGACAGCCATGTCGTTCTGCCTGCGGTCGGCGCCGTCGGTCCCGGTGTTTTTGTCGGCGCGCTCGGAACCTCTGCCGGTTTTCTCATTCTGGACGGCGAGGGACGCGGTCTGCCGCCGGGGCTCGAAGGGGCGGCCTTCGGTGCCGCCCTGCCGGATCTGTGGTGTTACGAGGCGGGGCAGGCGGCGTTCGGCGATATGCTGGCCTGGTATGTGAAAACCTTTCCGCGCGATGAAGACCTTTCCCGCAACTTCGCCCTGCATAATGAGGCGGCGCAGGCGGTCAGTCCGGGCGAGGGCGGTGTTCTGGCGCTCGACTGGTTTGCGGGAAACCGCATTCCGCTCGCCGACTCCATGCTGTCGGGATTGCTGGTGGGCCTCAGCCTGAAATCGACCTCGGCCGGAATCTACCGGGCGCTGATCGAGGCGCTGTGTTTCGGCACGCGATCCATTCTGGACATGGCGATAGCGGGCGGTGTGCCGATCAGCCGTATCGTGATGACGAGCGGTCTGGCCCGCAGCAATCCGTTTCTGGTGCAGACGATGGCGGATGTGTTCGGGCGCATAATCGAGGTTCCTGATGTGGAGAACCCGACGGCGCTCGGCGCGGCAATCCATGCGGCGGTGGCGGCCGGGATCGTTGGCTCTTTTGCCGAGGGTGCTGAAAGGCTCGGTGCGCGCAGCCTACGCGAATTTGTGCCGAACCTGCGCCATTTCGAAAAATACGAGACGCTTTATGCCGAATATCGCCGGCTTGCGGCGGACGAGGAGCTCCGGCGAGCCATGCGCTCGCTTCATCTGTTTGCCGCACGTCAAACTGCACATTCGCAACCGCAATCGCCGAACGCCGAGGCGGCACAGTGAATTTGCCGATGGAAATGGCACTTCGTCAGGTCAGTGGCGCAGGGGCAGCGGGCGAAACCAGCGTCACCTTGCACTCCGTAGCTTTGAGCGAGGTCATCGCATCCTGCGAAATGCCGTTATCGGTGATGACCTCATCTATCTGCGAAATATCAGACAGCGTGCAGAAACCGGGCGCCGCGAATTTCGAGCTGTCGACCAGAAGCACGGTCTTGCGGGCCGCGGCGATCATGGCGCGCTTGAGCGAAGCCACTTCCAGCGAAGTTTCCGTCAGCAGCGTGCCGGTAACCGCCGAAGCCCCCGTCATGCAGATATCGGCATGCAGCGTTTTGATGAAGCTTTCCCCCGGCTCGCCAGCAAGATGGCGATGCCCCGGCCGCACCGTGCCGCCCGGCAGGATGGTGCGCCAGGATTTGATGTCGGCGGCGAAATCGGCGATCTGCAGGCTGTTGGTCACCACCGTCAACGGAAGGTCGCGTTCGGCGGCGGCCCGCACCGCCTCCATGACCGTCGAGGAGCTGTCGAAGATGACGCTGTCACCGGCACTCAGCCGCTCCGCCGCCTCGCGGCCGATCGCAACTTTTTCCGCGTGCTGAAGCGCTGCATTGACCGTCATCTCCCTTTCGAAGGTCGCACGCATCGGCTGCAACAGATGCGCACCGCCGTGGGTGCGCTCGAGATAGCCTTTTTCCACCAGATGCTCGAGATCACGCCGCACGGTCGATTGCGATCCGCCGATCGTATCCGCGAGCTCCTGAATGCCCGCCGCGCCATTGATGCGCAGGTGCTCCAGAATGAGCGCCCGTCTTTTGGCGGGAACCATATCAACACGCTTGCTCGAAGACTCCATGCAATCACCCGGTTTTCGGCCCGCAAAAACGCGCCGATTCTCTCCAATGTCCGTCAAGCTCTACCAAATCGTGTATCCGCAATCCACCGCAACGATTGTGCCCGTCATGGCGCTGGCGGCGTCCGACGCCAGAAACAGGATCGGCGCGGCGATCTCATCGGGCCTTGCGACGCGTTTCATCGGCGTCATTTCCATCCAGACCGGCATCAGCGTTTCGTCTGAAAAGCCGCCCCGCGACATGACGGTATCGACATAGGTGGGCGCAACGCAATTGACCCGAACGCCGCGCTCAGCCCATTCGCCCGCGAGGCACCGCGTCATGTGGTGAACGGCGGCCTTTGCCGTGTTGTAATGCACCTGCCGCTGCGGCTTGTTGGAAATCAATCCGGACATCGAACCGAGGGTGACGATGGAGCCGTGTCCCCGCGCCAGCATCGGCCGGGCGAATTCACGGCATGACCAGTAAGCGCCGTTGAGATCGACATCCACCACCTTCAGCCAGACCTCGTCGCTCATCTCTTCGCCCGGCGTGTCCGGCCAGGCGATGCCGGCATTGGAGATCAGGATGTCGACGGCGCCGAAGCGGTCGTTGGCGGCCCGCGCGGCCTCGGCGACGGCTTTCGCATCCGTTACATCCAGCTGCATGGCATCCGCCGCATGGCCTTGTGCCTTCAGTTCCGAGAGACCCGTCTCCAGCACCTCGGCATTCATGTCGGAAATGATGACATGCGCGCCTGCTTCCGCCAGCGCTTGCGCCGTCGCAAGGCCGATGCCGCGCCCGCCGCCGGTGATGAAGGCGGTTTTTCCATCCAGACGAAATCGTTCGAGAAACATCGTTTTTCCTTTAGGCATGTTTGAGGGCGGCGGGGGCGGTCGCGACGCCGGGATTGCCGAGAACGAGAAGGCACCCGGCCGTGAAACTGTCGCCGAGGCCGAGCGTGGTGGCGGGCTTTTCAACATAAGGCGAGGCGCAGGCAACAAAGGTCCAGCGGCCTTTCCGCACGCGATTGTCGAAGGGCAACGCGTGGAACTGCGCCAGCGCATCGGTACGGATCGCGTTTGCCGGCTCCCCATTGGCGGCCCGGGCGCTGGCAATGGCGCATCCGGCCATCAGCGCCAGTTCCTCCTCGTCGGGGTCGTTGCGTGTCACAGCGGCGGCCCAGGTGTCGGCATGCACGCAGACGCGGTCTATATCCAGCCGGTCTCCAAGAGCGATCAGCGCCTCCATCGGATGCTGGGCGGCGCTATCCATTGCCAGCAGTTCCGAATGGCTCATGCCGAGTGAACTGATTGCACCGCTGGCCTGATCGAGCAGCTCGCTTACGGCGTCCTGCGAAGCATAACCGGCAAGCTCGAAATGCACCGTCTTCAAGCCCGCATCCATCCAGTCGCGGCTGAGCGCAAAGACATGGCGGGCGGCGGCGGCGACATTTTCCGCGGCCTCGTCGTTGAGGCCGGACAGAAGACCGGCAGCGGCGGTGGAGGCGCGCTTTCGTGATACCGCCTCAAATGCCGCATCATGCTGGATACCACGATCACAGAAACGCACGATGATGCGTGTCGAACGATTGGGGGTGAGCGCACCGATTGGCTTGCCCGCCGTGAATTCGAAGATGAATATTTCAGGGATATGCCGTTCTGTCGGCGTCACTTCCGCTGCCGTTTTGAGTGCATTGCCCTCGGCCAATAAAACGCCCGGTGGGATATGGCGAAGCTGCTGCTCGTGGCGATCCTCCAGCGCCACCAGAGACGCGACGCCGAGCCGCGAAAGCACCCAGGCGGCCTGCGGGCCGGTGCCGCCCAGCGCGTAGCGAACATCCAGATGGTCGCGCAGCCATTGCGGGCCGTCCACCCAGTCGGCGCGTACTTCGCCGCCGATACCCTTTGCGGCGCGCGCCAGCAACATGGCGGCGAATTGACCCGCCGGCGTTTCGGCTGGAGCATTAAGAAGCGGCTGCATATTGTGCATGTCGACCCGTGCATCGACACAGGTGGACATGCCGCACAAAAACAGCCCCGCCCGCGAAAGCGCCGATGTTCCAATCGGGCCGGAGCGCGGATCGGCGAGCGCGACATAACGCTCCCCCCAGTCGCCTGTAAAAACGTCACCCATAGCCGAGTATCTCCTCCTCACGCGGCAATGATGTCAATTGCTACCATTATCTCTCAAATCGTCAACGTGATTTTGCGCTGAAAATGCTATTTTGCCAGAATTTGCGCAATGCAGCGCATTTTTAAAGCGGCGCAGTACATGTTTTGCGCATGCGAACGTCTTGAGCGGCGTATTGACCGCTAATTTGCCGAAAATAAAGACATTTCAAGCGTGTGATTGGAGGATCATCGTGGCACTGATGTTCTGTTGATGTGGTATGAAAAGGCGCTGGAAGGCGTCTGGATGAGAAATTTAAAATATTGATTTATTTTTATAAAACGCGAATTTTTGAAACTTTTAATCTCATCCTTTGGTCAAGAATATGGGTCGAGACACCTTCCTTTAGAGAGAAAAAGATAGCTATTGACAGAATATGAGAAGTAGCCGTTTATAAATGCAAGTCTGCGGTCGCAATCGAAGCGCTGGCAGCCGAACTCCAACATTCATTGAGGGCTACGATGGTCACGAGACTCGACAGAAAACTGGCGAATATTCGCGCAGGGCGTTACAAACCGACTGATTTTATCATTGCCGATGCGAAGGACAGCGATGTCGGCGCGGGTGTCTCCGCCACCGGTTTCGATTATTCCGTCAAGCCGCCCCGCCGTCGCACCCGCCAGGAATTCATCACCCAGATCGAGGAGATCATCGACCAGGATGTGGTCGACATCATGCTGGTGTCGCAGTCCAATCTCGATCTGCTGGACGAGCGCGGCGCGTTTTCCGGCAGCGAGGTGAAGCCGGCCATTCGCGGCAATCTCGAAAGCATGTGCTGGGGTGGCGTGCGACATGGCACCTATACACAGTCGCCATCCGTGCCGTTCCGCGATACGGGCCTTGCCCGCGCCATCGCCAACTATCCGACCTCGGGCACCGATCTCTGCCTTTATTCGGTGTGCTTCACCAACGATCTCGACCGCGACATATGTACGCTGAAAGCTTTCGCCGAGTTCCGCGCCGAAGCGTCGAGACACAATTTCAAATATTTCTACGAGGTCTTCAATCCGAACGTCGATATCGGCCTGACGCGCGAGCAGACCGGCGAGTTTGTCAATGACCACATCATCAAGTCACTGGCGAGCGTGCCGCGTGCCGAGCGACCGCTGTTTCTCAAGATGCCCTATAACGGGCCGAAGGCGCTGGAGGAACTCGCCTCGTTCGATTCCGAGCTGATCGTCGGCGTTCTTGGTGGCGGAGCGGGCACCACCCGCGATACGTTTGAGCTGGTGGCGCAGTCGGAGCGTTACGGCGCGCGGCTCGCGCTGTTCGGGCGCAAGATCAATCTGGCTGAAGCTCCGCTCAATCTGATCGTGCTGATGCGCGCGGTTGCCGACGGCGCCCTGAAGCCGGAAGAGGCGGTTCGCGCCTATCATGGCGAGCTGCAGACACTGGGGCTTTCCCCGGTACGCCCGCTCGCTGACGACCGCGTCATTACCGAGGATGTGCTGAAAGCGGCGGCGGCCAAGGCAGCCTGATAGCTGCCGGCATTTCGAGTGAACGCGGCTCTGGGGAGGGCCGCGACAAAATAGGGCGGCGGGTCCGCCGGCATCTTTAAACAATGCGTCTTTAAACAATAAAGGGAGGAATATGATGAGGAAGACGTTGTTTCTTGCAACGACAGTTCTGACTGCCGTTCTGTCCGCTGCTGTCGCGAGCGCCGCGCAGAAAGAAGTGACCGTATGGTCATGGTTCGTGCAAAGCACCATGAAGAAGTCGATCGCGGCCTTCGAGAAGGCCCATCCCGACGTGAAGGTGAACTACACCTATTACAATTATTCTCCGGAATATATCACGGCGCTGAAGGCGGCGGCGGCATCCGGGAGCTTGCCTGACATCATCGGCCTGCAGCCGGGGTCCCTCACACAGCAATATCGCGATAATCTGGAGCCCGTAAACGACCGCGCCGCCAAACAATGGGGTGCAACGTGGGAGGAGAAGATTTTCCCCGTCAACCGCAAACAGATGTTGATGGGCAACCCCGCCGGCGACAAGAATTTCTACATCATTCCCCAGGAATCGCAGGTTCTGTGCATCTGGTACAACCGTAAGCTCTTCGAAAAACACAATATCGCTGTGCCGAAGACCTATGCGGAACTGAAGGCTGCCGCCAAGGCGCTAAGCGATAACGGCCTCATCCCGATGTTTCAGGGGGCTGCGGACGGCTGGCAGAACGAAAACGTCTTCCTGATGCTCGCCAACCAGTTTTCCCCTGGCATCGTCGACAAGGCGCAGGCGGGTGAAACGCCGTGGACCGCGCCGGAGCTGGTGGCCGCCATGAAGGCGTGGAAGGGCCTCTTCGATGACGGCATCTTCCAGCAGGGTGCGCTTGGCGCGCATGCCTATCCGACCGGCGCGCAGCTCTTCGCACAGGGCAAGGTGGGCATGATGGCGCTTGGCTCCTGGTGGATGCAGGAAAGCAAGTTCCCGCCGCCGCTCTCCGACTATGTACAGAACATGGACGGGTTCGACTTTTTCTACATGCCACCCGTCAAGGAGGGCAACAAGGCAAGCCCACCTGTCGGCGGCATCGACATCGGTTACGGCCTGACGAAAAATGGCGGCAAGAATGACGCCGCATGGACCTTCCTTGCCGAACTGACCAACGGTGTCGGTCTGCAGGAGGCGCTGAACGACCTGAACGATCTGCCCGCCTTCGAAGGCCATATGCCGAAGGGCGATATTACCGACCACGTCAGGCAATTGTCGGTGCGGTTTATGGCAGATCTGCCCAAGGCTGAAAACCAACGCTTTTCTTCGCCGGCCGTGGCTGAGGCGCTGGACAACGCCCTGGCGGGCGTCGCCGCCGGCAGCATCGAAGCCGAGGCCGCGCTGGCCAAGGTGGACGAGGCGACCAAGAAAGCGCTCGCGTCAAAGTGACAGGCGGCCTCAAGATGCCGGGCGTTGCCAAATGCGCCCGGCGGGTTGAAGCGCATCGACCGCGACAAGACCTCCCGGGTGCGCTTCAACACCTTTCGATGCCGTTTCGTTTGATGGCGGCGTGATTATCAATCGGTGAGAACCCATGCGTGCAGAAGTTTTAAGGGCCGGCGCTACGCCTGTTATCATTGAACGCAGCAGAGTTTCGAGGACGTCCATGCTTTATGTCTTCGCCCTTCCTGCCGTTCTGCTGTTCGTCGTTTTCATTGCCTATCCAATCCTTTGGGTGACGGGACAGAGCTTCTATGCGGCTTCCGGCGAGGCGCGCAGCTTTGCGGGATTTTCGAATTACGCCACGGTTCTTGGTGACCCCACCTTCTGGACCGTCGTGCGCAACATGGCGCTCTGGGGTGTCATCACCATTCCGGTCCAGATGCTGGTGGGCGGGGTGCTCGCCTGGTTCATCGAACGGCACACGGACCGGCTGCGCGGTTTCTTTCGCACCATGTTCTTCCTGCCCGTCGTCACCTCCGTTTCGGTGGTCAGCCTTGTCTGGGTGCAGATTTACGCGCCCTATTACGGCATCGCGCAGGAATATCTGAAATATGCCGGTATCGTCATGTCGACCTCGCCGATCGGCGATCCCAAAACGGCGATCTATGCCCTCATCGTCGTCAATATTTGGCAATGGACCGGGTTTTCCATGCTGATGTATATTGCCGGCATCGCCAACTTGCCGTCTGAAGTGCTGGATGCGGCGCGCATCGATGGCGCGAAGGGTTTGAAACTTGCCGCCCATGTCGTGGTTCCCATGCTGGCGCCCGCCACGAAATCGTTGCTGCTTCTCGGCGTCATCGGCACGCTTCAGACCTTTCCCATCGTGCATCTGATGACCGGCGGCGGCCCGAACCGGGCAAGCGAGGTTTTCGGCACCTTCATCTTCAAGCAGAGCTTTGTGCTGGGCGATACCGGCAGCGGGGCGGCGCTTTCCGTGATTGTTCTTGTCGTGGCGCTTGGCCTTTCGCTGCTGCAGATCGCGGCGCTGGGCGCGCGGCTGACGCCTGCCGGAAAGGATCGGTCATGACGGCTTTTGCCCGCAACCGCGCACGCGGCCTTCTCATTCATGCGGTGCTGTTCATCGTGCTCGGCATCTGGATGGTCCCGCAGGTCTATATGCTGTCCGTTGGTCTGAGAACGCCGGCGCAGGCTTTCGACGCCGCGCTCTTCACATGGCCGGTGACCTTCGACAATTTCATCACGGTCATCCGCGACAATCCGCTCGGCGGCATCTTCCTGAACAGCCTGATCGTCACCGTCGCGACGGTGGCGATCGTGGTCGCCGTATCCTCGCTTTTTGCCTTCTCCATCGCCATACTTCGGCTCAAAGGCACGCTGTTCCTCTACACCACGCTTCTGACCACGCTGATGGTGCCGCTTGCCTCGATGGTGTTGCCGCTTGCCATTCTCCTGAAGAATTTCGGCTGGGTGAACACCTATATCGGCCTCATATTGCCCTATGCCGCCCTTGGCGTGCCCTTTGCCATGGTCATTCTGAAATCCTTCATGGAAGACGCCCCGCGTGAACTGTTCGAGGCGGCCAAGGTGGATGGCTGCAACGCCTGGCAGACCTACTGGCATGTGGCGCTGCCGCTGGTGCGCCCGGCGCTGGTCTTTGTCACCATCTGGCAGTTCATCGTCACCTGGAACGAATTTTTCCTGGCGCTGATCGTGCTGACGAAAAGTGAGATGAAGACGCTCACCATCGTGCCGATGCAATATTCCGGCCTCTACATGGCCAATCCCGGCGCGCTGTTTGCGGTGCTGACCCTGATCGCACTTCCCCTCATTCTTCTTTATGTGCTGGTGCAGCGCGCCTTCGTGCGCGGCCTGACTGCCGGCGCGGTGAAAGGCTAGAGCCATGGCGATGCTTTCGATCGACAAAATCACAAAGGCCTTCGGCAGCCTGACGGTCATTCCCGAATTGTCGCTAACTATAGAGGATGGCGAATTCTGCGTGCTGGTCGGCCCGTCGGGCTGCGGAAAATCCACGCTGCTGCGCATCATCGCCGGGCTGGAGCCGATCAGTTCGGGCCGCGTGCTGGTGGATGGCGCGGATATGAGTGATGCCGAGCCGCCCGAACGCGGCGTCGCCATGGTTTTCCAGTCCTATGCGCTTTATCCTCATATGAATGTTGCCCGCAATATCGGGTTCGGGCTGGAAATCGCCCGGACGCCAGCGGCTGAAATCGGCGAGCGGGTGGGCCGGGCGGCCGGCAAACTCAAGCTTTCGAGCTATCTGAAACGCAAGCCGCGCGAATTGTCCGGCGGTCAGCGTCAGCGTGTCGCCATCGGCCGTGCGATGACGCGCAAGCCGAAGCTGTTCCTGCTCGATGAACCGCTTTCCAACCTCGATGCGGCTCTGCGCGTCGGCATGCGGGTGGAAATCGCGCGGCTGAAGGCGGAACTTGGCTGCACGATGATCTATGTCACGCACGACCAGGTGGAAGCGATGACGCTTGCCGACAAGATCGTCGTCATGAATGGCGGCCGTATCGAGCAGATCGGCTCACCGCTTGCGCTCTACCAGCGTCCCGCCAATCTTTTCGTCGCGGGTTTCATCGGTTCGCCCGCCATGAACCTTCTGAAAGCGCGCGTTGTCGCCGTCGCAGAAGGCATCGCCACCGTGTCTCTCGCCGCCGGTCCCTCCCTCGATATTGCGGTTTCAAGGCCGTTTGAACCTGGCGACACCGTGACCCTCGGCATCCGTCCCGAACATATTGCAATCGGCGACGGGCAGGGCGGACAGTCCTATTCGATGAAAGCGACGATGGTCGAACTGCTCGGCAGCGATACTTTCATCCATGTCCGCGAGGGCGAGGAAACGATCACCATAAGAGACAGTCTTGGCCGCATGGCGCGAGCAGGCGACCGGATTACCGTGTCGTTCCCGGCCGCCGCCTGCCATCTGTTCGATGCGAACGGGCAGAGAGTGTCGCGGGATATGAAGACCCCTCAGGAGACTGGACCGGGGCGGATCAATTGAAACGTTGTGAAGGGCGCGGAATGTGCGGCGCCATGAGGGAGGAAGACGGGAAATGACGGATTTTCAGGGCAGAACGATCCTTGTGACGGGCGGCAGCGGCGGTATTGGCGGGGAAACGGTTCGCCATCTTGTCCGCACCAATGCCGATGTCATCGCGGCAGGGCGTTCGCAGGAGGCGCTCGAGGCCATCGCGAAGGAAACCGGTTGCCGCACAGTGGCGTTCGATCTCGCCCGCGACGAGGAAATCCGCGCCGCGCTGGAGGGGCTGGATCTGTGGGGCGTCGTCAATTGTGGCGGTTTCGGCGGCGAGATCGCCACGCCGATGGACACGGATATCGCCATTTTCGACAAGGTCATCACCATTAATGCGCGTGGTGCGCTGCTGGTGACGAAGTATGCCAGCCAGTCCATGGTGAGGCTCGGCAAGGGCGGCGCCATCGTCAACGTGTCCAGCCAGGCAGCCCTTGTGGCGTTGCCGGGCCACATTTCCTACGGCTCGTCCAAAGCAGCTCTTGACAACATTACCCGCTGCTCGGCGCTGGAGCTCGGCCGCTATAATATCCGCGTCAACAGCGTCAATCCAACCGTCGTCATGACGCCGATCTCGTCTGGCCACTGGAGCCAGCCGCATGTGGCCGAGCCTTTCCTTAAGCAGATGCCGCTTGGCCGGTGGGCCAGCGAAGCGGAAATCGCCGCCCCCATCGTCTTTTTGCTCAGCGACGCAGCCTCAATGATTACTGGCGTTTCGCTGCCTGTCGACGGTGGGTTCACCTGCCGCTGATCGCCATCAATGTTCGGTGTCGCGTTACTGGGGAGCGCGCAGATGGAGTGACGCACCACGCTGAGGGAGATAGATAAAAAGCCATTCATGAAGAGCGCTACGTTCATTCTCAGAGAGGAAGCCCGAAAAGGTAACGCGATCTACTCGGCGACCAAAGCAGCGCTTCATTCCTTTGCTCTGTCGCAGCAGTTTTCAACTGCGCAACACCAGCGTTCGGGTGCAGGAAATCGCACCGCCGTGGGTGGACACCGATCTGATCTACAAAAGCGGTGACCCACGCGCCGTGCCACTTCCCGATTTTATCGAGCAAACCCTCGTCGCGCTCGCCACAGACGACCCCGAAGTAATCGTCGATGCCATCTATATGACAATCGAGGAGCGAAGGAGCACGGCCTCTTCGAAGCATTCAATCGACGGATCATCGATAACCCGATTCCGGTCGGAGCTTGAAGAAATGGCGGATGTCGCTCCACCCAAGCGACATCCGCCACAACTTGGAATCTCGGCTTCCGCTGCTGGATTCGTTCCAGGTTCCTTTGACTACAGACCCAAGCCGAGCTGCGATTGTTCCTCGCCTTCGGCTTCCTTTTCATTGGTGAGCGACGACAGTGTTACACCAAGGAGCCGGACCGGGCGCTTGAACGGATAGACACCAGCCAGCAAGGCGTTGGCCGCATCGAAAATGTCTTTGATGCCCGAATAGGGGAGAGCAGACGTCCTGCTCCGCGTTGCCTGGGTGAAGTCGGAGTATTTGATTTTCACGGTCACCGTCTTGCCGCTGAAGCCCTTGGCCTCGCAGTAGGCCCAGACCTTTTCGGCAAGCGGCCGGAGCTCGCTGGTTGCGAGATCAAGATCGCTGATGTCGGCGGTAAATGTATCTTCAGCACCGACCGACTTACGCACCCGGTCCGGCCGAACCCGCCTGTCATCGATGCCCCGGGCAATACCATAGAAGTACGGGCCCGATTTCCCAAAATGCTCCACCAGAAACTGCAGGGACTTTGCCTTCAAATCCTTGCCAGTCTCGATACCAAGCCGTTGCATCTTTTCCGCCGTAGCCGGGCCGACGCCATGGAATTTCTTGACGGCGAGCTGCTCGACGAACGCCGGACCGTTCTTTGGCGTGATGACTGCCTGGCCGTTTGGCTTGTTCAAATCCGACGCCATCTTGGCGAGGAATTTGTTATAGGAAATACCAGCCGAAGCGTTCAGCCCCGTGACCGCCTTGATCCTGGCGCGGATTTCCAGCGCGATGTCAGTGGCAATCGGCATGTCTTTGAGATTTTCGGTCACGTCGAGATAGGCCTCGTCGAGCGACAAGGGTTCGACGATCGGCGTGTACTCTGCAAAAATCTCACGGATCTGCTGCGAGACGGCGCGATAGACTTCAAACCTGGGCTTAACGAAGATCAGATCCGGACATTTTCGAGCCGCCGTGACCGACGGCATGGCCGAGCGCACGCCGAACTCCCGCGCCTCGTAGCTTGCTGCTGCAACGACGCCGCGGGCAGCCGCTCCGCCAACAGCCAGGGGTTTGCCACGAAGCTCCGGATTGTCGCGCTGCTCGACCGACGCGTAGAAGGCATCCATATCCACATGGATGATTTTCCTGACGGTTGAGACGGTGGTGAGATCCATGGCGCTTGCGTGTCACTGGTGGAAACGAAACGGGAACATATCAGTTTTTGGAGCTGCATCCAAGTGCTAGCCGTGTTTGGGACCTCCAAAGCGAAACTACCCGCTTCTTCAGGCGTTTGATCATGTACTCAAGCGAACTGAAGGCTGACCGATGGCCGACGACAGGGCTACGATCACGGCAGTTTTCTAAACGCGACAGGCGGCCGACCTTGTAGTGGAGCGTCTTGTCCAACGGCACGGCATTGCGCGACCGGACATCTTTATCCAGTCGGCGTCGGCGAAGAACACGCGCCACGCGACTCTGTGCGGCTATCGTATGGAACTTGCGAGAGATGATGATTGCAAAATGCGTTGGCTGAAAGTGGCGGCTACGTTCTCTTGGCGCCGGCTGAAAGCACATCTTTTTACACGACGATCATTCCTGGAATTAGCCTCGTGGAAGCTATTCCGGCGGAGTTGGGAGCACTCGATCCTGAGATGAGCGCACGCTCCATCGCAAGCTTCGAAAAGCAGTGGCGAGATCAGGATTTGCTGTTCACGAAAATCGCGCCGATGGCCGGAAAACCATTTGATACTCTTTGAGGTCTGGGAAGACTCCATGTTGCGAATTGTTGCACCATCATGGAAACCGCGTTGCCGATTTTCAATTTGTGGAAACACAAATAGTGACGCCTTCCCCACGCGGATCGTGGGATCCAATAATCCTTCCTTCATCTTGGATGCAGATGACACCGGCTTGGCCGAAAATCGGCGAAAGTGCCGGCAGCGACAAGATGTCATGCCCGAGCGCAGCGAGTTCCCGGATGATGTTTCCGCCAAGCGACTGCTCGACCTTCAGGCTGTTGTGGACGTCGGAAAAGGTGCGCCCAAGCAGAAAACGAGGCTGGGCCAGAGCCTGTGTGGGCGTCATGCCGTAGTCGAGCAGGCCGGTGAGCAGCAGCGACAATGTCTGCGGTTGGCCATCGGCCCCTTGAGTTCCGTAAAGCATATGGGGCGCTCCATCCTTGAATGCGATGCCGGGGTTAAGGGTGTAGAACGGGCGCTTTCCTGGCCGGATGGCGTTCGGATGGCGGGGCGCAACTGAAAACGCCGCACCACGGTTCTGCCAGATGATTCCGCTATCGCCTACGACCACGCCGCTGCCCCAGTCGAAATAGGTACTCTGAAGCACGCTTGCACAGCGTCCTTGCTCGTCGGTTGCCGCAAAGAACACCGTGTCGCCATGCTGGTAAGGATGCGGCCACTCGAGGGCCTGCTGGCGGTCTATGGTCCAGGCTTTCTCCTCAAGCCGCATCGGGTCAAGAAGGCCGGGGGTATTGTCGTTAACGAAATCCGGATCGGCGATGTGTTCGCGATCGAGGAACGCCTGTTTCACGGCTTCAACCAAGAGATGGTATCGCGCTGCGCTTGACGACGGTAGCGCCGCCAGATCCAGCCGGGACAGAATGCCAAGGATTGCGAGTGTGGAAACCCCCTGCGTCGGCGGGGGCGGCGCGAGCAGTGTTACGCCGCGATAGTCCTGCGACACGGGTTCGGCATCGCGGGTGCGGGTAAGCCGCAAGTCGGTGGCAGTGATCGGCGACCCTAGCGAAGCCATAGCCTCTCCGAAGCGTGCCGCCAACTCTCCCTCATAGAAGGAACGGTGCCCATGCTCGGCGACATGGCGAAGCGTCCGAGCGAGTGAACTTTGCGTGAAAATACCCCTGCTCCCGGGATGATCAAATGCGGCCGCGAAACCCGGCCAGCCGGCTATCTCGGCGCGTCTGAATTCGAGCCAGAAATCTTGCGAGTGACTCGGCCGGTAGCCGTTTTCCGCAAAAGCGATAGCCGGCGTCAGGAGATCTGAAAGCTGTTCGCGCCCTTGCCAATGCTGCTGCCCAAATGTCAGGGCATGCCCCCAGCTATCCACCGCGCAGGCGGTTGTGATCATGGAAGCGGAGCCACGCAACGGGATCGGCGTATGATAATCAGGAAGGACAGCCGCGGCCTGACCTATCCCGAGAAACGACCGGCGGAGGCCTTGTCTGTCTGCAACCAGCCATACAGCATCGCCGCCCAGACCGCAAAAATGCGGCATCACCACCGCAAGTGTCGCGGCGATCGCAACGGCGGCCTCGATGGCGTTGCCGCCGCGCCTCAGCACCGCTGCGCCGGCTTCGCTTGCCAGGGGATGCGGGCTGGTGACCATTCCCGGCCGGGCTGCTAGCGGCACATTTAGCGACATGAAATTTCCTCTCTTCATAGCCTGGCCGGACATTTCCGGCCAGGGAGGCGTGTTTCCGTCAATCAGTCAACCTTGTAGACGAGCTTGCGCTCGGCCAACGACGGCAGGAACTGACGCGAGAAGACATTTTCCGGCTTCGGCTTCGACGGTAGCTGGTAGCCTTCGGTAACGATATCGATCGAGCGGGCCAGGCGGGCGTCATCGACATCGCCGAGACCGAGCCTGTCGACTTCAGGCGAGATGATCAGGTTCTCGTAGGAGAATTTCATGCGCGCCAATTCGAGCTCTTCCTTGGCGAGATTGTCATAGGCCATGATGGCCTCGATGCCTGCCCTGGAATTGCCGGCGATTTCCCTGGTGGCCCTATTGACCGCGCGCACCAGTCCTTCCACGGCCTTCGGGTTTTCCTTGACGAGTTTCTGCGACACCATCATGCCGTTGGCATAGAGATCCAGGCCATAATCGCCGAAGGATAGCCAGTTATAGTCCTTTGCCGGGTCCTGGCGGTTGTTGATGAGGTTGAACCAGCTGGTGATATTGAAGACGAGCGCGCCGTCGATATCGCCCTTGATCAGCATCGGCTCCTGCAGGTTGGGGCCCATGTTCTCGATTGCGACCTTGGTCATGTCGACCTTGTTGATCGAACCGAGCACGTTGACGAGGCGGGTGGTGGGCGTGCCCTGTGCGCCGCCGAGCTTCTTGCCTTCCAGATCGGCCGGCTTGGTGATGTTGCTTTCCTTCTTGCTGACGATGGCGAAGGGCGGCTTGCTCCAGAGCTGGTAGACCATGACCGGCACTTCGTTCGGTCGGGTGGCGGCATTCTGGATGATGGCATTGATATCGCCGAAACCGGCATCGTAGACGCCCGACATGATGCGGGTGACCGTGGCGGCCGAACCCTCGCCCTGGTCGATCGTGACATTGAGGCCTTCTTCCTTGAAGTAGCCCTTCTGCATGGCGAGCAGGAAGGGGGCGTCCGAGCCTTGCGTCTTCCAGCCGAGAGTGAACTTGATATCCGTGTCAGCCTGGGCGACACCGCCGAGGCAAAGGCCAAGCGCAAGAGTCGAGATCAGTTTCTTCAGCATGTCTGGCTCCATTTGTTTTGAGTAGATATTCAGGCGGCAGTGAAATCCTGGCCGCGGACGGCCCAGCCCGTGACGCGCACCTCGATAAGCGAGAAGGCGACGTAGAGAAGCACACCCAGAAGGGCGAGGATGAAGAGGCCGGCAAAGACCAGCGGCACATCGAAATTGGACGAGGCCGACATCATGACATTGCCGATGCCGCGGTTCGAGGCGACGGTTTCCGACAGGACGGAACCGACGAAAGCGAAGGTGACGGCAATCTTCAGCGAGGCGAAAAAGAAGGGCATGGTGCGTGGCAGGCCGACATTCCACAGGATGTCGAGTTTGCTGGCGCCCAGCGATTTCAGGACATCCTCCAGTTCCGGCTCGGTTGTCGCAAGGCCGGTGGCGATGTTGACGACGATCGGGAAGAAGCACATGGCGAGCGCGGTCAGGATTGCAGGCACCGAGCCGGAGCCGAACCACAGAACGAAGATCGGCACGACCGCGACCTTGGGGATCGACGAGAAGCCGATCAGCAGCGGATAGGCCGTATCATAGGCCGTGCGCGACACGCCGATCGCAGCACCGATGACGACGCCGACGGCTACGCCGAGGACAAAGCCGACCATCGTCGTCCAGAGCGTCTGGATGATATGCGGCATGAGGATGGGCAAGCGGTCGATGAGCGTATCGAAGACCTGACTCGGACGAGGCAGGACGAGATCGGACACCTGCAGTACCAGGCATAGGATTTCCCACAGGCCAAAGAAGGCGACGATGAGGGCGGCTGCCCAGAAGCGGCGGCGCAATGCATAGCTCATGGATCAGGCTCCCTGGATTGCGGTGTCGGAGCGGGCATTGATGATGAGTTCACGCAGGCGCTGGTTGAGCGCGACGAAATCGTGCTCGAACGTCATCTCAATGGTGCGGGGGCGGTGGAAATCGACCGTGCTGTCATCAATGATGCGACCGGGCCTTGCGCTCATGACGCAGATACGTGAAGCGAGGAAGCCCGCTTCCTTCAGGTCATGAGTGATGAGCAGGACGGTCGGCTTGCGCTTCATCCAGAGCGACTGCATCGTGCCCCATAGTTCTTCGCGGGTAAATTGATCGAGCGCGCCAAAAGGTTCGTCGAGCAGGAGCAGGTTCGGCTCGTGGACGAGCGCGCGGCAGAGATTGGCGCGCTGGAGCATGCCGCCGGAAAGCTGCCACGGGTAGTGGTTGGCAAATTTGTCGAGTCCGACATCGGCAAGCAGCGCACGCACCCGATCGCGGAAGTCACCGTTCTTCTTCGCCCGGTATTCGGAACGGAACGGCTTTACGATCTTGAGCGGCAACATGACATTGCGCTCGATCGTCAGCCAAGGGAGCATGGTAGGGTTCTGGAAGGCCATGCCGATGCGCAGCGCCTTGGCGTCGACTTCGCGGCCGCCGACGATGACCGCGCCCCTGGTCGGCTGCAGCAGGCCGGCGGCGAGCCGCATGATCGTCGACTTGCCACAGCCGGACGGGCCGACGAGTGCCACGAATTCCCCATCGGCAATGCGCAGACTGGTCTCCTGCAGCGCAACGACGGCTTTTTCCTGCCGGCCGAAGCAGACGGCTGCCTGGGAGAGCTCCACGGCGGGAGGGGCGTATGTCGTCGGTTGAGGAACAGTCAGCATCAGATCACCATTGAAAGCGTTTCCGAAAAGTGCATGCAATGAGCGTGCCAGTTTCTATAAGTGCGGAATTGTGGCGTTCCAGGATGGATTCATTATCTGTAAAAGTGAATGCAATAACTGTATGCAATTGTTTTGTGCATTTTCGATTTCATTTGCATTTAAATGCGGCAGCGCGCCGAGTTGATCTTTGCCGTCGCCTCGCTTATCGATTGACCGGAAGAAGAGGGTTGGTGATGGCGGGCAGCAAGGGTTCGGCAAGAAGTGAAGGGGATCGCGTCGCGGCGATCTGTACGGGCTTGCGCCGTGCCATCATCGAGCGGGCGCTGCACCCGGGTGACCGGCTGCCGGAGGATTCGCTCGGTGAGCGGTTCGGTGTCAGTCGCACTATTGCCCGCCATGCGCTCGGCCAGCTTGCGGCGGAAGGTCTTGTCGATCTGCGGCGCAACCGCATCGCTGTGGTCGCCACGCCGTCCTTCGAGGATGCGCGGGATATTTTCGACATCCGTCTTGATCTGGAAAAGCAGGTGGTGAGGCGTCTCGCGGGCAAGCTGACGGATGCGCAGGCGAAGCAACTGAAAGCAATCGTGGAGGCCGAGCACGGCGCGCGGCACGGGCCTGAAGGTGCTTCGATCCGGCTCGCCACCGAGTTTCATGTGCTTCTGGCGCAGATGACCGGCAAGCCGATCCTGATCCGCTATGTCACGGAAATCTGCTATCGCGCAGGCCTGTCGCTTGCCGTCTTCGGACGACCACATTCCTCCGACTGCGCAGTCAGCGAACATCTCGAATTGATCGAGGCGATCCGCACCGGGCCGGCGGAAAAGGCGGAGGCGATGATGGGCGAACATCTGGAGGCGGTTGCCTTGCGGGCATTGCTGCAAAGCTCGGGCGCCAAGCCACGCGACTTGATGGATATCCTGGCGCCCTATGCAGACTGAAAGGGCCTGATGGCCCCTTTAACGGGCATTCAGCGGGCGATGGACGGGTCGAGTATCCATTCGGCGCTGTCGTTCCAGACGTCGGTGTCGATGATCAGGCCGTCGCGTACCGTGAACCGGTCGATATAGCGGTTGTTGTCGAAAGGGGTGCCGTCCGGCCATTCGCCGTGGAGATAGCCTAGGCTGTAGATGATGGTTTCGGTTTCGCCCGGCACGACGTCATAGCGCTCTATGCGTTTTTTCACCCATTTGTAGCGGGAGGCATTGAAGCTGGTCGGGCCGCTTGGCGTGTCAAAAAGCCGGTTGCCGGTGAAGCGGCAGGTGAAGCCGGGAGCGACATAGGTCGCGGCGCGAACCGGATCGGGCGCCATGGAGGCAGCGAGATAGTCCTTCACTGCCTGCAGGTCGCGTTCTGTTGTCTTGTGCATCGATATCTCCAGGACTGTTGCGAATTTTATATCAAAAGTGCATACAGTAAGTGTTACAAAAATTACGCCTCGAGTCGCAATATGTCATTTCAAGAATCCTTCGATCTCGTGCTACGCGATGTGCGCCTGAGGGGGTGTGCCGTGCTGCAGGATATAGGCATTGTGGATGGCCGCATCGCCGCCATTGGCCGGATCGCCGCCGGCGCGGGCCACGAGGATGAGTCGATCGGCGGGCGGCTGGTGCTGCCGGGCTTCGTCGATACCCATGTGCATCTCGACAAGTCCTGTCTGCTCTGCCGTTGCGGCAATGCCGGAGGTGGGCTGAAGGGGGCGATTGCCGCGGTTGCCCATCTGAAGCGGGACTATACGGTCGAGGACGTCTATGCCCGCGGGGCGCGGACGATAGAGATGGCGATTGCCAAAGGTACGATGCATATGCGCACCCATGTTGAGGTCGATCCGCGGGCGGGTCTGCGCAGCTTCGAGGCGATAAAGCGGTTGAGACAGGATTATGCCTTCGCGCTCGATCTTTCCATCTGCGTCTTCCCGCAAGAAGGGCTGACCAACGATCCTGGCACGGAGGACCTGCTGGAGCAGGCGCTTGGGGAGGGCGCGGACCTTCTCGGTGGCTGTCCCTATACCGACAGCGATCCGTCCGGCCAAATGGAGCGGCTTTTCACCATGGCCACGCGGCATGACGTGGATCTGGATTTTCATCTGGATTTCGACCTCGATCCGAGCTGGGGGCATCTGGAGGAGATTTGCGAGCGGACGGAGGGGGCCGATTGGCGGGGCAGGGTGACTGTCGGCCACGCTACCAAGCTTGCGGCGATGGACGAGGCAGCATTCGAACGTCGGGTTTCGCGGTTGCGCCAGGCGGGCGTCGGGGTGACGGCGCTGCCGTCGACCGATCTCTATCTGAACGGCCGGGAAGCCGGCTTTCGCGCCGTTCGAGGTATTGCACCCGTGCATATACTGAGGGATCGGGGCGTCACCGCATCCATCGCCAGCAACAATATTCTCAACCCGTTCACGCCCTTCGGCGACTGTTCGCTGCTGCGCATGGCCAATCTCTACGCCAATGTCATGCATCTCGGGCCGGAGGATTTTGCAGCCTGTCTGGATCTTGTCTCGGAGGATGCAGCCCGGTTGATGCGGATCGAAGGTTACGGGCTGGCTGTCGGGGCGATAGCCGATATCGTCGTCATGGAAGGCGAGGACGAGACCGAGGTCTTCGGCGGGCTGCGCGAACCTGCTATGGGTTTCAAGCGCGGGCGCAAGAGTTTTATAAGGCCGGCCGCGACGTTGCTCCGGCCTTGACAGAAGCATAACGGGGCTCACGCCATTCGCGTACCGCTCAAAAATCCAGACAGTGGTTGCCACATTGGTGTCGATCGAACGCAGGCCACGCACTGGCTCCCCATTACCGTCGAACTCCCGCCGCACTCGATAGCCGTGACGCACGCCAAGAACGGGATGCTGTCGCCCGTCGAGTTCGAGAAGCAGCAGAAAATCTAACCCGAGGGTGTCTACGAAACTCGGGGCTATTCACCCCTTCGTTGGGCGTTTTGCGTTTCTGGACCTCGGAAATTACGATATTCTGCCAAACCGAAATGGCCGGCCAAATCTCCAACCTCTCAATGCCTGAGATCGTGGAAAAGCCAGGCATATGGGTCAAACGGACAGGTCTCTCGAGGCTAAGGACAGTGCCCCGGGTAGAAATCGCCCGGCGATGACCGGGCGCTAATCTATCTTGCGACCCCCGCCGAGAACGCGGATTTGATGAGTGTTTCGGTATATTCCGCCGTCGGCCGGTTGAATATGGCGTCCGTTTCTCCCTCCTCCACAATCCTCCCGTTTCTCATGACAATGACATAGTCCGAAATGGCTTTGACGACAGAAAGGTCGTGGCTGATGAAGATGTAAGAAAGGCCGTGCGTTTTTTGCAAATCCCGTAGCAGGTCGATAACCTGGCCCTGAACGGATCGGTCCAGCGCAGATGTAGGTTCGTCGAGAATGACGACATCAGGCTTGAGGATGATCGCGCGGGCAATTGCGATACGCTGACGTTGTCCGCCTGAAAACTCGTGAGGGTAACGGTTGCGGGCCGCGGGATTGAGACCAACCTCTTTCAGCGCTTCGATTGCGCGTTTGTCACGCTCCGCCCGGCTGAGTTGCTGCTCATGCACGAACAGACCTTCGGTGATTATTTCTCCGACTGTCTGTCTGGGCGAAAGCGAGCCATAGGGATCCTGGAACACCAGCTGCAGATGCCGTCGCAAAGGCCGCATGGCCTTTCGGTCGAGGCCGCTGATTTCCGTCGCGCCGAAGAAAATGCGGCCATTTGCATGGGCAAGACGCAGAAGCGCGCGACCGAGCGTGGACTTGCCTGATCCCGATTCACCGACGATGCCGATGGTCTGTCCCTGGTGAAGGCTGAGATTGACGTCATCGACGGCCCGGAATTTGCTCGGCTTCGAGAGGAAGCCGCCGGGGATTTTATAATCGACCGTCACGTTCCGGCCGGAGAGAACGATCGGCGCCTCTTTACCAACTGCAGGCTTGTGCCCGCTGGGTTCTGCGTCAAGAAGCATCCGGGTGTAGTCCGCCTGCGGGCGATCGAAGATATCCTCCGTCGTGCCGGATTCGACAATCTCCCCACGACGCATGACGGCGACGCGATCGGCAAAGTGGCGGACAACGCCGAGATCATGCGTGATCAGGACGATGGCCATGCCGAAGCGTTGCTGCAACGACTTCAGAAGGTCGAGGATCTGCGCCTGGATCGTTACGTCGAGCGCCGTGGTCGGTTCATCTGCAATCAGAATGTCCGGTTCGTTCGCGAGAGCCATCGCGATCATGACGCGCTGGCGCTGGCCGCCGGAGAGTTCGTGAGGGTAGCTGTCTATGCGCCGCTCCGGGTCGGGAATTCCCACGAGCTTCAGGAGTTCGAGAACGCGTGCGCGCGCTTGTTTTTTGCTACCCCCCCTGTGGTGGACGATCGGTTCGGCGATTTGCGCGCCGATCCTGTAGAGGGGATCGAGCGAGGTCATCGGCTCCTGGAAAATCATGGTGATTTTCGCGCCCCGGATGTCGTTCAGCTTGCTGACCGGCAGACCGATCAGTTCGCGCCCACGATATTTTGCCGAGCCCTCAATAACGCCGTTGGATGCGAGCAGCCCCATGATGCCCATCATGGTCTGGCTTTTGCCGGAACCGGATTCGCCGACAACGGCGAGCGTTTCCCCCGGTTTGACGTCAAGATCGATGCCTTTGACGGCATTCACCGTGCCATCAGGTGTGGTGAAATCGACCTTGAGATTGCGGACGGTGAGGATGGTTTCAGATGTCTTGGTCATGTCAACGATCCTTGGGATCGAGCGCATCACGCAACCCATCGCCCACGAAATTGAGCGAAAACAGGGTCAGCACGAAGAAGATCGCCGGAAATATCAGGAGCCATGGTGCCGATTGGATGTTGTTTGCACCTTCGGAAATCAGCGCTCCCCAGCTCGTCAAAGGCGCCTGCACGCCAAGACCGAGGAACGAGAGGAAGCTTTCCAGAAGAATGACCTTCGGCACGACAACGGTGACGAAGACGACGACGGGCCCGATCGTATTGGGAATGATGTGGCGGCGGATGATCTGCCAGTCGCTCAAACCCAAGGCTTGGGCAGCACTTACAAATTCCCGTCGTTTCAAGGCGAGCGTCTGGCCGCGCACGATACGCGCCATATCCAGCCATTCCACGGCGCCAATGACAAGGAAGATCAGGATGAAGCTGCGGCCGAAAAAGACCACCAGAACGACCACCAAAAAGACGAAAGGCAGCGAATAGAGGATTTCAACGAAACGCATCATCACATTGTCGACGCGCCCCCCGATATACCCCGCAGTCGCTCCGTAAACGACGCCGATCCCAAGCGAAACGAGACTGGCGAGAACGCCGACGGTGATCGATATCTGCCCACCCAGCATCACGCGGGCCAGCATGTCGCGACCGTTCGAATCCGTACCGAAGAAGAAGTATTCGCGGTTTACGTCGCCTTCCAGCTTCAGCGTCCGGCCCTCGTCTTCGGTGGCGACGACCTTCGTATTTTCAAATTCGTTGGCGCGGTCGAAATAACGTGTCGCGCGCGGGTCGATCGGGCTACTGGAGGTGATGGTTGCCGTGAAGGTCTGCCCCTCCACGGAAAACTCCTTCAGTTCCACGCGCGCCCGGCCGGCGACGCCCTCCATCACACCCTGAAGGTTGTTCACATCCGGGCGTGGCTCGAGGCTCGGCGCCACGGAGACATAGGACGAAAACACCTGATCATAGGTGTGCGTAAGGAAATTCGGACCGATGAACGAGAAAAGCGTAATCAGCACGAGCATGATGGAGCCAGCCATGGCCGCCTTGTTTCGTTTGAAACGCAGGGCTGCCAGCTGGAACAGGCTTCGGCTTTTTACCAACGGTTGAGGGGCAATATTGCCGGAGATATCAGTCATGTCTGACCCTCGGATCGAGCAGGCCGTAGAGAATGTCGACCACGAGATTGAACACGATGACAAAAATGGCGACGAGAACGACGGTTCCCATGACCAGCGTATAGTCACGATTGATGGCGCCAAGAACGAAGTAACGGCCGACGCCGGGGATTGTGAAGATCGTCTCGACGACCGCCGAACCCGTGAGCAGGGCTGCGGCACAGGGCGCGAGATAAGAAACGACCGGCAGCATCGCCGCGCGCATGGCGTGGAACACCACCACGCTGCGCGCTGGAAGACCATAAGCCTTGGCGGTGCGGATATGGTCCATCCGCAGAGCCTCGATCATGGCACCGCGCGTCAGACGCGCGATAACCGCAAGCTGCGGCAAAGCGAGCGCGATCATCGGAAGAATGAGATAGCGCAGTGATCCGTCACCCCAGCTGCCTGCCGGCAGCAGCCCGAGCATGACGGCGAAGATCAGCGTCAGAACAGGTGCGACAACGAAGTTCGGCACGGTGACGCCAACCGTCGAAATCGACATGATCGAGAAATCGAAGGCGCTGTTCTGCTTGAGCGCGGCGAAAGTGCCGGCAAGAACGCCGCCCACCAGTGCCAACAGAAGAGCATAGCTGCCGAGTTCCAGCGAATAGGGCAGTCCCTTTCCGATCAACTGGGCGACGGTGTTGTCCTTGTAGATGTAGCTCGGACCAAAATCACCGGTGACGGCATTGCCGAGATAGATGAGGTACTGGCGCCACAATGGTTCATCCAGATGATAGGTTCTCATCAGGTTTTCCATTGTCTGCGGCGGCAGGGGGCGTTCAAGATTGAACGGACCACCCGGTGCGAAACGCATCAGGAAAAACGAAATCGTGACGACGATAAACAAGGTCGGCACGGCGCTCGCCAAACGGCGCAGAATAAACGAGATCATGGTTTTTCGGGCTCCGGCATGGCACGGTGGTTTCGGCCACCGTGCCAGTGCTGCTTATTCGGAAACGCTCAGGAAGCGGCTGAGGTGTTCGTTGGCAGCATTGTCTTCCCAACCCTTGACGCGGTTGGAAACCAGCCAGAGGTCTGCCTGCGTCAGAAGCGGAGCAACCGGCTGTTCCTTCATGAGGATCGTTTCTGCCTCATGCAGCAGCTTGGAGCGCGCTGCCGGATCCTTTTCGTCATAGGATTTCTTCATCAACGCATCATATTCGGCGTTGTTGAACTTCGCGTAGTTGAAGGTCTTGTTGGAGGATATGGAAAGCGCGAGGAAGTTTTCCGCATCCGCGTAGTCGGCAACCCAGCCAGCACGCGCGACGTTGAATTTGCCGCCTTCCTGCAGGTAGCCATAGTGCGAGGCGACGTCGAGGTTCACCAGCGACACCTTTGCGCCGAAGGTGTTCTTCCACATATCTGCAATAGCGGTGGCAACGCGCTCATGGTTCGGGTTGGTGTTGTAGCGGATTTCGACGGAAAGCGGCTTGCCGCCCTCACCGTAACCGGCTTCCTTCATGAGTTTGAGGGCTTCGTCTTCGCGATCAAGCTGGGACAGCGTCGCAAAGTCGGCCTTGGCTGGCTCGCCGTAGGAAGCCATACCGGGGGGAACCATCGAGTAGGCCGGAACCTGAGAGCCGCTGTAGATTTCCTTGGCGAGGAAGTCGCGGTCCACCGCCATCGACAGGGCTCGGCGGACCCGGACGTCGTTATAGGGCGCTTCGCGGGTGTCGAAGGTGTAGTAATAGGTCGCAAGCGTCGGCGAAACGTGAACCTGCTCACCATAGGCCTTGCGCAGACGGTCGATCTGATCTGCTGAAAAATTGTAGGCGAGGTCCATTTCCTTGGCTTCGAAACGACGAACGGATGCCGCCTGGTCATCCACCGGGTAGAAGATGACCTTATCGATCTTGGTGTTTGCTGCGTCCCAGAAACTGGTGTTCTTGACGACCGTCAGGCTGTCATTCGGGACATGCGCTTCGAGCTTGTATGCACCGTTCGAGACCATGACACCCGGCTTTACGAAGTTCGTGCCGTTCTTTTCGTAGCTCGCCTTTGAGATGGGCAGAGCCGCCTGATGGGCAAGCAGTTCAACGAAGAAGGGTGTCGGGCGCTCGAGCGTGATCTCAAGGGTCTTGTCATCCACCGCCTTCACGCCGAGCTGCTCAACCGGCGTTTCGCCCTTGTTGATCTTTTCGGCGTTCTTGATCGGGTAGAGAATATTCGCGTATTTTGCCGCGGTCTTCGGGTCTTCGACGCGCTGGTAGGAGAAAACAAAATCTCCAGCCGTTACCGGAGTGCCATCCGACCACTTTGCATCCGCACGCAGTTTGAATGTGTAGACTGTGCCATCTTCAGACAGCGTCCAGCTTTCCGCCGTACCGGGAACGATCTTGCCGGCAGCATCGTAAATGGTGAGACCTTCATAGAGGTCTTTCAGGATAAAGGCTTCGATGTTGATTGAGGTCTGTGCCTGATCGAGCGTCTGTGGTTCCCCAGCATTACCACGGTGCAGAACTGTTTCTGCTAGTGCGGAACTGGCGCCGATCAGAAGCGATCCTGCCAGCAGAGTGATGCGAACTTTTGTTGTTATCGACATTGTTTTCTTTCCCCGTGAATATTTTGAGCCCACAAACAAGGCCAAATTGCTTCAAAGCGCAACCACAATAACGCAACCACAATAAATTGTGAGTTCTGGGGAAACCGCGCGTTTCACTTGGGATGACGTCTCCAGCCTCCCGCGCTTGAACCGACAGTTTCTTGTAGAAAACTTTGGTGGGAACTCATCCGGCGGCAGGCTGTCGCGCAGCGAAAATGCCGGCCTTCGGGGGCCGAACGGTTCGCGCCGCGACCTTGCCGATGCGCTATCCCTTTATCCCGCTCGCCGCGATACTGGAGATGAACAGCCTCTGCAGGCAGAGATAAAAGATCAGCACCGGCAGCGTGATGATGGTGAGATAAGCCATCACCTCACCCCAGGGTGTGTTGAGCTGGAAGAAATATTGCAGCCCCACCATCACCGGCCTGTATGCCTCGGACTGGGTAACGAGAAGCGGCCATAGATATTGCTGGCTGTACATGACGAGAAATTTGAGGATTGCAGCCGTTGCGATGACCGGGCCGCTGAGCGGCATCACCACCTGTGCGTAGATCCGCAGCCAGCCGGCTCCGTCGATGCGCGCCGCCTCCAGCAACTCCTTCGGCAAATCCTTGAAATATTGCACGAAGAGGAAAATCGTCAGCCCGTCCGCTATCCATGGAATGATCTGCACATGCCACGAATTGAGCCATCCCCAGGTAAACCCGTTGCTGCCGATCCATGGCAGATTGTTGACTTCCAGCAGCAGCGGCACGGCAATGGTTTCAAAGGGAATGATGAGGGTGGCGAGAATGACCGAGAAGAGCACATCCTTTCCACGCCAGTTCAAAAAGGTGAAAGCGAAGGCGGCAAGCGAGCCAAGCAGCAGGGCGAGAAAGACGGTGACGCCCGTTACCAGCACCGAGTTGAATATGAAGGTCGCAATCGGCGCCCGGGCAAAAGCCGCGGTGTAGTTTTCGAGCGAAAGGTCTCCCACCGGCAGGAAAGCCCGTATCGAGGTCGCATCACTCAGCAGCTGGTCGTTCGGTTTCAGTGACGAGAAGCCCATGAAGAGCAGGGGCAAAATGAAGATCGCCGCGAAAGCCAGCATGAGCACATAGTTGCCGATGAGAAAAGGAAGGTTTTTGCGTTGTCCGGCCTGCATCATTGCTTCTCCCTAGTCAGGTATCGCTGGGTCAGCGAAATGCACAGGACAAGCAGGAACAGGACGACCGAGATTGCCGAGCCCGCCGCGATATCCTGCTGTCGGTATCCCCTCTCAACCGCCTGATAGACGATGCTTTGCGTCGAATCGCGGGGTCCGCCCTTGGTCATCACATCGATCTGCGCAAAAAGGGCAAAAGCCTGCATGGTAATGACGATGATAATCAGCACGGCCGTGTTGCGCAGCAGCGGCCAGGTTATCATGCTGAATTTCTGCCAGCGGCTCGCGCCTTCGATATCAGCCGCCTCGTAAAGATCCGGAGAGATTGTCTGCAGGCCGGAAAGCCATATGACCATATGGAAACCGACGCCCTGCCAGACTGACATCACCAGAATGGCCCATAGGGCGGTATCGGTTCTGCCCAGCCAGTCGACGGGCTGGAACAGCCCGAAGCTCATGTAACTCAAAAGGCTGTTCAGGAGCCCGTTATCCGCCGCATAGATAAACCGCCAGAGCAGGGCCACCACCACCACCGACAGCACCACAGGCATGAAGTAGATCGCACGGAAAATCGTGACGCCGGGAATTTTCTGGTTCACCAACAGGGCAAGAAACAACGCAAGTGCTGCCTGAACCGGCGCAACGACCGCCACGAAGGAAAGCGTATTGACGAGTGCTGTCAAAAACACAACGTCGCGCGCCAGAATGAAGATCTGGTTCTCGCCCCAGGTGAAGCTCTTATATTCCCGCATCCCTTCCAGATAGGGATAGTCGGGATTGTTGCGGGTGAAATTGCGAATTCGCGGATAGGAGATGGCGCCATCCGCACCCTGCTTGAGGCTCCCATCCGCCTCCCTTTCCGGCTCGAGCGTGAGCACGCCGATACCCAGCAGCCGGGTGTAGTTTTCAACGCCGACAAACTCGGTCGGATTGGGAGATGTCAGCCGCTGGTTGGTTAAGGAAAAACCGAGCCCCAGCAGAAAGGGCGTGATCAGGAACAGCCCGATCAGCACCATGGCCGGTCCAGCCATGAACCAGCCGATGAAACCGTCCCGGGTCAGTTTCCCCTTTGAGGAAAAGAGCGCCATCGATCACATGCCCCTATTTGGGTTGGTAACCGGAATTACGCTCTATGTTGTTGTTTATCTCGTCGGTTGCATTGTCCAGCGTATCGGCCACATCCGCGCCATTGGCAATGTCGGACACGGCCTTGGAAAAGACCGGAGAGATGAAGGCATAAGCTGGCGTCACCGGACGCAATGTTCCCTGACGCTGGGAGAGCTCGAAGAAAACCTCGAGCGGGCCGCCCTGCTTGTAATTCTTCGTCATCTGGGCCGCTGAAGACGTGGCCGGGATCAGGCCGATCGCGTCGGAGAACTGCGCGAGATATTTGTCCTGTATGGCGAATTCGATGAAGGCGGACGCGCCTTCGGGATGTTTGCTGGTGGCCGACACGCCAAACTGCCAGGATCCGGCGCCGATCTTCGGACCGTTCCCGAAATCAGGGGCCGGCAGGAACAGCAGGTCGTCCCCATATTTCTCCAGAGCCTTCACCGCAACCCAGTTGCCCATCCATTGCAGGGCGTGGCGGCCCTCCAGAAATCCGGTTTCATGGTCGGCAGGCGACTGCGATGTTCCGGGTGCGAGCTTCTTCTGGAACAGGGACTGCCACCATTCTCCGAACTTGATGGCACTGTCTCCGTTAAGGACGTTCTCGGCGGTTTGATAATTTTCCTTGTCGATCAAGCTGCCGCCGAAGCTTTCCAGAAACGGGCTGAAGGCGTAGCTGTACCATTCGGTTTTATCGGCCATGCCGAGGTCGATCGCATAGTCGAACTTGCCGCTGGCCGCGAGCTTTTCGAGCGCTGCATTAAATTCTTCGCCGCTCCATGGCTGGTCCAGCGTTGGAATGCGAATGCCATTTTCATCGAGAACGGATTTGCGGGCAAAGACCGCGACGGCTGCGTCCCACAGGCCTACTGAATAGAGCTTGTCCCCCCACTTTCCCACCGCGCCCGGCAGGAAGTTCGCAAGCTTTGCCTCGTCGATCTGCAATGGCTGCAGATAACCTGACCACGCCCAGTTCGGCATGTTCGGTCCGTCGACATCCAGAATGTCAGGCAGCTTGTTGGAGAGCGCAGCGGCGGTGACGGATTCGTTATATGCGCTCTGGGGAAATTCCTGAAGCGAAACCCGCCAGTCTGACTGGGACGAATTGAAGTCTTCGATAATGCCCGCCAGGATCTTGCGTTCTTCAACATTGCCAGCACCGTGATACCACATCGTGAGATCGGTTTGCGCGAGTGCGGTAGTGGAAAAAAGCATCGACAGGGCAGTCGCCGCCCCCGCAAAAATGGCTTTTGTGGTCATGGATTGTTCTCCTCCTGAAGAAGGGTAACTTCACCATCTACAGATTGTTCCGCAGAAAATTCGCCTTCGCGCGTGCCAAAAACGCGCCAAACAGGAAACGGGCATCGATAAATCCGGCCCGATTTGCTTCGGAACCACTGTGAAACTGGACGGGAGCTGACAGTCCCCGCCCTTGCCGGCACGAAGTTCTCGGTTTCGCACGCGAAATCCTGGGCCCGCTTCTCCACGACCAGAAACATGAATTTCTCTATGAAACCCTGCACAGCTACCTACAGGAAGGCAGATCCGCGACACGGGCGGCGAGTTTCCTGAAGATACATAACAATACCCTGTACCAGCGCCTCGCCAGAATAGAAGCGTTGACCGGCCGGAGCATCTCTAACGCAGATGATTTCACTCTTCTCAGCGTCGCCTGCCAGCTTTATTCAGCCTATTCCGACTGAGCTCTCTCTGCCTGTTCAAGAGCCTCGGGATTCAATCCTGACGGCCCCGTTTCCCCGGCCATGCTGTCAGCGCGACGTCGACCAAGTCCTTCAATCTTGCGGTACACGCGCCATCACAAGCCTGCGCAGACATGCCCTGAATAATGGCGCCATAAAAGCGCGCGAGGGTATCCGTGTTCGTTTGCTCGGGCAGTTCGCCTTCGCTGACGGCGCGGTCGAACCGCGTCTTGAGAATCTGCATTGCCGCCTCGCGCCACGCTGCCGCTGTGCGGGCGACAGAGGCGTTTTCTTCCGAATGCTGGAGAACGGCGGTAGACACGATGCATCCGCGCGGCTTGTCAGGCTGGGTGTCTCCTTCGGCAATGTCGTAGAGATAAGAGGCGAGCGCCTCGTAGGCCGGTATTTTCGCCTGCAGCATTTCGGAACGGCGTTGGCTTTGCTGCGCGATGCTATGATCGAGCGCCAGCCGGAATAATTCTTCCTTTGAGCCGAAGGTCGCATAGAGGGACGGCGGGGTGATGCCCATGGCATGGGTAAGGTCCGCTATCGAAGTTCCCTCATAGCCGCGTTCCCAGAACAGCCGGGCTGCGACATCGAGCCCTGCATTCCGATCGAGCAGACGCGGTCTACCGCGTTTTCGCGTTGTTTCAGTCATTATTATATCGATCACTATAAAAATATTGACAGACCATGATTGGCTTTTATTATATCGATCGCTAGTTAAATCGCAACGGAGTGATCCATGTCCCGGAAACTATCCAACAAAGTCGCCCTCATAACGGGCAGTTCACGCGGCATTGGCCGCGCCGCCGCTTTGGCGTTTGCGAAGGAGGGTGCAGGTCTTATCGGCGTCCACTATGGCGCGAATCCCCAGGCCGCGCAGGTAACGATCCGCGAGATCGAGGCCCTCGGTTCGAAGGCGGTCGCGCTCAATGCCGATCTGCGGGCAGGGAAAGCAGCGACCGACAGCTTGTGGGAGCAGTTTAAGGAAGCCGCGATCGCTTTCACCGGCGCGCCATCGCTCGATATTCTCGTCAACAATGCGGGCATTGCCCCGGCGACACCGTTGAAGGAAACAACGGAGGCCGCGTTCGACGAGTTGATGACGATCAACTTCAAGGCGCCATTCTTCCTTATTCAGGCTGTCGCTGATCATCTCCGCGACAATGGCCGGATCATCAATGTTTCGACCGGTTTCACGCGCATTGCGGCGCCGACGCATCCGGCCTATGCGGCATCCAAGGGTGCGCTTGAGACATTGACACTGGCACTCGCCCCGGAATTCGGCCGGCGCGGAATTACGGTCAATTCGGTTCTGCCGGGTGTTACTGAAACCGACATGAACGCCGAATGGCTGGCAGCGCCGGAGGCCCGTGCCGGTGCCGAGGCCCTGTCCGTCTTTTCACGTATCGGTCGCGCCGACGATATTGCTGACGTCATCACGTTCCTTGCCTCGGATGATGCCCGCTGGACGACCGGGCAGATGATCGATGCGACAGGCGGTGCGCGGATTTGATCCCGCGAGCGTAGACTTGGATGACGGGTGTCGGGCAGTTTCGCTCGACCCCGAATGAGGAGGTGGGACGGCTGTAGTCCTCCTCTTCGGGCAGGTTCGTATATCCGGGGCCGCGCCGCTGACTTTGTCGGCCTGCCTCATCTGGTGGCCGGCGTTATCCGTGCTTTCGCGCCCACCGCAGGTTCTGGGTTTGCCCGCCATAACCATAGGCATCGCCGTCGACGGCGTGAACAAGGACATAACTCGCCTCGTGCACGGGGCCTACCAGCGCGTTCATCCCGTCATAAACCCGCCGGACCCATTCGGTCGTCTCATCCTTTATGTTGGTGTGCTCGGTAATCGAAACCTCGACATAGAAGCTTCCGATCTTCTGGTCGGTGAGGCTCGATCCGGCAATGATCCAGTCCCCGGGATCGGCACTCTCGACGAGAACCGCAGTGACGGCCGGGTCCTTGTGCAGGATTTCCGCCGTGAGGCGAGATAGCAGCGCCGCGACTTCCAGCTTTGGGTCGCTTCCGTTTCGGGGTTTGGTGTAACGCGCTTTGATCATGGGCATGGTCTTGTCTCCTTGTTGCCGAGACACCTTGCGCAAATTTCTTCATAATGAGAAGATGAGGATAGATATTCCATACATAGTGATTTCATATGATTGATCTTGAGAGCGTTCGCCTGTTCATTTTCTCCGTCGAGCTCGGCAGCCTGACAAAGGCGGCGGAGGCGGCGGGAACCGTGCAACCGGTCGTCAGCCAAAAATTGAAGATGCTGGAGCAGCGTGTCGGCAGGCGGCTGATCGACCGTTCGCCGCGTCATCTGCGGCTCACGGAGGATGGTGAGGTGTTTCTGCCGAAGGCGCGCGAGCTGCTCGCCAAACACGAGGAAGCACTGACCTTCGGTTGTGAATCACCGCTGCACTTTAGCCTGGCTGCCAGTGACCATGCGATCGGGGGCCGCCTTTCGACGGCCATAAGAGCGATGCGTGCTGCGCTCCCCGCCAATGCGGTGATTGAGGTGAATGTCGGCTTTTCCCGGCAGGTGAAGGAAAGTTTCGCGTCCGGACAGGCGGACGCCGTCATTTTCAGGCGTAACGGCGGGGGCTCTGACGGCGAAATCCTGCGCACCGACAAGCTCGGATGGCGGGCCGCTCCAGACTGGCGGCCGCGCTCGAACAGCGCCATTCCGCTGGTGTCGCTGGGAACCGGGTGCGGAGTCAGAGAAATTGCGGTGTCGGAGCTTAGAAGAGCCGGCGTGGATTGGCGCGATGCGTTCACCGCCGGAAGCTGTTCGGCGCTCCATGAAGGAATTCTTGCGGGAGCGGGCGTCGCGCCGCTCGGCGATATTAGCGCCCGCGGCCTGCCCGACAGGGGTGCCGAACTCGGGCTGCCTTCGTTGCCGCCTTCCGATATCGTTCTTCTCTCCCGTGCAAGAACGCCGGCACACGCATCGGCGATCAGGGCGCTGGCCGCAGCCGTATCGGGCACCGGCGATTAGGTGAAGGGGCGGACGTGCTTTAGTTTCCGGCTGCTGTTCGCAGCCCACGGTCAAGTGCGAAGCGCCTTCCTGATATCAAAACCATTCGGGAGGCACGCTTTACGCTATCAATGGGGATCATCCCTTTGTGGATAACGTCAGCCCGCGTTGCTCAAGTCCATGTAAGCGGGTTCAAACTCGTGGCCATCGGGATCGGCGAAGGTGCGAAGATACATGAAACCCAGATCCTGCGGCTCTCGAACATCCGCCTGTCCGCCCGCTTTTGCTGCGGCGTCAACCATGGCATCCACCTCTTCGCGGCTGTCGCGCGAAAGAGCAATCAGCATGCCGTTTGTTTTGTGAGCATCGGCGATCGGTTTGGCGGTGAAGGTCTTGTAATAGTCATGCCGCAGTAGCTGGAACGTAATCGTCTCCGACCACACCATCGAGCTTGCGTCTTCGTTGGAGAACTCCTCGTTCTTCACGCAGCCGATTGCCCCGTAGAAGGCGGTTGAAACAGCCAGGTCTTTGACCGGCAGGTTCAGGAAAATCATTCTGGCCATTGTCTTTCTCCTCATGTTGGAACGGAATTACAGGAAGGTCTGCTGGAAGGTCTCACTCGGATGGATGCAGATGATCTCCAGCCGGTCCGTACCGATATTTTCGAAGCGATGGGGGATATTGGCAGGCCCGACGACGATGTCTCCCGAAGAGCCGCGCGCCCTCTGATTGCCGATTGTGAACTCGGCCTCGCCTTTGCGCACCACCCAGGTTTCGGCATAGGGGTGAACATGCAGATCAGGGCCGCGACCCGGATCGGCATTGACGAGAAAGATGGATACGGCGCTTCCGTATTCGGATCCTTCATAACGCACTGTCCGGCTCTCGCCGGGCTTCGGTTCATGATGACGGCGGATGGAAAACATCTGGTCTCCTCCTCGAGACAAAACTATCTTCGCGAGAAGATATATGTGATATTTATCTTCCTGTCAAGATATCTATCTTCTCGCAAAGATATATTCACGAAGCAGGCAAAGCCGTATATGGTTTCAGAGTGGCAATGGGGTTATGAGATGAAGCAGGCGATGCCGGACACGACGGCGGATCGGACGATTGAAACTGACAGGGAAGATCATGTTGATCGTCTCCGTGGCCAGTGGGCGCGGGAACTGCCTGATATCGATACCGAGCCGATGGCTATCTTCGGGCGCGCCAAACGGCTCAGCAACCTTCTGGCGCCGTCAATAGAAGAGACATTCGCCGGCTTTGGTCTCGATCGCGGCGAGTTCGATGTTATCGCCACATTGCGCCGGTCGGGGCCGCCCTACCAGCTGACGCCGACGGAGATGTATACGACGCTGATGCTCTCTTCAGGCGGCCTGACGCACCGGCTTGACCGGTTGGAAAAGGCTGGCCTTATCGAGCGCAGAAAATCGAAGCTTGATGGGCGCGGCGTTGTCGTATGCCTCATGCCGTCCGGCATCGAGCTGGCGGAAAAGGCGTTTCGCCGGGATATGGCAAGCGAGTTGAATTTCCTGCAGGGCCTCACTCCGGACGAGCGGGATAACCTTGCGGCGCTGCTGAAAAAGCTGGTGCTGGATATCGAGGCCCGGGTGTAGCTTCTGTCTTTCATTCGCGCATCTGCAAATCAGAGGCTGTTGCCTGGCGCCTGCGGTTTGCGCCGCAACCAGCCGGATATCGTAGAAAGTATCTCTCTCAGGCGGTCACTGTGTTTTCCAGGTCTCGAGCAGCATCCTCACAAATTTTTCGGCGGCTGGGGAAAGAGCACTGCTTCGCCGTTGCACGATGCCGATCGTACGGGAGACCACCGGGTTGACGATCGGCCGGGTGATGAGGAATGGGTGATCGTCCTGCGGCGTCGCCAGTCGCGGCAGGACGGAAATTCCAAGCCCGGCTTCGACGAGACCGAGCGATGTGTTGAGATGCGTGACCTCATAAAACCAGTTCAATTTCAGATTGTGCCGCGCAAGCGCGCTGTCCAGAAGCGTCCTGTTGCCGCTTGAACGATCCACGACGACCAGCGGATAGGCTTCCAGCTGGTCCCACTCGATCGTTTCGAAAGCTGCCAGAGGGTGGTCTTTCCGCATTGCCAGCACGAAGGGGTCGTCGATGAGCGGCTCGAATGAAAGCTCGGGATCTGAATTGCCCATCAGGTTGATGCCGAATTCCACCTCGCCTCTGGCGACCGCCTGCAGACCCTCATTGGCTGTCAGATCCCTGATCCGCAGCCTTATGTGGGGATATTGCTGGCTGAAGGTCTTGATAACGGTCGGAAGAAAGTAAAAAGCGGCAGTGGGGACGCAGGCCATCGTAATAAGCCCGCGCCTTTGCGCGCCGTCCTTCATGGCAAAAAGCGATCCGTCAAATTCCTCGAGCATACGCCGGACGAGCGGCATGACTTCCTGCCCCATGGCGGTAGGGGCGACGTGGCGCGTCGTTCTTTCCAGAAGTGGCGCGCCGATCGCCTGCTCCAGTTTCTGGATGCGGCGGGTGAGCGCCGGTTGCGAGATGTGCAGCGCCTCGGCGGCCCTGTGGAAACTGGCGAGTTCAACCACCGCTTGAAAAGCCCGCAGATCCAGAATTTCACAATTGATGCTCATAACGCAATAAAACTCCAAAACATTGCATTTAACAGATTAGACTCTTTTGCTCATATTGCAACAACACGGCGTATTGATCCGCCAAATGCAATATTGAGGCAACCCATGAACGATCTGCTGAAGATACCCTGTGTGCTGATGCGCGGTGGAACGTCGCGTGGACCGTTTTTTCTTGCATCCGATCTTCCCCGTGATCGAGCAGACCGGGACGCGGCCCTTCTTTCCATCATGGGGTCGGGCCATCCTTTGCAGATCGACGGCATTGGCGGGGGCAATCCGGTCACGTCCAAAGTTGCGATTATCGGACCTTCCACGGTCAGGGGCGCCGATATCGATTATCTCTTCGCACAGGTTCGGACCGACAGACAGTATGTCGATTATTCGCCAAACTGCGGAAACATGCTGGCCGCCGTCGGCCCCTTTGCCATCGAAGCGGGGCTTGTCGAGGCGAAGGGCAACGATACTCTTGTGCGAATCCATAACGTGAATACCGGCAAGCTGATCGAGGCGAAGGTTCCGACGCGCGGCCGCGAGGTTATTTATCTCGGCGACGCCTCGATCGACGGTGTTCCAGGCCTGGCGGCGCCCATTGCATTGACATTCATGGATGCAGCGGGTGCGAAAACCGGCAAGCTGCTGCCCACCGGAAAGCCGGTTGACGTGATCGATGGGGTCAACGTGACGGCCATAGACTGCGCCATTCCGATGGTTCTCATCCGCGCAGCAGATCTCGGCATGACCGGTTACGAGGATCCGCAAACCCTGAGCGCCAACAAAGACCTTATTGAACGGATGACGCGCATCCGCATTGAGGCTGGAAAGTTGATGGGAATGGGTGATGTAAAAGACATGGTCATTCCGAAACCGGTGCTCGTTGCGCCCGCCCGTAAAGGTGGCACTCTCTCGGTACGGTATTTCATGCCCAACGAGTGTCATCCTGCATTGGCGACGACCGGTGCTGTTGGCATCGCAACGGCGGCTGTCACCAAAGGCTCCGTCGCATATGATGTGGCCGGAGGTCTTTCGGTGCCCACCCAGATCCGCATCGAACATCCAGCCGGCTGCCTCGACGTGCAGCTGGAAATGCGAAACGGCGCAATAATGGCCGGACTTGTAAGAACGGCGCGCAGGCTTTTCGAAGGCTTTGCCTTCGCCAAACCAACCGCTGCGATTGAAGACGCAGCCTAGACGCGGCCATAGTGGCGCAAAATATAGTTAAACCGGGAGGAGACCCTTATGCGTAAATATCTGCTTGCAACCGCCGCGCTCTGTGCGCTGGCAGCATCTGCCCATGCCGAATCCGTCAGGATGAGCGTTGGCTCGTACAACCTCAACAACCTGCCTTTCCCCGTGGCCGCCAGTCTCGGCTTCTACAAGGAGGAAGGACTTGATGTAACGACCGAGAACTTTGCACAGGGCGGCTCGAAGGTGCTTCAGGCACTGGTTGCCGGTTCCACTGACGTTGCCGTTGGTTTCTACGATCATACGATCCAGATGCAGTCGCAGAACAAGCATGTGGTCGGCTTCGTGCAGCTTGCCCGTAACTCAGGTCTCGTTCTCGCCGGCAAGAACGATACCGATTTTGATCCGGCCAAGCCCGAGACGATCAAGGGCAAAAAGGTCGGCATTACGTCGCCCGGCTCCTCTTCGGACTTCTTCATTCGCTACTACATGAAGCAGCACAATCTTAGCGACAACGACATTTCCATCATCGGTGTCGGTTCGGGCGCTGCGGCCGTTGCAGCCCTGCAGCAGGGTAAGATCGATCTGCTCGTCAATTACGACCCTGCCGCGACCATCGTTGTGGAGCGCGGACTGGGCAAGATCCTCATCGATGCCCGTAGTGATCAGGGCGCCAAGGATGTTTACGGCGGCATCTATCCGACATCAGTTCTTTACGCGACGCAGGACTATATCAATGCCAATCCCGAAGTGATCCAGAAGGTCACCAATGCAACGGTTCGGGCGCTGCACTGGATGAAGCAGCATTCTGCGGAAGAAATCGTCGCAAAGCTTCCCGATGATTTCGTGTCCGGCGACAAGCAGACCTACATCAAGGCCGTTGAAGCGGCCAAGGCGATCTTCTCCGAAGATGGCAAGTTTGAGCCTGCCGATCTCGAAACGCCGCTGGCCGTTCTGAAAAGCTTCAATGACGCGGTCGCCAAGGCGACGATCGACCTCAACACCACCTACACCAACAAGTTCGTCGAGGCTGCTGCCTCGAAGGCCGCAAACTGAGAGGCTGCCATGTCTTCGCCAGCTAGAAAGCTAGAACCTGTGACGGAACTCAAACCGCAGCCGATGGTGGCAATCGACGACGTGACCATGGCGTTCGGTTCGTTTGTTGCCGTGCAAAACGTAAATCTCAAGGTCGGCGATGGCGAGTTTCTCTCCATCGTTGGGCCGACGGGATGCGGAAAGTCCACCATTCTCAACGCCATCGCGGGCCTGTTGAAGCCAGCGCAGGGCAAGGTTTCCATCGACGGTTCGCTCGTCAAGGGCGTACAGAACAACATCGGATATCTGTTCCAGCAGGATGCGCTTCTTCCCTGGAAGACAGCCTTTCAGAATGTCGAGCTTGGTTTGATGTTCCGCGGCGTTCCCGAAACCGAGCGGCGCGCCAAGGTTCAGGCCTGGCTTGAAAAGGTCGGCCTGAAGGGCTTCGGAGACCGTTTTCCGCACCAGCTCTCGGGCGGACAGCGCAAACGCGTGCAGATGGCGCAAGCGCTCATCACCGAGCCGAAGGTCATCCTGATGGATGAACCCTTCTCCGCATTGGATATTCATACCCGCCACCTCATGCAGAATGAATTGCTGCGCCTGTGGCAGGAGGATCGCCGTGCGGTGGTGATGATCACCCATGATCTGGAAGAGGCGATTGCGCTGGGAGACCGGGTTGTCGTTCTCGCTGCAGGCCCGAAAAGCCGAGTCATCGAGAGTTTCCCTGTCGATCTTGAACGGCCCCGCAACGTTGCGGAAATCAAACTCGATCCTAAATTCATGACGCTCTATCGCGATATATGGGCGTCCCTGCGTGGCGAAGTGGAGAAAAGCTATGCAAGCCGTTAATGTTCGTATCATCCAGATCGCTCTTCTGGTCGTGCTCTTGGGCGGTTGGCAGCTCGGTGTCACCTCGGGCGCCATCGACCGCTTCTTCTTTCCCGCGCCCTATGACATCGTCAAACAGGTGATTGACTGGGTTGCCGATGCCGGTTTTTACAAGCATGTCGGCATCACGCTGAGCGAAACGGTGCTTGGCTATATCATCGGAACAGGTCTCGGCGTCGGTGCCGGCGTCTGGCTGGGCCTCAGCCCCTTCGTCGCCCGCGTGCTTGATCCGTTCATCAAGGCCGTGAACGCCATTCCGCGTGTCGTTCTGGCCCCGATCTTCGTGCTCTGGCTCGGTCTTGGCCTGTGGTCGAAGGTTGCGCTTGCGGTTACGCTCGTCTTCTTCGTCACGTTCTTCAACGCCATGCAGGGCGTGCGCGAGGTGAACCCGGTCGTGCTTTCCAATACCCGCATTCTTGGTGCGAAGCGCTCGGATCTGCTGCGTCATGTCTATTTCCCGGCGGCGGCGAGCTGGATCTTATCGTCGCTGCGCACTTCCGTCGGATTTGCGGTGGTCGGCGCAATCATCGGCGAATATCTGGGAGCTTCCGCTGGCCTCGGTTACCTGATCGCCCGCTCGGAAGGAAACTTCGATGCGGTCGGCGTTTTTGCGGGCATCATCATCCTCGCGGTCTTTGTTCTTATTATTGACCTCATTCTGGATTTTGCGGAGAAGAGGTTGATTACCTGGCGACCGAATGCAGGCGAGGAGCGTCCTGCGTAAGCGGACTGAAACAGCAATATTCCGTCGGGGCGGTCGTTGATCGCCCCTTTTAAATGCCTGAGCCTTGCACGCAAAATGGGGCGTTCAAATCCTTCCATCCGCTGGACCAATTGCCATGCTGGACATCTACTACGCCGATTTCGACACCACCTTCATGCCGCCGGACCCGGGCTGCCTCGAATTCGCCGGTTCCATCGATCTCGATGCGCACCGTTTGCTTGCGGCCCTGTTCGACAAGGCCCGGCAGGCTGGCGCCGATCTCAGCTATTTCGACGATACGTTGCTTGAACCCGCGCAGGTCGCGATATTGCTGAACATCCTCCTTGCAAATGAACATGTTCTGGAAGGTAACGAACACGCGCTGGCCGCGCTCCATTCGATGCGCGACTTCCTTGAAAGGGCCGCGAAGCGAGGCGTGGGGCTCGTGGCTTTTGCTGACTGAGCACCGGATCAGTGTTGTGTTCCTGGTGGTTGAGATTTGTAAAACTGCCGGGAAAAGTCTCCTCACATATCTCGACACAAGGGGCTTTTTGATGCTCCAAGGGAGAATGCATCCGCTGAGGAGCCATTCATGCAAACAGTCACAAATTCATCTCCCCTGTCACTGGATGGCGCGCAATGGGCGAGATTCCGCAAGCGGGATGAATTGCGAAGCGCGATGCTTGAGCGGCGTTTCGACGAGGTCGAGCGTATACTCGCGACGCTTGAGGCGGCGTGGTGGCAGTCCGATGATCTGACGGATGATCATTATATCCATCTTTCGACCGATACCGGCGTGTTCGACAGCGCCAGCGTCGATGCGGACCTCAGACTGGAACTGCTCGATGCCTGGGGAAAGGCATATCCGGCTTCGTACCATGCAAGGCAGGTCGCTGGTCATTATTACTTCCGACGAGCCTGTGATATCCGAACGGCGACCTGGGCGTCGGATGTCGGGGAAGACCAGTGGGCCGCCGCCCACATGGCCTGCATAATTGCGGCAGACCATTTGCTGAAGGCGATCGCACTTTCTGCGCGGCCTGCCCTTGCCGCGGAAACCATGATGGAGATGAGCCAGTATCTCGGCCAGCCTGATTTCGTCGATGCGCTGTTTCTCGCTAAGCCCGTTGAAAAGACGGTAGCGCGCGATGAGTTCGAGCCGGAGTTTTACGATGCCGTATGCGCCCGGCTTGCCAGACATGGATTGAAGCCGCCAGGCATCGTAACGGCGACGCTTCCTGCCTCGCTTCCGCCCCTGCAGCAGGGGGACGCCCAAAATCCCGGCTATTACTGGCTGCGTTATTGCCTTTCGCTTAGGCCCCGGTGGCCGGAAATCCTGGTTTCCTATGCGCAATATCTGAGCCCGAGATGGGGTGGCGATGATGGTGAGGTCGAAAAATTCGCCAAGGGCCCCCTGTGTTCTGCATTGAATGAACAGGAGCGCAATTCCGTGCGCTGGCCCGGAGTGCAGGATGCGCTGACTATCCCCGATTATCCGGAACCCGGCGATACCCGAGAAATTGCCGCGCGGGAGAGGATTTTCAAGAATTGGCTGGCGCGGGATCTCACGGATCGCCTGCGTTTCGTTTCCCTCGGGAAATACGCCAATTTTACCCATTATTCTCTCAAGGACGAAAAACTGGCGTATCAGCGCCATGTCGAATCGATCCGTTATTGCAACGCGCCGGGAACCTATCCGGCCATTGACGGCCCGTTCCGTGACTTCACCAATCTGATGCTGATCCAGCATTTCGACGATCATGACGGCGCTTATGCCGATGTGTTGCAGACGGCCGTGCGTCGTTTTGATGAGCCGACCATGCTGGCCATGGCGGCATTTGCCTGGCAGTTCGGCATGTGGGGGATAGAGGCCAACCCTGCGATCGCCACGCAGCTGGTTGACCGGGTAGCACAGCTCGAGCCGCTCTATGAGCCCGATGAGTTTACGCCGATGCATGCCTGCCGGATGATATGGGATGGAGGCTTCCAGCAGGAGTCGGCCTGGTTGACCCGGGCGTTGGCTGAACGGCGTGTCTATTCGGCCGCGGCAAGCATGTATGACATTGTAACGGGGTTCCGGCCCGACACAGACCCGCAGCTGCTCGACAGCGACGAAGCGGGTCACTGGCTTCAGCAGGCAGTCGAGGAAGGTGAACCGGTCGCGCTTTATAACTATGCCTGGCGGCTGGAAAATGTCGACAATCTCGATCTGTCGCTCCGGGAAAATTTCGAACGGGTTCAGGAATATTACCGTGGTGCCATGGCAGGCGGGGTGGATATGTCCCTCATTCGACTGGCGAGCGTCGATCGTCGGCATGGCACTGCGGAGGAAAAACAGCAGGCCGTCGCCGATATGAAATCCCTCATCGACTATCATGACGACCACATTGCCGGAGAGGCCTATGGTCAGGTCGTTCTCGCCTATAAATACGGCGACGGCGTTCCCCAGAGCGAGTTTATCGCCATGCAATGGTTTGACCGTTACAAGGAACTCTTCCCCGATCATTCATCACTGGAGTGGATGGAAACGCAGGTTTATGGATCGACCGGATTGCAGATGGCCGGGCGGGCGTTGAAGGCGTTCTTCCTCGGCAAGAAACTCTCAAGCGACCACCTTCCACCGAAATAAGCGTCGTGATGGCGAGCTCCCTCCAGTCACCGCGTGAAGGCAGATGGCGAACCCTGGCCTGGCTCGCTTTTGGCGACATGTCCCTGCTGGCCTGCGGCCTTACGCTGATCCTGTCGCCTCTTTTGCTTGTGCTGCTGTCGCCTTCACGGCTTTTGCTGGTGCTTCTTGCGTTGCCGGCGCTGTCATGGGTCTTTTACGGGCTAATGGTCCTGCGCGCCTATGCGACAGTACCGACCCCACCGGTTTCGGATGGCATATTGCTGAAGGCCGAAGAGGTTCCCGCCCTTGCCGAAGAGCTTGAGCGGCTGCGCCTTGCCTGCGATGCGCCAGCCTTCACGGCCGTCTATATCAACGCCGCGCTTAACGCGTCCATCTATCAGACGGGCTCCCGTGGCGGCCAGCCCAAACATGTTCTGGTGCTCGGCCTGCCGCTTCTCGCCCTGTTGACGGGACGGCAGGCCGCGACCGTCATCGCGCATGAATACGCCCATATTTCCCGGTCGCACGGTCATCTCGCGCGCTGGGCTCACATGGCTCGCCAGCGCTGGGCGGCGCTTGGCGCGGTGCATGAGCGCAATCATCGGCTGATCACTGCGCCGCTCAGATTGTTTCTTGGCTGGTATGTACCGCGCATGATGCGCGAGACACTTGAGTTTTCACGCCGTTGCGAGGCGGTTGCCGATGCGCGGGCGATCTCGGTCTGTGGCGCAGATATTGCCTTTGAAACGGAAATCGCGCTGACTTTGCGGCAAAGAGCCCTTTCCAGTCAATTCTGGCCGGACATGTTTGCCGGGGCGGGCAAGAATGACATCACCCAAGCGCGACCCTTTGCCCTCATGTTGACGGAGCCGGAGAACAGCAGAGCGCGTGACGGCGCGCAGGCGGCGGTCTGGTTGCATGAAGATCTCTGCCGGAAACCGGATATTCATAGCACCCATCCCGTACTCTTCGAGCGCGTTGCGGCGGCAGGCGTTGATCCGGCAGGCCCGCTTCCCGATCATCTGCCATGGCGTCTTGGGGAGACTTCCGCTGCCGCTGAATGGTTGCGAGAGGAAGCCTCCGGTATTGCGGCGCGGCTTGATGAGGACTGGCGCGAAAATGCCGCGCAAGGCTGGCAGGACGCAAAAGACTGGCATGTCCGTCAACACGGTGAATTCTCAAGGCTCCTGCTGCGTCGTGAACAACAGATGTTTGACGAGCAGGACTGGCTGCAACTGGCGCTGCTGGCAGAGAAATTTGATCCATCAGGCACGCTCCGCGCCGAGGCGATCGCGGAAGGATTGCGATATTCGCCTGAAGACCCGGCGCTTCTACAGCTGAAGGCCGGGGATCGGGAGAAAGCCGGGGATATACACGGAACAATATCTCTGTGGCGCCGCATCGGCCTTAGCCGGTCTTTTCCCCGGTATCGGTTCCATCGCCACCTCTGTGAACTCTTGCTGAGAGCGGGGGACAAGGCGGCGGCAGAGCAGCATCGGCAGATCGCTGACCGGTTATGGACAAGCGAAGATACGGTTCGATCCACGTCCAACAGTACTGATCTTCATCCGCACGGGTTGGACGTATCTGAACTCGCCTTGCTGCAAGATACGCTTCACCCGCTTTTTCAGCATGCGCACGCCATCTGGCTCTGCCGCGACACGCCGCCCGATACACCGGACCCAACACGATGGTTCCTTTATGTGCAGGCTTATGACAGCTGGTTCATGCGCCTCATCGGCCAGTTGACCGGTGAGGAGGACGTGAATGCTTCCGCCTGCAAGCGACTGTTCGAGCGCTCGCAGGGGCGGCTGCATCTCTATCTGCAGCTTCGTTTTGTCGGCCCGAACGATCCGGTCCCGGATCATTGCAGGCACGATAGCCTGATCGCCCAAGCGGGTACGGCCACGAGCATGATCCGCCATGAAAATCCGCTGCACCTTCAAACCGCAGGAGTGGACAAAATGATCATTGATCCATCCGAGCCAATTCAACGTTTGCTGAAGGAAAAAATAGTCTGGGCGAAGGAGGCGGGCACTCCTCAATGGCATGGTATTCATGACGGGGAAAAATGCGAACTGAAGATGAATGACTTTCCGGACGAACCGCTCTACACGCTGGTCTGGCGAGGCGAGCGTATCGATTTTGACGACGCACCATCAAGCTGGGTGCTGCCACGGGATCAGGTCGGCAAGCCATAGCTTGGCGGGACCGAACGCGGGTGTGTGCGTGCTGGCCAGCCTGCCTCTCTCGACGTATAACGCCACCGATTCCGTCGTATGAACGAAGCTGGGGATAGCCATGTTCGAGAGGTGTGTTTGGCATAATGAGCCGCAGCAATGGTCGCTCGATAACCAGGTTCTCCACGTCACCACTGATAAAGGCTCCGATTTCTGGCGTGAGACCTATTATGGCTTTACGCGCGACAGTGGACACTTCTTCGGAATGGAGTGGCAGGGGGATTTCACCGCTTCATTGCGGATTGAGGGCCGTTATGAGGAACTGTACGATCAGGCAGGCATCATGGTTCGGATCGATGAGTCACACTGGATCAAGGCGGGCATCGAGCTGTCGGACGGTGTTGCCTGCATCGGCAATGTGCTGACATTGGATCGCTCGGACTGGTCCACGACTGCCTATGCAGGGGATCCTTCTGATCTGTATCTGCGCGTCACCGTTGCGGATGGCGTGCTACGCGTTCAAACATCCGCTGATGGAATCCGCTGGCCTCTTCTGAAACTTTGCCCGTTTCCAAAATCGCCGTTCTATCAGGTCGGGCCCATGTGCTGCACACCGGAGCGCGAGGGCCTGGAGGTGAGGTTTTCCGAGTTCCGTGTTGGACCTCCGCTCGGCAAAGCCCTTCATGACCTGACGTGAGAAATACCCGAAAAATCATCCTTTGCGGGGCCGAGTCACCGCGGTGTCGGTCTGCCTTGCGGCGTCGGTTTCCGGCATAGCCGCAGGGGCCGCCGCTACACGTGAAAATGATGCCTGAACGGGTTTGCGGTGCAGCGGATTGTCAGCAATTGCATAGTCCGGGTAACACTTCATTTAGTGATTTTGTGAAATCTAAAATACGCAGGTTCCAAGGTTTCATCGGCGGAGCCGGTAGAACAAGTGAAGCCACCTCGACCTGCCTGGCGGCGGTTCGAAAATGGCGCTCGCTTGTCGCCCTATGAGGAGGGGCAACAGCTACCCGCGATGTTTCATCATATATTCCCCGGCCTCCCGCGAGGGCGGCTGGAGGAGTGCTTGCCTTGAGGCCATTCATGTCTTTCCTGAAGAATACCAAGATAAAAACGAAGGTCGTTTTTGTCATCTCGCTGATGAGCCTGATGTCGCTTTCCGGAATAAGCTACGTCAGCCTGCAATATCAAAAAACCGACAACGTCTATAGCGACTTCATCGGCCATGAGGCCCTTGCTGCGGTTCTGAACGCCAGAACCAGCGGCAACCTCAATGCGCTCGGCATGCAGATGCTTCGCGCCAGCCTTAACGACCCGGCCAGCGGCGATTTCGAAGCTGCCGTCAAAACCTTCAGAGCCGACCGTAAGCAACTCGAGGAACGCCAGAACAAGATCATGGAGCTGGTGCCGGCGCGCACGGAAGCCGCCCGCGATATCCTCAAGGGTGTTGTCGAAGTCGAAGAGATCGGTAATCAGGTCATCGCCCTCATGCAGGCAGGGCAACGCGCCGAAGCGCAGCAGATGGCGCTTAACGTGCTTCGAAAAATTGCCGAAGTCTCGCCGAAGATCAGCGCCGGCAATGAGCAGCTCATCCAGGTCATGAATGAGGGGAGAGAGCGTCTTACAGCCAGCACCAATACGACGATCTGGACGGGCCTGATTACGCTCGCGCTCGTTTCTCTGGCTGTGATCGCACTTGGCCTGCTTGTTTCTTCCCGAGGCATCACCACCCCGATTGCGCGGCTTCGTGCGCGCATGGAATCGCTGGCGGCCGGTGATACGGCGAGCGAAATCACCGGAATGGATCGCAGGGATGAAGTTGGCCAGATGGCCGCCGCCGTGCAGGCATTTCGCGAAGGTGCAATCGAGCGCCTCCGGCTCGAGAATGAAACGGAAGCCAACCGGTCGACTTCGGAAAAGGACCGGATCGAGCGCGAGAAACAGAAGGCCAGGGAAGCTGCCGACGTACAGTTTGCCGTCGATAATCTTGCCACGGCCCTTTCGAAGATCGCCGAGGGCGACGTTACCTACCGGATCGTTCAGCCATTCGTCTCCGGCCTTGACGGTATCCGTGGTGATTTCAACCGGGCTGCGGAGCAGTTGCAGTCGACCTTGAGCCAGGTGGCGCAGAACGCACGCGGCATCGATGCCGGCGCCAACGAGATCAGGTCTGCGGCAGACGATCTAGCGAGACGCACGGAGCAGCAGGCCGCCGCCGTCGAAGAGACTGCGGCTGCGCTGGAAGAGATCACCACGACGGTGAAAGACGCCACGAAACGGGCGCAGGAAGCGGGTCACCTCGTCGGCCGCGCAAAAGTCGGCGCTGAAAAGTCCGGAGAGGTGGTGCAGCAGGCTGTCGCGGCAATGGAGCAGATCGCGACATCCGCCAATGAGATTTCCAACATCATCGGTGTGATCGACGAGATCGCGTTCCAGACCAACCTTCTGGCGCTGAATGCGGGCGTTGAAGCAGCCCGTGCGGGCGAGGCGGGCAAGGGTTTTGCCGTTGTCGCGCAGGAGGTTCGCGAACTGGCGCAGCGTTCCGCCGGCGCCGCCAAGGAGATCAAGAACCTGATCACGACATCGAACGGTCAGGTTCAGCAGGGTGTACAGCTGGTCGGTGAAACCGGCAGGGCGCTGGAACTTATCGTGACGGAGGTGAAGGAAATCAACCGGCACGTTGCGGCCATCGCGGAATCGGCACAGGAGCAATCCTCAGGCCTTCAGCAGATCAATACGGCCGTGAACCAGATGGATCAGGACACCCAGAAGAACGCCGCCATGGTGGAAGAAAGCACTGCCGCCAGCCACGGGCTTGCGCGCGAGGCGTCTTCACTGAACGCGCTGATCGCCCAGTTCAGGCTGACCGAAGGTTCGTTCAGCGAGGCAGCAGCGCCAGTGCGTTCGGCTTCACCCGCCGACAGGCCCGCTCGGTCTCCCGCCCGCGCCCTGGGCGGCAGGATCAAGGCTGCGTTTTCCGGCAATGCGGCATTGAATACCGCGGCGGATAATTGGGAGGAGTTTTGATCCTTGCCCTGCTTTTACGCCGCCCTCAGCTGAGGAACTGAAAGCACCGCTTTGAAAATTGGCGCCGGGGATCGGAGGTTTTTGGACCCTGATCCCCGGTGTTCTGCTTTTGGGCGATATCAGCCCGGAACTGCCATCCATCGATGCGCTTGCATGGCGGTCAAGCCGGCCGGGCTTGACCGGTTTTCCGGTCTGCTCACGAGCGAAAGTCAGACGTCCAGGTAGGACAAAATCGTTGCTGCGACGTCAGACGCCTCCTGCGTCTCACTCGAAGCGTTAGTTGATGTATTGGTCCCGGCTGTATTGTCCGGGGTCGCAGCCTTCTGCTCGATGGTTGAGATGAAGGAGGCGATATCCTGCACGGAGCTGTTTGTGGGCTTTGCGCTATTTAATGCCGTAACCTGCGCCGACGTCATGGCGGCGATCTGACCCGGCGTGAAGGCGGCCGCCTGGGAGGTCGTCAAGGCAGCGAGCGTACCAGTGCTCAATCCCGAGATCGCGCTCGAACTCAAGCTGATGATCTGCTCGGTGGAAAATGTTGTGAGGTCGTCGCCGCCAAGCGCGGCTGCCTGCATCGCGTTGAGGGCGCTGACCTGCGACAGTGAAAGCGCTCCGATTTGCACAGATCCCATTGCCGCCACCTGGCTGTAGCTCAGCGAAGCCACCTGGCTTGTGGTCAAGGCGGCGATCTCCTGAGGCGACAGGGACGCTACAACGGCGGTGGACAGTCCCTTGATCGCCGTCGAACTGATGGCGGAAAGCTCCCCGGTCGAGAATGTCGCCAGATCTTCAGTCGTCAACCCCGCAAGTCCGGCCGAACTTAATGCGGCGATCTGGCTGGTGGAGAGTGTTTCGATCTGGTCCCTGCCAAGGGCATTGATCTGCTCGCTGGTCAATCCGGCAACGCCGGCCGTGCTGAGGGCTGCAACCTCAGCGGTGGAAAGAGCGGCGATAAAGCCCGTTGACAGTCCCTTTATCGCGCTTGAGCCGATCGCGGCGAGTTCTTCCGTCGAGAAGGTCTCCAGCATCTCCGCAGACAGGCCCCTGAGCGCATCCGAATTCAACGATGCGATCTGACGGGTGGATAATGCCTGAACCTGTTCAATGCTCAAGGCGCCGGTCTGCGCACTGCCAAGTCCTGCGATCGCCTTGGCGTCCAGCGCAGCTATCTGGCTTACGGAAAGGGAGGCGATGTCGGCCGTATCCAAAGCCGCAACCTGTTTGGAGGTGAGCGCGGCGATCTGGGTATTGGTCAGCGCGTTCACCTGCCCGGTGCCGAGGGCGGCGATCTGGTCCGTGGTCAGGCCCGGCACTGTCGCCGCACCCAAGGCTGCGATCTGAGTTGTCGCCAGCGAAGCGATCGTTGCCGCCGACAGGCCCGAGACCGCACTCGAGCTGATGGCAGCGAGTTCGGCGGCGGTGAATGTATCGAGATCATCGGCGCCAAGGGCCGCAATCTGTTTCGAACCGAGAGCACCGATCTGAGCGCTGGTGAAGGCCTCGACCTGAGCGGTGTTGAGGGCCGTGATCTGATCAGCGGTCAGGCCTGCCGCGCCCGCCGTGGTGAGGGCCGCGATCTGGGCCGCTGAAAGCGAGGCGATGCCAGCCACGCTGAGAGCGGCAACCTGCTTGGAGGTGAGGGCGCCGACCTGGGCGCTGGTGAGGGCCTCGACCTGGGTGATGTTGAGGGCTGCGATCTGGTCGGTGGTGAGGCCAGGTAGCGCCGCCGTGCCCAGCGCCGCGATCTGAGCTGTCGTCAGCGAGGCGATTGCGGCCGTGGACAGGCCCGAGATCGCGCTCGAACTGATGGCGGCGAGTTCGGCGGCGGTGAAGGTATCAAGACCATCGGCGGTGAGGGCCGCAATCTGTTTTGCGCTGAGAGCACTGATCTGAGCACTGGTGAGAGCCTCGACCTGAGCAGTGTTGAGGGCCGCGATCTGGTCAGTTGTCAGGCCGGCTATGCCCGCCGTGCTGAGGGCGGCTATCTGGGTTGCCGAAAGCGAGGCGATGCTGGCCACGCTGAGAGCCGCAACCTGTTTGGAGGTGAGAGCACCCACCTGGATACTGATCAGGGCGTCCACCTGATCACTGGTCAGGACGGCGACCTGTCCGGTGTTCAGTCCACCAATGCCGGCCGTGCTCAACGCCGCGATCTGAGCCGTGGTCATCGACGCCACGGTTTCCGCTGACAGACCTGGTATGGCATTCGAACTGATCGCCGCGATGTCCTTGGTCGAGAACGTTGCTATGTCGTCCGTACTCAAGACTGCAATCTGTTTCGAGCTGAGAGCACCGACCTGGATATCGGTCAGGGCCTCGACCTGGGTGGTGTCGAGGGCCGCGATCTGATCAGTGGTCAGGCCCGTTATACCGCCGGTGCTGAGGGCGGCGATCTGGGCCGCCGAAAGCGAGGCAATGTCAGCCACGCTGAGAGCCGCAACCTGTTTGGAGGTGAGCGCAGCAATCTGGGTATTGGTCAGGGCGTCCACCTGATCGCCAGTCAAGGCGGCGACCTGCCCGGTGCTCAGCGCCCCGATGCCGGCCGTACTCAGCGCGGCGATCTGCGCTGTTGTCAGCGACGCTATGGTTTGCGTTGACAGGCCCGGGACCGCATTCGAACTGAGCGCGGCAATGTCCCTGGTCGAGAACGTTGCGATATCGTCCGCGCCCAGCGCCGCTACCTGCGTCGAACTGAGCGCGCCGACCTGGGCGCTGGTCAAGGCCTCGACCTGAGCGGTGCTCAAGGCGGCGACCTGCCCGGTGCTCAATGCGCCAATACCCGCCGTGCTCAGCGCTGCAATCTGGGCCGTCGTCAGCGACGCCATGGTCTCCGTTGATAAGCCCGCGACCGCATTCGGACTGATCGCGGCGATGTCCTTGATCGAGAATGTCGCAATGTCGTCCGCGCTCAAGGCCGCTATCTGTTTGGAGCTGAGAGCGCTGACCTGGGCGGTGGTCAAGGCCTCGACCTGGGCGATGCTCAGGGCCGCGATCTGCACGGTGCTCAACGCCGCGATGCTTTGCATATTGAGGGCGGCGATCTGAGCTGTCGTCAGGGAGGCGATGGTCTCCGCCGACAATCCTGAGATCGCACTCGAACTGATCGCGGCAATGTCCTTGGTCGTGAATTTCGCCAGATCGTCCGTTCCCAGCTGTGCAATCTGAGTGGAGCCGAGATTGACGATCTGCGCACTCGTCAGGGCTTCAGCCTGGCTGGTGCTGAGGGTCGCCAGTTGCTGCGAGCTAAGTCCCGCAATGCCCGCAGCACTCAGGGAGGCAATCTGGGCGGTTGAAAGAGCGGCTATGTCGTCTGTACCAAGGGTGGCGACCTGTGTCGCGCTCAGCCGCCCTATCTGCTTGGTCGACAGTCTGGAAACCTGATCAGTGCTGAGGGCGGCGATCTGGCCGCTCGAAAGTCCGACGATGCCAGAGGTGCTCATTGCCGCGAGCTGGGCCACGGAAAGCGATGCTATATTGTCCGTGCTTAGCGCCGCAATCTGTCCCGAGCTGAGAGCTCCGATCTGGACGGTGGTCAAGGCCGAGAACTGATCGATGCCAAGGGCTGCAATCTGATCCGTGGTCAGACCCTTGACGCCCGATGTGCTCAACATGGCTGTTTGATTGGTGGACAAGGCGGTCACATCGTTGCCTAGGGCGGCGACCTGTGCTGCGCTCAATGCCTTGATCTGCGCGGCGGATAGAAGGCTGACCTGACTGCCGCTCAGGGCCTCGATCTGGTCGGAGGTCAGGCCGGTAACCGCATTGGTGCTCAAGGCGCCGATCTGAGCCGTGGTGAGGGCTGCGATAACATCCGTGTTCAGGCCCGACATCGCCCTGTTGGTGATCGCCGCGATATCGGCGGTCGAGAATGTCGCCAAGTCTTCAATGCTCAGGGCCGCAATTTGCGTTGCGCTCAGTGATTTCACCTGTGCCGGCGACAGGGCCTCGACCTGACCTGTGCTCAATGCCTCGACCTGATCCGCCGTCAGGCCGGCAATGGCGCTGGTGGTCAGGGCGGCGATCTGGGCGGTGGTCAGCGCTGCGATTGCGTCCGTGCTGAGGCCGGCCATGGCCTTGCTCGTGATCGCCGCAATATCGGCGGTCGAGAATGTTGCTATGTCCTCCGCGCTCAGAGCCGCAAGTTGTACCGAGTTCAGCAACTTCACCTGTGCCGAGGACAGGGCTTCGACCTGTTGGGTACTAAAGGCTTCGATCTGATCGGCGATCAGGTTTGCGATCACGCCCGTGTTGAGGGCGGCAATCTGAGCGGTTGACAGGGCCTCGATCTGAGCAGCGCTCAAGGCCTGGAATTGCGCAACGCCAAGCGCGTTCATCTGGGCCGTCGTCAATGCGGCGACCTGATCCCTGGTAAGCGCGCCGATCGTCTCCGTGCCCAGACGTGGCATGGCTTTTGCGGTAATTTCCGCGATATCGGCGGTTGAGAATGTCGCTATATCCTCCGCACTCAGGGCCACGAATTGTGCCGCACTCAGCGATCTCACCTGTGCCGGTGACAGGGCTTCGACCTGGCTCGTGCTTAAGGCGGCGATGTGCGTCGTTTTAAGCGCGGCAATCTGAGCCGTCGTCAGTGCGGCGATCTGGGCGGTGCTCAGGCTTTCGATCTGGTCGATCGTCAGACCCGCAATCGCACTTGCATTGAGGGCGGCGATCCGATCAGGCGTAAACTCTGCGATTGCTTCGGTGCTGAGGCCCGGCATGGCTTTGACGGTAATCGCCGCGATGTCGGCGGTGGAGAATGTCGCTATGTCATCTGAGCCGAGGGCCGCGAGTTGCATCGAGCTCAACACCCTGACCTGCGCCGGCGAAAGGGCTTCGGCCTGCTCCGGGCTCAGGACCGCGATCTGGTCGGTGGTCAGGCTTGCAACCGCGCTCGTGCTCAGGGCCGCGATCTGATCCGGGGTCAGCCCTGCAATCACTTCAGTGCTCAGGCCCGGCACGGCTCTGTTCGTGATTGCGGCCATATCAGCGGTTGAGAATGTCGCGATATCTTCCGCGCTCAGGGCGGCAATCTGCGTCGCACTGAGGGCGCGCACCTGAGATGAGGTCAAAGCCTCCGCCTGATCGGTCGTCAGGGCCTGAAGCTGGGTGGTGGTGAGCGCAGAAACCTGGCTCGAATTCAGACTTTTAATGGCGTATTGGTCGAGAATATTGAGTTGATCCAGCGTCAGGCCAACAATGGCGACCTGCGAAATGGCGCTCAACTGTTGCGAGTTGAGGACTTTGACATCCTCCACATCCAATGCCGCGATCTGAGCCGACGAGAGCGCTTTGATCTGCGTTGTGGAAAGCGACGCCACGTCGTCGGTTGTCCAGGCTGCGACCGCCTCTGTCGACAGATATCTGATCTGATTGACATTCAGGGAAGAAATGATCGACGTCATGTCTGAAAAATCCTAAAGCCCAAGCTCAACAGGTGGATTTTTCGCCCAAGCCCCCAAAGGGGCATCGGTTATGCGGTTCCACCATTTTTCAGATGTTGATTACGCAATCGGGCTTGCCTGAACCTGAAGTTGCTACGTCGCCGCCGATCTCCCTTTGCGATACTGTTTTCAACGCCACAGATGCGACAGGCGCCGGTGCCCTATCAGAGGCGAGGGACGTTATGCCGTGGCGGCAAAACGTTGATGAACTCCGGTAAAGCCGAAGTCTCAAATGCCTGCATTTATGGAAAAGAGCGGGACAGGTCCGTCTCAGAAGGGCGAATGCAGAAATGCCGGCATGGGAGCACCCTCTGACTGTCTGGCGAGATAGAGGCGGGCGGTGTCGAGCGCCTCTCGAATGGTCGCATCCATGTCGAGGTAACGATAGGTCCCCAGCCGTCCGACAAAGGTTACCGACGCTTCCCGCTCGGCACGCGCCACATATTCGGCAAGCTGTTCTTTGTCTTCGACCAGCCGGATGGGGTAATAGGGAATGTCCTGCGGGCCGCATTCATGGGAGAACTCCCTGTAGCAGACCGAGCCGGCATGTTCCTCCCACGGAGAAAAGTGCTTGTGTTCGGTGATGCGGGTAAAGGGTACTGCGACATCGCCATAGTTCATCACCGCGCAGCCCTGATAGTCGCCGTCATAGGTGAAGCGTTCGAAATTCAGCGTCCGGTATGCGAGGCGGCCGAATTCGAAGTCGAAATAACCGTCAAGCGGACCGGAGTAAAAAACGTGTCCGGCGGCGGGCGCCTCGGCGCGCTGGAAATGTGTGCCAAGCCTGACGGTGATGTTTGGATGATCGAGGATGCGCTCGATCATGTCCGTATAGCCGGTTTCCGGCATGCCCTGATATTTGTGGAAGAAGTAGTTGTCGTCATAGTTGAAGCGCACCGGCAGGCGCTTCAGGATCGAGGCCGGCAGCTCTGTCGGCGAGCAGCCCCATTGCTTCTCGGTATATCCCTTGAAGAAGGCTTCATAGAGATCGCGGCCAACGAAGCGCAGCGCCTGCTCCTCGAAGGTCTGTGGGTCGGTAATCGACTTGTCGGCCTTTTCCTCGATGAAGGCCCGGGCTTCATCGGGCCGGAAATTCTTGCCGAAAAACTGGTTGATCGTATGCAGATTGACCGGCAGCGAATAGACGCGCTCGCCGCTCGTCGTCTTGACGCGGTTCTTGTAGGGCATGAACGTCTGGAAGCCGTTCACATAGTCCCAGACTTCCTTGTCGTCGGTATGGAAGATATGCGGACCGTAAACATGGACCATGACGCCAGTCTCACGGTCGCGTTCGGTGTGGCAATTGCCGGCAATGTGATCGCGGGCGTCGACGATGTCGACCATATGGCCTGCCAGTGCAAGCTCCCGGCCAATGACTGCGCCGGAAAGCCCGGCGCCCACAATGACAATTCTTTCGTCCGCGAACATTGATAATCGGTCCTGTTCATAGGTCGCCCGGCGGGCGGTCACGATTTGCATCGAAGAGGTGCCGTGCAGCGCGTGCTTCGGCCGGTCGAGAATATTCCGCGCTCAGTTATCCGGCTTCTGCCAGAGACGACGGTCATAGGGAATTGGCGCATAGTCGTGCCACTGGGTGAGCTTCTTAAGGTAGCGGTTGCGGTAGCTCTGCTCGTCTTCAAACTCTATGTTCTCGAATACGGCTTCCGCGCCCAGTTCGTAATAGAGATCGAGATTGCTGAGATCCGGCACCGGTGTCTCGCCGCGCTCACATTCGCCCTGCATTTGCCAGAACAGTTCTTCCAGACGTTGCGCCAGAGCGGGAATATCGCGCAATACGCTGGTATCCCGCTGCCGGGCGATCGATTCTCTGACCTCCTGAAGGCTCTTCCGGTCGCGTTCGAAACCGATGGCGCGGGCGACATAATCTTCCGGCGAAGAACAAATCATTTCCGGAACACCCGCTGCAGTGACGATGCTGCCGCAGAAGCGCGCAGCAAATGTCTTGCCGGACATGGTGAGGACGGGCAGGCCGGATGTTATCGCATCCGCAGCCGTGGAGTGAGCGCCATAGGGGAACGTGTCCAGAAACAGATCGGCGACGCCGATACGGGCAATATGGTGCGGGTTCGGGACCTTCGGCGCAAATACGAGCCGTTCCGGTGCGACGCCGCTTTTTTCTGCGATGCCTTGCAGGCGTTGATTGACATCTTCGTCGCCCGCCAGCAGCCACAACAGGCTGCCGGGCGTTTCAGACAGGATCGTCATCCATCGCGCAAAGCAGCTTTCGGTAATCTTCTGCATGCCGTTGAAGCTGGCATAAACGAATGCATCTTCCGGCAGCCCAACCTCGGCCCGGCTTGGCCGGGCGGCGATGGGCCGCTTGCGGTCAAGCGGCTGGTCACACGCGATGCGCAGGACCTTTTCGGAGTAATAGATGTCGTTCTCCGGCGGGATCATGTATCCGTCGGAGATCAGATAATGATGGAACGGGCTTCCCATCGATCCGGGGTAGCCGCAAAAACTGACGATAACAGGCGCGGGACGATAGGCGAAAATCTTCGTGCGCGCGTCCTTGGTGTAGCCATTCACGTCGATCAGGATATCGATGTCGTCGGAAATGATCTGCGATGCCGCTGCGGCATCGTCGAGGCCATGGATATCCCGCCAGCAATGAACCGCTGCCTTGATCCGCTCCTGCGTGCTGTCAGTGTTGCGGACGTTACCGCAATAATAGGCGAAGACCTCAAGGCTGTTCTTGTCATGCAACTCCAGAACCTCGCAAAGAGCGAAGCCTACGGCATGGTCGCGAAGATCCGACGAGAGGTAGCCGACACGCAGCCGCTCACCGGTCCCCGACTTCTGCTTCGGTGATCTGCGCGGAAAACGGCTGAGGTCCGGGCGCGTGCCGACCACCGTTTTGCTATAGCGATATGCCTTGGCCAGCTGGAACATCGGATCGTCGGCGTAACAGCTCAGCGTCAGCGACGACATGGCGTCGATCATCTTGCGGGCAGGGACGTGGTTCGAGGGCGCAAGCACCGGCCACTTGCACTGACGCTGCCGCAATGACACCCAGTGCTGGCCTGCTTCAGGCAATTCCGGCCGCAGCTCGAACGCCTGCAGCAAGGCGGTTTCGGCGTCCTCGAGCTTTCCAGCGCCTTCGAGAACCCGGCCCGTGTTCTGCAGAGCCATATGCCGGTGGCCGATCGCTTCGGCCTCGAGATGTTTCGTCATCTCCGCATAGTGCGACCACTGTTCCACTGCCTGGCCGATCAACCCGCTGTCTTCAAGGACACGGCCGAGATTGATATGGCCGGGAGCGAATTGCGGATTGGCCTTCAAACAGGCGCGGAATGCCTGTACGGCGCCTGCGCGGTCGCCAAGCTGGCTGAGTGCTACGGCATAATTGAAATAGGCAAGATGAATGACGGGATTGTTGTCGTTGAATGCGACCCATGTCTTGTAGAGTTCCACGGCGGCGGCTCGTTGGCCGGCGGCAGTGAGCGCCTCGGTCACGCTCAGCAGATCCATGAGACTTAACCGTTGGTTCCGCGCAAGATCAAGCGCGCTGGGAGCGGTGTCATCGTTTGAAGGAGAGACGTGGTTGGCGGTCATGACATCCTGCGGCAAGGCGACAAAGGGTCGAAGATAAAAACGGCCTGTTGATGGGCCGTACTTAGCTATCGCAGGTAACTTGCCTGTGGCTGGATGTGTTTGAAGCGGCGTTGCGTGTCCAGATCAGCCGGCGGCCCGGCGGAGAGAAGGTTTCTCCCAGTCAGGCGCCGGCTTTTGAGGCGTTGATGCTGTCGCGCCGCAATAAGGATCGCTCACATGTCTAGCGACGAGAATGTTTCATCCTGTAACTCGCCAGAGCGATTGACGGATTTATCCTATAGACACTGTCGAAGTCTTCGTCCGTGAAGTATTGGTATGAATATGCGACGTATTCCCGGAAAAGACCGTGCAGGTCCTCCCGCATCTGCTTGGCCGCCCATTCCAGCAGACCTGCCTTGAAGACGATGAAGATCGGGTAATATTTTGCCCTGAAGATCGGATTTTCCAGAAAGAGCTTTTCGGTGTCTTTCAGCGCCGCGAACATTTCAAGTCGGCGCTCGTCGAAAGTGCTCGTATGCTGTTCCCGTCCCGGGATGAGGCGATGTGTTGTCAGGCTGCTGTTGATGGCCAGAAAGCGCCCGGCATTCATATAGGCTGCCCAATGCGGCAGGATGTCTTCGTTGATCCGCGCGGTGGAGAAGCGCCAGTTCGTCTGGCGAATGAAAGATGTCCGCAGTATCTTGTTCCACGGGTAATTGATCGTCACCAGGAATTGCGCGGTCGAGTCGAGATCGATCATGGCGCTGTCGTGACTGCCGAGGACGCTATCCCAGATATTCTTGTCGATAGGCGCCATTTCGCCAGGTGTGCCACCGGCCGTCCTCAGCACGCTATATCTGAATGCCGCGACATCGATATTCGTATCATCCATCAAGGGGAGAACGGTATCGACGGCTCCCTTGTGCAGGAGGTCGTCAGCATCGTGAAACAGGCAATATTCGCTGTCGATTGTCGCCAGCGCCCTGTTGCGGGCAACGCCCGGCCCGGTGTTCGTCTCGCTGCGCATCAGCCTTATATTGGCGTGCCGCGCCATGTATTGCTCAACGATGTCGCAGGTATTGTCGGTGGAGGCATCGTCGACAACGACGATATCCATTTCGGTGTCATTAAGCAGAACACTGTCGAGTGTCTCGCCGATAAGACTGGCCATGTTGAAGGCCGGAATGATGATGGATATTTTTGCCATGGCAGATACTGAATGTCCTTCTGGGGCATTCTGCAATTAAAATGTTACGACGCGGCCCTGAGCCGCGTCGTAGGTTTTCTGGTCGTTTAAGTCTTATACTGCCTTGTAGGCTTTGATGACCGCCTCGACCTGTGCATCGTTCATGACCTTGAGCTGCTGGGGTGAGAGAGCGCCGGCCTGGGCGCTGTTCAGACCACCAATGGCAGCTGTGGAGAGACCGGCGACGGCATTTGCGCTGATCGCTTTGATCTCATCGGTCGAGAAGAGTGCCAGTTCGCTGCTGTTCAGGGTCGCGATCTGTGCGGAGCTCAGGCCGGAAACCTGATCGGAGTTGAGGGCCTTGATCTGGTCGGTCGACAGGGCCGCGAACTGTGCCGAAGAGAGCGCTGCGGCCTGTGCTTTGCTCAGGGCGGCGACGTTATCGGTGCTCAGCTTGCTGGCATCGAGGCCTGCAAGCGCCTTGGTGCTGATGGCCTTGACCTCATCGGCGGAGAAGGTGGAAAGGCTATCAGAGGACAGGGCGCCAAGCTGTGCCGAAGACAGGCCGGCGATCTGTGTCTTGGTCAATGCCGCAGCGTTTGCGGTGCCGAGGCCAGCGAGGGCCGCCGCGGAAAGACCGGCGATGGCATTTGCGCTGATCGCTTTGATCTCGTCAGTCGAGAACAGTGCCAGCTCGCTGCTGCTCAGGGTGGCGACCTGTGCGGAGCTGAGGCCGGCGACCTGATCGGAGCCGAGGGCCGTGATCTGATCGGTCGTCAGAGCTGCGAACTGCGCCGAGGAGAGTGCTGCGGCCTGCGTTCTGCTCAGGGCGGCGATGTTGCCAGTGCTCAGCTTGGTGACGTCGAGGCCTGCGAGCGCCTTGGTGCTGATGGCTTTGACCTCATCGGCAGAGAAGGTGGCAAGGCTGTCGGAAGACAGGGCGTTCAGCTGTGCCGAAGACAGGCCGGCGATCTGCGTCTTGGTCAATGCCGCAGCGTTTTCGGTGCCGAGACCAGCCAGTGTAAGACCGGCGACGGCATTGGCGCTGATGGCCTTGATCTCGTCTGAGGAGAACAGAGCCAGTTCGCTGCTGCTCAGGGTGGCGACCTGAGCGGAGCTGAGGCCGGCGACCTGATCGGAGGTAAGGGCCTTGATCTGGTCGGTCGACAGGGCTGCAAATTGCGCCGAGGAAAGCGCTGCGGCCTGCGTTCTGCTCAGGGCGGCGATGTTGCCAGTGCTCAGCTTGGTGACGTCGATGCCCGCGAGTGCCTTGGTGCTGATGGCCTTGATTTCATCGGCGGAGAAGGTGTCAAGGCTGTCGGAGGACAGGGCGTTCAGTTGTGTCGAAGACAGACCGGCGATCTGCGTCTTTGTCAGAGCGGCGGCATTTTCGGTGCCGAGACCAGCCAGTGTAAGACCGGCGACGGCATTGGCGCTGATGGCCTTGATCTCGTCGGTCGAGAACAGTGCCAGCTCGCTGCTGCTCAGGGTGGCGACCTGCGCGGAACTGAGGCCGGCGACCTGATCGGAGTTGAGGGCCTTGATCTGGTCGGTCGA
>NZ_FYEM01000015.1:0-117391 GCF_900188475.1 Agrobacterium sp. 719_389
CCCGCCACGCCGATGAATGATGCATGCTTTATTTTGGGAGGAGAAAGCAATGAATATCAACAGACGTACCATGCTCGCCGGCGCCGGTTCCGCCGTTCTGGCCACAGCCTTCGTGTCGCGCGCCCGCGCTGCCCAGTACAATTATAAATATGCCAACAATCTGCCTGCCGCGCACCCGATGAACATTCGCGCCAAGGAGGCCGCTGACCGGATCGCCAAGGAAACCGATGGGCAGGTGATGATCAATATCTTCCCCAGCAGCCAGTTGGGCGCAGATACGGACGTGCTGAGCCAGGTGCGCTCGGGAGGCGTTGAATTCTTCACGCTGTCGCCGCTGATCCTGTCGACGCTGGTGCCGAACGCCTCCATCAGCGGCATCGGTTTCGCGTTCCCGAACTATGATTCCGTATGGGCGGCCATGGATGGCGATCTCGGAAAATATGTGCGCGGCGAAATTGCCAAGCAGAACCTCGTTGCCATGGACACGATCTGGGATAACGGCTTCCGCCAGATCACCAGCGCGTCCAAGCCCATCGCCACGCCGGCCGATCTCGAAAGCTTCAAGATCCGCGTGCCGGTAAGCCCGCTCTGGACCTCGATGTTCAAGGCCTTCAAGTCGGCCCCCGCCTCGATCAATTTCGCCGAGGTCTATACCGCGCTGCAGACCGGCGTGGTCGATGGCCAGGAGAATCCGCTGGCGATCATTTCCACCGCCAAGCTGTTCGAAGTGCAGAAATTCTGCTCGGTCACCAACCACATGTGGGACGGTTTCTGGTTCCTGGCCAATAAGCGCGCCTGGGAACGTCTGCCCGATGACCTGCGCGCCATCGTTGCCAAAAATCTCAACCAGTCCGGCAAGGATGAACGTGCTGACGTGGCGAAGCTCAATGCCTCGGTCAAGGAAGATCTGATTTCCAAGGGCATGACCTTCAACGACACGGATGCGACACTCTTCCGCGCCGCGCTGAAAGACGCAGGCTTCTATTCCGAATGGAAAGGCAAATACGGCGATGAAGCCTGGGCCATTCTTGAAAAGGCCGTTGGCGCAAGCCTGACCTGATCGGTCCGTTGTATAACTGGCCCCGCCCGTAGCGGGGCCAACCCGACTATGTCTGACGATTGGAATGGAGACTGCTTTGACAGGTCGCCTGACGGGAAAACGCGCGCTTGTGTTTGGCGCAGGATCATCGGGTCCGGGTTTTGGCAACGGCAAGGCTGCAGCCGTGCAATTTGCCCGCGAAGGCGCGCGCGTAGCCTGTGTCGATCTCTCCGCTGACGCGGCTGAAGAGACGGCTGAGATCATTCGCGGCGAAGGTCTGGAGGCGATTGCGGTTGCTGCCGATGTCACTGATCTACAGTCCGTATCGGTCACCGTTGACCGCGCCTGCGAGGCCTTTGGTGGCATCGATATTCTGCACAATAATGTCGGCGTGACCCATATGGGCGGGCCGGTTGAGCTGGATGAGGAAAGCTTTCGCGCCTCGGTCGATCTCAATATCGGCTCCGTTTATCGCACCTCCAAGGCTGTGTTGCCGGTGATGTTGGCGCAGGGCGGAGGGGCCATTGTCAATATCTCGTCGCTCGCCTCCATTCGCTGGACCGGCTATCCCTATTTTGCCTATTACGCCATGAAGGCAGCTGTAAATCAGGCGACTGTGGCGCTGGCCATGCAATATGCCCGGCAGGGCATTCGCGCCAATTGCATTCTTCCGGGGATGATCGACACCCCACTGATCTACAAGCAGATCAGTAATCAATATGCGTCTGTCGAGGAGATGGTGGCGGCGCGCAATGCCGCCGTCCCGGTGGGCCGCATGGGCGATGCCTTCGATATTGCCCGCGCCGCCGTTTTTCTCGCATCTGATGAGGCTAAGTTCATCACCGGCGTCTGTTTGCCGGTCGATGGCGGGCAAAGCTGTGCGGTGGGGGCGTTTTCCTGAAATGGCAACAACAACAACGATCCCGGTAGAAAACGATCTGACAGGCGCGCGCGCGGTGGACCGGGCTCTGGCGCTGCTTTCCATGGTCGGGAGGCACGCGGAACGCGGCGTGGCGCTTTCGGTCATCGTGACAGAAAGCGGACTGAACAAACCCACGGCCCGCCGCCTGCTGCTGGCTCTGATCCGCGCCGGCCTTGTGGAGCAGGATGAGGAAACGCGGCGTTATTACCTCGGCGAAGAAACCTATGTGCTGGGCAGCCTGTCATCGCGCCGGTTTGGCCTTCTTCAAATGGCGCAGGACGGCCTGACGCGCATTTCCCGCCGCTCGGAGGACTCGAGCTTCCTTTCCGTGCGCCGTGATACATTTGCCCTGTGCCTTTACCGCGAAGAAGGCACCTGGCCGGTGCGCACCCATGCGCTTCAGGCCGGTTTCGAACACCCCTTGGGTATTGGTGCGGGTTCGCTCGCCATGCTGGCGGCGCTGCCAGACGCCGAGGTGGAAAGTATCATTGCGGCCAATAGCGGGCTGATTGCCGCCAACTATCCCGGCATCACGCTGGAGGGGCTGCGCCGTGATGTCGAGTTGACGAGAACCAATGGCTATTCGCTGAACCCCGGCCTGATCCTTTCTAATTCCTGGGGCATCGGCGTCGCCATCCGCACGCCTGACGGCGCGGTGGCGGGAGCGTTGAGCATTGCCGCTGTGGATAGCCGCATGCGGCCGGAGCGCCAGCCGGAACTGGCGGCGCTGCTGCGCGAGGAAGTAACCCGCATCGAGACACGCATCGCAGAAATGATGGCCAGCCGCGCCCGCACGCGCGGCGAAGGCGACACGAAACGGCAAACAAGGAGAACGAGCAAATGAGCAAAGCGCAGATCGTTGGCTGGGCGCATTCGCCTTTCGGCAAGTCGGCCCTTGAAAATACCGAGCAACTGATGGCTTCGGTCGTGGCGCCGGCCATAGACCATGCGGGCGTCGATGTCGGCGATATCGACGGCATTTTCGTTGGCGTGATGAACAATGGCTTCTCGAAACAGGATTTTCAGGGTGCGCTAGTAGCCATGGGCGATGAGCGCCTCGCTTATACGCCGGCAGTGCGTTTCGAAAATGCCTGCTCAACGGGATCGGCCGCCCTCTACAGCGCCATGGATTTCATCGAAGCCGGGCGCGGCCGCATCGCGCTCGTTGTCGGCGCGGAAAAAATGACGGCGCTGCCGACCGCAGAGGTGGGCGAAATCCTGCTCTCCGCCTGTTACCGTGCGGAGGAGGCCAATATTCCCGGCGGGTTTGCCGGCCAGTTCGGCCGCATCGCACAGGCATATTTTCAACGTTATGGCGACCGCTCGGAAGAGCTGGCGATGATTGCCGCAAAGAACCACGCCAATGGCGCGGTCAATCCCTATGCCCATATGCGCAAGGATTTCGGCTTCGATTTCTGCAATACGGTTTCGGACAAGAACCCCTACGTCGCAGGCCCGCTGCGCCGCACCGACTGCTCGCTGATTTCGGATGGCGCTGCCGCGATCATTTTGGCCGACGAGGAAACGGCAGCCACACTCAACCGCGCCATCGGTTTCCGGGGCCGCAAGCATGTCAACGACGTCATGGCATTGAGCCGTCGCGATCCGTTGGCATTCGAAGGCGCGCGCCGCGCCTGGGCCGGCTCGCTGGAACTTGCCGGCGCAACGCTCGACGACCTCTCTTTCGTTGAAACGCACGACTGCTTCACCATTGCCGAACTTATCGAATATGAGGCCATGGGGCTTGCGAAGCCCGGTGAAGGATATCGCGTTGTCCAGGATGGAACGGCGCTGAAGACCGGACGTCTGCCAATCAACCCATCGGGTGGATTGAAATCGAAAGGTCATCCCGTCGGGGCGACCGGCGTTTCCATGCATGTCATGGCGGCGATGCAATTGATGGGCGAGGCAGGCGACATGCAAATTCCCAAGGCCTCCCTGGCTGGCGTGTTCAACATGGGGGGCACGGCGGTTGCCAATTACGTCTCGATCATGGAGCGTGTGAAATGACGATGCAAAGTGCCGTGCAGCATCCCGCGGGCGGGGTTGCGCCCTCCACCACGCGGGTGATGAACCTCTCGCATTTCCTGACGCAGGCGGCACGCCGCAACCCGGACCATATCGGTTTCGTCTGGGGTGAAAAGACTTGGAGCTGGGCTCAAATGGAAGCCCGCGTCGACGCAATGGCCCATGCGCTGGAGACTGAATTCAACGTCCGAAAGGGGGACCGCATTCTGGTGCAGTCCTCCAACAACAACCAGATGTTCGAATCCATGTTCGCATGCTTCCGCGTGGGTGCGGTGTGGGTGCCGACCAATTACCGTCAATCGCCCGATGAAGTTGCCTATCTGGCGAAGGCCAGCGGCGCACGCGGCATGATTTGCGCCAGTGCTTTTCCCGATCATGCTAAAGCCAGCCATGAGGCAAGCAAGATCGATTTCAGCATCGCCATCGGCACGGCAGAGTTCGGTGAGGATTACGATGCAATCGTGGCCCGTCATATGGGGCACAAAGTCAAAAGCCAGGCAGTGGATCGGGATGACCCGTGTTGGTTCTTCTTCACCTCAGGCACCACCGGCCGGCCCAAGGCTGCAGTGCTTACCCATGGCCAGATGGCGTTCGTCATCACCAACCATCTCTGCGATCTGATGCCCGGCACCGGACCGGACGACGCCTCCATCGTCGTTGCCCCGCTTTCACACGGTGCGGGCATTCACCAGCTGGTGCAGGTGGCGCATGGCGCGAAAACAGTGCTTCCGGCGGCGGAAAAACTCGATGTGCCCGCCGTCTGGGCGCTGATCGAAAAATGGGGTATCACCAACGCCTTCACTGTACCGACCATCCTTAAAATGCTCGTCGAAGACCCCTCTGTGGATCGTTTCGATCACTCCTCGCTGCGCTATGTCATCTATGCCGGCGCGCCGATGTATCGCGCGGACCAGAAACGGGCGCTTGCAAAGCTCGGCCCGGTGCTGGTGCAATATTTCGGCCTGGGTGAAGTCACCGGTAACATCACCGTGCTGCCGCCTTCTTTTCATAACGCCGAGGACGGTCCGGAAACGCGCATCGGCACCTGCGGCTTCGACCGCACCGCCATGGAAGTGCAGATCCAGAACGATGCTGGCGAGGAGGTTGGCGCAGGCGAAACCGGCGAAATTTGTGTAATCGGTCCCGCCGTTTTCGCCGGCTACTACGATAATCCCGAGGCAAATGCCAAAGCCTTCCGCAATGGCTGGTTCCGCACGGGCGACCTTGGTCATCGCGATGAGAACGGCTTCCTCTACATCACCGGGCGCGCCTCCGACATGTATATTTCCGGCGGCTCGAACATCTATCCGCGCGAAATCGAGGAAAAGATCCTCATGCATCCTGACATCAGCGAGACTGCGGTTCTGGGTGTGCCGGACGCGGTGTGGGGCGAGGTCGGTGTGGCCGTGTGCGTGGCCCGCGAGGGCGCGGATATCGCCGCCATCGATCTGAAGGCATATCTGGAAGGCAAGATGGCCCGCTACAAGCTGCCGAAATCAGTGGTGTTCTGGGATGCCATGCCGAAATCCGCCTACGGCAAGATCACCAAGAAAATGATCCGCGAGGAACTGGAGAAACGCGGTCAGATGCCGGCTTTCGAAGAAAAGCGGACAGGCTGACAGGCGTGACATTCAATCGGGAGGAGACGGTATGACACAAGAGAAAACAGGGACAAAAGGGGCCGTCGCGATCACGGGTGGTGCATCCGGCATCGGTTTCTCCACTGCGCAGCTCCTGATGGCGCGCGGCTGGCAGCCATGGTTGCTGGATCTCAAGCGCGAGGCGCTGGATATAGCCTGCGAAAAGCTCGGTATCGATCTCTCGCGGGGCATCGTCTGCAACGTTGCGGACGAGGCATCGATAGAGACGGCTTTCGCCGCCCTGACGGCTAACGGTGCCGATCATGCGGTTGATCTGGTCGCCGTCGTCAACAGCGCCGGCATCGGTATCGACAAGCTGTCCGTCGACACAAGCGTCGAAGAATTTCGCCGTATCGTTGATGTCAATCTCGTCGGCAGCTTCGCGGTAGCGCGCACTGCCGCACGTTACTGGCTGGAGCGCGATATTGCCGGCTCGATCGTGAATATCAGCTCTGTTTCCGGCATGTGTGGAAATCGTGGCCGCAGCGCCTATGGCGCTTCGAAAGGCGGCGTCAATCTTCTGACGATGGTAATGGCAAACGAGCTGGGTCAATCAGGCATTCGTGTCAACGCAATTGCTCCCGGTCCGGTCGACACCCCGCTGACCCAGGCGGTTCATACGGAAAATGTCCGCAACCAATGGCATAGCCGCGTTCCCATGCATCGCTATGGCAGGACGGACGAGATCGCCTCAGCCGTGGCGTTTTTGGTGTCGGACGACGCGAGCTACGTCAACGGACAGGTGTTGGCCGTGGATGGCGGCTTCATCACTGCAGGCCTTGCGGTATGACGGAGACAGCCACGCAAGAGCTTCCCCGCCGCATCGTCCATCCCGGACCGACAACGCCCGAGCGCTTTCGCGTTCTCGGCTGCCACGCGCATCCGGTCACGCTGATGGTGAGGCCCGGCGTGTGCGTTAACGAAGCGATTGCCGATGCCTTTGCGGAGCAGGGTTTCGATGGCGGTTATGTCCGGCTGAAAAATGTGCCGATGAAGCATTTGCACTACGTCATGCCCGCGGCCGCCCCCGATGACAGCCATGCCGCTTGGTACAGTGAAACCTTCTCCATGCCTGATGGCACCATCATCGACGCCGGCCTGCATATGGGCCGGCGGGATGGGGAGCCGTTTCTGCACTGCCATGGTTCTTGGAAAAGTGCCGACGGCGTTGTCTCCATGGGGCATCTGCTGCCCTTCGAGGCCGAATTTGCCGGGGAAACGCCGCTTGAGGCGCTGGCGCTGGATGGCGCAATCCTCGATGTGCAAAAGGATGAGGAAACCAATTTCCCCCTCTTCACCCCTATTCCGCAACCGCGCAGCCGAACAGGTTCAGGCCTGCGGGCGTTGTTATGTACGGTGCGGCCAAATACCGATATCTGCACCGCCCTTGAAGCGGCCTCTACCCAGTTCGGTCTTCGGGAGGCCGAGGTCAACGGCATCGGCAGCCTGATCGGTGCGGACTACGAAGACGGAACAAGTCTCACCGCCTATGCCAGCGAAATCCTCATCCGCAATGGCCGCATCGGCCCTTCCGCCGCGGGCGGCGAACAGGCGGTGTTGGATATTGCGATGGTCGATCTCACCAAGCATATCAGCGGCGGGCGGCTGGTGCGCGGCAAAAACCCGGTCTGCGTCACGTTCGAGCTGCTTCTGACCGAAAAACAAGGGCGCGCCGCATGAGTTGCCCTGCGCAACTTAACGGCCCGCCTCACCGCAATTCACGCCGCCTGCGGCTTTTCCGCGGGCAACCATTCTTCCAGCGTCACTTCAAACGTCATGCAAACCGGGTTGGCGCCGGCGATGAAGGGTCCGCCATAAACCGAACCTTCGGTATCGGCCACGACACCGGTCAACGCGGCACGCAGCGAGCCATCGGGCTGGGCGCGCACCTCACCGGCGATGGAGACGATTTCAACGGCGGGACCGCTTATCTGCAAGAATGCGCCGCTGCGCGTGCCAAGGCACGCATCGACCAGACTCCCCAGCGCACCGCGCACGAAGGCATTTCGAAAACCTTCGGCCAGACACAGTTTTTCGACACCGAGAACGAGGTCTTCATTGGGTGCGATGCGGGCATAGGCCACACGCCCCATGGAGCCGGTCTCGACAGTGTTATGCGTGTTCATCGGCGCGCTCCGTACGGTTCCTTGGTTGAAGAAGGGGAATATTGGTTTCAGGGTCGAAGGACTGCTGCAGCACGAAACTGTCGAGTGACGTCACCAGGGCGGAAACGCCGTTTTCGCCGACAATACAGGATTCAGTCAGCAAATGGCCGCCTTTGACCACACCCGCCGCCGTGCGCATGGCGGCATGGCAATGGACGATCGGCTCTCCCTTCATGCTGCGCCCAAGCGTGGCATTGCCGAAGACAAGCCAGGCAGCACCGGCGTCGATGGGCTTGGTATAGGCAATGACCGCCCTGCCGGAAGGGTCGGGCGGGGCCACGCAATAGGACAATATGTCAAAATAGCCGCCGAGAATGGTGAGCGAGGCATTCTCAATGCCGTTTTCGAAGAGCGGCCGCACGATGCCGTCGTAAAGGCTACGCCCCGGCGCGATGAACAGCCGCACATGGCGCGCAGATGGCGAGCGAAGGCTGTTGATGCGCACCGGCGCAGAAATGCCGGGATGGATGAGCGTTCTCGGCCTTGGAAAATGTTGCTGTTCTATCGGTGCCACGCCTGCTCCTCCTGCTGCCTGTACCTTGCAGTACGGTACTCAAAGATCAGCCGAAGGTGCTTTCGAATGACACCACCAAACGGCGCGTCGGAAAACACTTCTTTCGCAGGCTGCCGCCGCGACGGCAGATTTTTTTGCAACGTATTTTGGGGAGGCCGGCATGACGAAGCCGCTGGACAGAATTGACCGCAAAATATTGCGCACCCTGCTGGAGAACGGCAGGTTGAGCAATTCGGAGCTTTCGGAAAAGGTGGGGCTTTCGCCCAGCCCCTGCTGGCAGCGCGTCAAGCGGCTGGAAGACGAAGGGGTCATTCGCGGCTACACCGCCATTCTCGATCAGGCCAAGCTCGGACTGACGGAAACCGTCATCATCGAAGTGATGCTGGAGCGCCACGACGACGAGGTTCTGGAGCGTTTCGGGGAAGCGATGGCCGCTCTTCCGGAGGTGTTGGAAGCCTATCTGACAACAGGTGAATATGATTATCTCATCAAGGTGGCGGTGGCGGGAACCGCAGGTTACGAACAGTTTCTGCGGCGGAAACTCTATAAGATAGAGGGCGTGCGCCACTCCCGATCCTGTTTCGCGCTCAAATGTCTCAAACACACATTATCAGTCGTACCCGATCCCGAACCTCCTTTAATCGAAGCGACGGGCATTGGCCGCGTGCCGGCAAGATAGCGGAATGCATACCCCTTCTTTTGCCGGGTCTGCGGATGCCTGTCCCTAATATACGATCAAAGTTCTCACAGATCAGGTCAACGGCGCGATCATCCAGCATGAGGTCTATGCTGACGCCGGGATGCTCATCCAGTCGACCTCCCGGCATCCGGCCGACGGCTCTGACGATCATTGCACCAGCACGCGCGACGGCCGCCGCAACGGGCAGGTCATGACATATAGCACCGTCCCGACATTGCCGAGAGCTTCAAACGACTACGCCATCCGTTGCATACCGCCAATCATTGCGCTACTTTGGCCCCGTCGGAAAAGGCAGACTTGGTTTGGTAAGCCCAAGTCCTTCTGGTAACGGAAGCTCTGGTCTTTGGCCTCTGGTCGGAGATCCCCGCGACGAACGAAGGATGCATTGCGCATCCATCTGTTCGTCCGTGTGGGTCTCAGGTTGGAGAAACGCTCCGGTCGAACATCGACTTAAAGGAGCCCGACCATGCGCACACCCCCTGTTTATTTTCATGACGTCCTGATCGCCGGCGCTGGCCCGGTCGGCCTGTTTCTCGCCTGTGAGTTAAGGCAGGCCGGTTGCTCGGTGCTGGTTCTCGAAGCATCGCCATATCCGGATTCACCCCTGAAGCGGCCTCCTTTCGGCCTGCGTGGCCTGACGGCGCCAACGATCGAGAGCCTTGATCGGCGTGGTCTGCTAGAGGCGATCAAAGAGCGGGAGGCCGGCCGTGACACGCCCGGGACAGCGCATTGGATGAAAGAACAGCAGCGGCGGCCCGCCGGGCATTTCGCAGGCATCCAGTTTTTTCATGACCAGATCGACACGCAGCGCTGGCCCTATCGCCTCGCCGGTTCGCCCAGCAACCTTGCCACCGACATGGCGGGTATAGAGACCGTTCTGGCGGCGCGGGCCGAGGCTCTGGGCGTCGAGATACGGCGCGGTTTTGCCGTGGAAGGTTTCGAGCAATCCGAGGAGGATATCACCGTTCAGGCGGGCGGTGCGGTGTTTCGGGGCCGCTGGCTTGTCGGGGCCGATGGCGCTCGCAGCCTGGTGCGCAAGGTGGCGGGGATCGCTTTTGCCGGCACCGAACCAGAATTCACCGGCTATTCAGCACAGGTCGAACTGGCCGATCCCGAGGCGCTGAAGCCCGGCCGCCATTATACCGCTGCTGGCATGTATATGTTCACGCCAACAGGCACGATCGCCATGGCCGATTTCGACGGTGGCGCTTTTCACCGTTCCGCATCGATCACGCGCGAGCATGTCGAAGCCGTGCTGCGCAGGGTCTCGGGCACGGATGTTTCGGTAACAAGGCTTGATCTGGCCACCACATGGACCGACCGCGCCTTCATGGCGGCGGAGTATCGCCGCAAGCGCGTGCTGCTGGCGGGCGATGCCGCCCACATTCACTCGCCGCTGGGCGGCCAGGGGCTCAATCTCGGCCTCGGCGACGCGATGAACCTTGGCTGGAAGCTTGCTGCGGTCATCCGCGGCGACGCGCCGGCAGACCTGCTCGACAGTTATGCCAGCGAGCGCCAACCCATAGCCTCGCAGGTTCTGGACTGGTCGCGCGCGCAGGTGGCGCTGATGCGGCCCAGCCGAAGCTCGCGGGCGCTGGAAGGCGTCATCCGCGATCTCGCCGCCACGGGCGATGGCGCAACCTATTTCGCCGAGCGCGTCTGGGGCATCGGTATCCGTTACGATCTCGGCGCTCCTCACGCCCTTGTCGGCCGCAGTGCGCCGGATTTAACTCTCCTTGACGGCACACGGCTGAATGAGCACCTGCGGAGCTGCCGTGCGGTGCTGCTCGATTTCGATGCGCGTCCAATGTTCGGCGATGTCGCGGAACACTGGTCTGATCGGCTAAACTACGTTGCGGTGGATGCCGAAAATCGAATGGACGTGAGCGCATTGCTGATACGCCCCGATGGCATTGTCGCCTGGGCCTGTGAAGGCGCTCCTCGGGAAGCGGAACTTGAAGAGAGTATCGCTCGCTGGCTGGGCGTCTCGGTTCTGGAACCGGAGCGCCCAGACGGTGGATAGAACGGCGTGATGGAATCAACCGGATTTTGCGATCAGCGAGCGAAACCGCTCGCTCATCTCGGAATTGGCGGGATTATAGACCATCATGTTGAGATCCGAGCGTCCCTCCACCGCAAAGCTTGAAAACTCCAGTTCAATCGTTCCGAGAACCGGGTGGTGGAGGCGCTTGAGGCCCTCATGCATGCTTGTGACCTCGTTATCATCCCACATGGCCTTGAATTCGGGGCTGGCGGCCGAGAGCTCATCGACCAGTTGCTGGATGCCGGCCCCCGCGCCAGCGCGCGCCGCATCCGCCCGGAACGCGCCGACGACATAACGGGCGACATTGCGCCAGTCCTCCTGGGCGGTGCGCACCCGTTCGTCGGAGAAGATCAGACGCAGGATGTTGCGGTTCTCCCTCGCCAGCTTGCTGTAATCCGTCAGGATGAGGGCGGCGGCGCGGTTCCATGCCAGAACATCCCATGTCGCCGTCCTGATGATGGCGGGGCTGAAGGGCATGGCGTCAAGCACGCCCTGCAGCCGGGGCGTTATGGTCTCGGGCTGACGGTAACGCTGCTCGGGCGGATGTCCGAAGGCCAGTATATGCAGGTGGTCGCGCTCGGGATCGGTCAGCATCAATCCTTTTGCGATACGATCCAGCACATCCGCCGAGGGCGAACCGCCGCGGCCCTGTTCCAGCCAGGTATACCAGGTCGGACTTATGTTGGCGCGCTGGGCGACCTCTTCCCGGCGCAGGCCCGGTGTGCGGCGGCGGCCGACGGGAAAACCGAACGTTGCGGGATCAAGCCGCATACGGCGATCCCGCAGAAAGGTGCTGAGTGCATTATCCGCCATTGCATTTCCCGCCGCAGCCTGTTGAGAATTATACCATGATAAAGTCACTACTTTAACAGGACAATTCTTCATGAGATCACCGCCCCCGTCAACGCGGGAGATTTATATGCGTGTTTTTCTGACAGGTGCCACCGGGTTCATCGGATCCCGTATTCTTCGTGAACTGCTGGCGAGCGGCCATGAGGTTATCGGCCTAACCCGCTCGGAGGCCGGCGCAAGAGCGCTGCAGGCCGCAGGCGCTTCCGCCCATATCGCCACGCTGGAAGATGCGGCGGGGCTTGCCGCGGGCGCGGAAACTGCCGATGCCGTCATCCATACGGCTTTCGATCATGATTTTGCGAATTTTGCCGCCAATTGCGAAAAGGATCGCCGGGTGATCGCGGCGTTGGGCTCCGTATTGGCCGGCTCCGAACGGCCGATGCTCATCACCTCAGGGGTCGGCATGGGCGATCCCGGCAATGGCGAACCCGCGCGGGAGGATGTCTTCGATACCCATCATTTCAACCCGCGTATCGCCTCCGAACTGGCGGGCCAGGAGCAATTGCAGGCGGGCGTCAATCTCGGTGTCATCCGGCTTCCGCAGGTGCATGACACGGTGAAGCAGGGCCTCATCTCGCCTTATATAGAGATGTCGCGCGACAAAGGCGTCGTTGCTTATGTCGAGGACGGCGGCAATCGCTGGTCGGCCGGTCATGTAGACGATGTGGCGAAGCTCTACGTGATGGCGCTCGTTCGGGGTGAGCGGGGTGCTCGATATAATGCCGCGGCGGAAGAAGGCGTTGTCGTGCGCGACATTGCCGGGATCGTTGCTGAGGGCCTTGGGCTGCCCGTTGTCTCGCTGCCGAAAACGGAGGCTGCCGGCCATTTCGGCTGGTTTGCCCTGTTCGCCTCCATGGACCTCAGGGCCTCCAGCGCCCTGACACGGAAGAAGCTCGGCTGGGTGCCGAAAGGGCCCGGCCTGCTCGATGATCTCAGAGCCATGGACTACTAATTTGGCTGGCAGGCGTCCGTTGAGGCGGACGCCTGCCTCCAGCATCCAAGCGGCACCGTCCAGCTTTCGTAAAGTGCTGCAGGAACAAGGAAAACGATGAGGAACGAAAACACCATCAGCATGGGCGCCTGCGCACCGAACTGGCGTTCTCTTGGTGCTCTCAAACACAGGCTCATGGACAGGCTCGACCCGTCCGAGGTGCTTCCACGCATCTGTGAGGGGGCCTGCTCGATAGATCCCGGCAGCATCGGGAAACCCGATGCTGCCTCTCCAGATGGCGGATGTTCAGGCGGCAGTCATCACTTGCCTGACGCGAGCCTGCCAAGACCCAGCAGGTGGTAGAAGGCAATCGCCCCGATTGTTGCCGTGCCGATGCCGTCGAGCGTGAAGCCGGCGACATTGAGCTTGAAGTTGCCGGCGCCCAACACCAGCGCGATACCCACGGTGATGAGGTTGCGGGGTTCGGAAAAATCGACCTTGTTTTCAACCCATATCCGCCCGGCGGTCGCAGCGATCAGGCCGAAGACCACGACGGAAAGGCCGCCGATGACCGGCCCCGGTATGGTCTGAATGAGCGCACCGAATTTCGGCGAGAAGCCGAGGATGATGGCGACGAGCGCAGCCACGATGAAGACGAGCGTCGAGAAAATGCGGGTTATCGCCATGACGCCCATGTTTTCGGCGTAGGTCGTCATGCCGGTTCCGCCGAAGGCGCCGGAGAACATCGTCGCAATGCCGTCACCGATAAAGGCGCGGCCGAGATAACGATCAAGGTTCTGCCCGGTCATCGCGCCTATCGCCTTGATATGTCCGAGATTTTCCGCCACCAGAATGACGACGACCGGCGCGATCAGGGCAATCGCGGATCCTGAAAACACCGGTGCGGTGAATGTCGGCAATCCGAACCACGGTGCAGCCGCCACGCCCGAGAAGTCGACGGACTTGCCGAAGCCGAAGCCGTTGGCGAGCACGAGATAAGCGAGATAGGCAATCGCGCCGCCGAGAAGAATGGGCAAACGGCGCGCCATGCCGGGCGCATAGACCGCAATCGCACCGACCGATGTGACCGTCAGGATCGCAATCCAGCGCGACAGCTGGTCGCCATCGGGATTGCCGGGGCCGGAGCCGGAAGCGCTTGCGATCGCAATCGGGGCGAGAACGAGACCGATTGCCGCAACGATCGCCCCGGTCAGAACCGGCGGCATCAGCTTTTCGATCCAGTTATGGCCGGCGATCATGACGATGACGCCGATCAGCGCATAAAGCACACCGGCGGCGATGATGCCGCCGAGTGCGAGTGCGATATCAGGACTTGCCGCACCCGCGGCTGCGCCCGTTGCCACAAGCACCGGGCCGATGAAGGCAAAGGAGGAGCCGAGATAGCTCGGCACACGACCGCCGACGGCAATGAAGAAAATGAGCGTCGAGATACCCGAAAACAGGATCGAGACATTCGGATCGAACCCCATGATCAGCGGCGCAAGAACCGTGGAACCGAACATCGCCACGACATGCTGAAGACCGAGTACCGCTGTCTGTCCCGCAGGCAGCCGCTCATCGGGCAGGATGCGCCCTTCGGTTTTCAGTCGCCAGCGCGGAAAATAACCACCGGTATCGCTCATGTCGTCCCCCCAGGAAACAGCCGGCACGCGCTTCCCGGGTTTTCCCGTTTCAGTCCGTAGCCGCGCAGAGATTTGCTTTTATGATTTGCGCGTGTAACCGAGATCGAATCGGCAGCCGGCGCATCTTTTCTCCGTTAGCGCGATTGCCTGCCTCTGTCATCGGCAACGGCGTGTTACCCACTGTTACGCATTCCGGCGCGGAAAAATCGGCTCCCGCGCCGGTAAAAAGCACCAGATCGACGGACGGTCTTATTGCGCTTTTTCAAGCGCCGTCATGATCTCATAGGCAGCGGAAACCCGCTCCTCGTTGGGATAGTTTTTATTGGCCAGAATGACGATGCCCAATTTCTGTCTGGGGATGAACGCCACATAGGCGCCGAAACCATTGGTGGAGCCGGTCTTGTTGATGAAGACATCCTGACGCGGCTTCATCGGCGGCGAGATTTCGGAGACCGGAACGGTCTTGAGCAAGGCGCCGGAATTCAGGTCTCGCAGCGTCTTAAGCGGCGTTGGATGGGCATATTGCTCCCAGACCATATCCTGCGTCATGGCGTCGACGCTGAAATATCCCGTATGGGTGTTGATGAGCGCCTGCTGGATTTTTCCGTCCAGCTTTTCAAGGCCCATATTGGCGTTGACGAAGCGGATCATGTCCTGCGCTGTCGATCTGACGCCGTAGGCCTCGGATGAAAGAATGGCGGGCGTCATGCGGGCTGGTTCGCTGGTTCGCTTATAACCCTGCGCGTAGTCACCCATCTTTGCCTTGGGCACCACGGTGAAGGTGTTCTTCAGGCCAAGCGCGGGGAACAGCGTGTCCTGCATGGCGCCATCAAAGCTCTGCCCCATGGCTTTTGCGGTGATGTATCCCAGCATTCCGATGCTGGGATTGGCGTAGCTTCGGTGCGTTCCGGGCTTGTAGGAGGGTTTCCAGGCCTTGAGATAGGCCAGCAACTGCTGTTCCGTCTTGATGTTGTCGGGCACCTGAATCGGAAAGCCGCCGGCAGTGTGGGTGCCGAGATGCATCAGCGTGACATCGCCGAAAGGCTTGCCCTTCATGGAAGGAAGATAATCTTCGACCTTGCCGGAAAGCGAGAGCTGGCCGTTTATCTCGGCATAGGTGCTGAGCGTGACGGTGAATGTCTTGGAGATGGAGCCGAGTTCGAACAGCGTCTGCGGGGTCACGGGCTCATTCGTGCTTTTGGACATGACGCCATAGGTGAAGATGTGGCTCTGACCATCAACGCTGATACCAACGGCAAGACCGGGGATGCCGTTCTTCTCCATGACCGGCTTGATCGCGGCATCCGTTATCGCTTTCAGCCTCGTTTCATCGGCGGCAAAGGCCTCCGTGAACAGGCTCGTCGAGAGCAACGCAGCCAGTGCGATATGTCTGCGATTAAGTTTCATCTTTCGCATTCTCCAAAACCTTGAGTGGATTTTCGGCTTGTTCGCCATCCCCAGCGAAAAACGTTTAACCGCCCTACATTGCACGAACAAATCATGATATCTCGGAAGAGACACAAGAAAATCTAGGTCTTGAATGGTTCGGCAATTTCTTCCCCTGAACGGCTTGCGGGCCTTTGAAGCATCCGCCCGGCACCTGAGCTTCACCCGCGCGGCCATCGAACTGTGCGTGACGCAGGCGGCTGTGAGCCAGCAGGTGAAGGGGCTGGAAAAGCGGCTGGGGGTTGCGCTGTTTCAGCGGCTTCCACGCGGGCTGAAAATTACCGCCGAAGGTGAGGCCCTGCTGCCGACGGTGACCAGCTCCTTCGACCAGATGGCGACGACGCTCGACCGGATTGAGGCCGGACAGGTGCGCGAGCTGCTGTTTCTGGGTGTCGTGGGAACCTTTGCCGTGGGCTGGCTGCTGCCACGGCTGCAGGCGTTTCAAAAGCAGCATCCCTTCATCGATGTGCGGGTTTCCACCAATAACAACCGCGTCGATATGGCGGCTGAAGGGCTGGATTTCGCCATCCGTTTCGGCCAGGGCTCCTGGCACGGCACGGATGCCTTTCGACTATTCGAGGCGCCTCTTTCCCCGCTTTGCACGCCGAAACTGGCGGAGATGCTGAAAACGCCCGCCGATCTGATGGAGGCGACGCTGCTGCGCAGCTACAGGGCCGATGAATGGAGTAACTGGTTTGCGGCTGCCGGCGTGACGCCCGCGGCGCAAGTGAATGCAGGCATTGTTTTCGACACGTCTCTTGGCATGATGGAAGCCGCCCTGCAGGGGCTCGGCGTGGCGCTGGCGCCGCCATCGATGTTTTCGCGGCATCTCGCATCCGGTGCGATCATCCAGCCTTTTCCGGTTACCATTTCGCTCGGAAGCTATTGGCTGACCCGGCTGCAATCGAAACCGCCCACACCCGCCATGCAGGCCTTTTCCGACTGGATGTTCGAGACCATGGGCGTTACGGGATGACGCCTATATCAAGGCAAGCAGAACGCCGCCCGCCCCGCAGAGGACGACCACGGCCCATGGCGGCGTTTTCCAGATCGTCAACAGGATGAAGCCTGTCAGCGCCAGGGCGAAATCCTTCGGGGTGAAGATGGCGCTTGTCCAGACCGGATCATAAAGCGCTGCGCCGAGAATGCCGACGACGGCGGCATTTGCGCCACGCATGGCAGCCTGCGCCAGAAGGTGCTTGCGGAACCCTTCCCAGAAGGGCAGCGCGCCGACGAGCAGCAGCATGCCGGGAAGGAAGATCGCGACAAGGGCGATCGCCGCCCCAGCAGCACCGTTGGGCTGCGGCCCCACCACCGCACCAAGATAGGCGGCGAAGGTGAAGAGCGGACCGGGCACGGCCTGGGTTGCGCCATAACCCGCGATAAAGGCATCTTCCGTGACCCAGCCTGTGGCGACGACTTCCGATTGCAGCAGCGGCAGCACCACATGGCCGCCGCCGAAGACGAGCGCGCCTGCGCGATAAAAGGCGTCGAACAAGGAGAGGCCCTGTGAAGCCGCCGCAGCAGCAAGCAGCGGTAGGAAACCGAGCAGCAGGACGAAGGCGGCAAGCGCGATATATCCGACGCTTTTGGGTACGCGGAAGGCGAGATGGGTGGCCTGCCCCGCGGCATCGGAACGACAGAAGACAAGCCCGGCAACGGCGCCAATGGCAAGCGCCAGAACCTGCCCGAAGGCGCCGGCGACAAACACCACGCAGACGATGCCGACCAGCGCGATGCTGGCGCGCTCACGATCCGGCGCGAGGCTTTTCGCCATGCCCCAGACCGCCTGCGCGACGACAGCGACGGCGACAATTTTCAGCCCATGCAACAGGCCGGCGCCGACCGGCCCTTCGATGGAGGCGGCGACCATGGCGAAGAGAAGGAGGAGAATGGCGGATGGCAATGTGAATGCCGTCCAGGCCGCGAGCGCACCGAGCGGGCCTGCGCGCAGCAGCCCGAGCGCAAACCCCACCTGGCTGGAGGCTGGGCCGGGCAGAAACTGGCACAGCGCCACGAGATCGGCGTAACCGGTCTCATCGATCCATTTGCGCCGCACGACCAGCTCATCGCGAAAATAACCGAGATGGGCGATGGGACCGCCGAAAGAGGTGACGCCGAGTTTCAGGAAGGCCGCAAAAACCTCGCCGGGCGTGCCGCGTCTCTGGCTGCGCACCTCGGTCTCTATGGTTCGTGTTGACGATTTCACGAAAGAACTCCCTGCGTGCAACGGCTAGTCGTCAACACATATCGACCAAAAGGCGGTTTCGGTATCAGACACCATTATGACAGGGATATGAAGGGGCTGGCGGCAGGGACGCCGGAAAGTTGCGAGAACTTTCCGGCGTCGTCTGGCGATTATCCGACGATGGGCCTATCGCTCGGTCGGCAATAAATCGGAGAAGTGCGAAATCCAGCCATTTTCATCCGTACCACCGGAAAAACCCGTTGCCTCCCAGATGATGTGATGCCTGTTGCTGCCGTTGTGAATGGTTACCGCGGCGGCGATAGGGGTCGGCGACCGCCACGAAAAGTTTCGGTTGGGACCAGGCTCGAGATGGCTGAGGGATTCAAGCTGGACATCATCGAGGAACAGCACCGTACTCATCTGGGTCTCATAGAGGTTTTCCCATCGCGCCTGCGCCAGCGCATTTGCTGCCGCAACGAGAAGATTGCTCTCGCCGACGGGATCAGCCAGGGCCGCCAGACGCCATGCCGCGAAGATATTGGTGATATCCCCCGTGCTGAGCCCGAGGCTCGAGAGGAATTCGATCGTCTGCGCATTGCCGAAAGCATCATAACCCGCTTCACCAAAGGGCCGGATATGCTTGACCACGAAATTGCTGAGAATTGGCATGTGTGTCTCCTTTTTTGAACATGAGCCACCTGTTCCCGGGCGTTGACGTGCGGGATCGCGTGGCGGGATCTGGTGTTGATTGGGTGCCGGAATATCTCCGGCAGTCGATGGGAATGCAGTTGGCGGCCGGCGCTCCGGCCTAACCGAAGGTGATGGCGACGCGGGCCGGCATGCCCAAAAATTCCTGCAGTCCGAGGCGCGTTCTGGCGCCGCCCCGCCCGGCCGGCCATGGGTCGAGAATATGCAGTTCGAGATCCTTGCCGTTCACGGTGTAGCCGTAGACGAGGTAATAATGGTATTCGGTTCCGATCACGAAGACGCGGTTGTTATCAATCTCGCTCCTGACGATATCGGCGGTCAGACCGTTGACGAAATGGCCGCCGGTCGAGGTGTGATCGAAGGCGTTCCACTGGCTGGACACCAGCTTGACGATATTGCTGTTCGGATTTGCCCCGCCCAGTTCAAGGATGCCGGCGGATTGATCCAGAACCTGCGCCAGCTCCCAGCGTTCCTGAACCTGCGGATCGACGGTCGCGAGCGCTGCGGTATTGCGTCTCGCAATATCGTATTGCGTGGCCGCAGGAAGCCCGCGATAGGCCCGCACCATCTGCTCGACGGCGGCAAAGCACCAGGCGGGGGTGTCCTGAGGCACCAGAACGGGAGGGTTGTTGACTGTCGGCATGGTCTTCTCCTTTCTGAAAATGACGCGGCATGGGGCGCTTCGATGGCGGCCGGATGCCCGTCGTTGATTTGGTGAATGTCGAAGTTTCGGTGGCCGCCCTGCCGGCATATGCGCCGGCAGGACATTGCCCATGATCCATGCCAAGGGGGACGATTCCGGCTGAGACCATGGATGCGCTTCCTGCCGGGCCGGAAAGGGAACGGCAGGGTCTCAGGGGATCAGGCGGTCTTGCTCAGATCCTGACGATACGCCTGCAGCGACGCGATTTTTGCGTCCGCAGCGGCCTCGCGTTCGGCGACGATGGCCGAGAGCTTCTCCGAGGCTTCCGCCATATAGTTCGTCAGTGCGGGGCCTGTGATATATGAGCCTTGCAACCCGTTGAGCTTCGACCATCCGTGCGCAAAGCTGCGGTTGAATCTGTCACTGACGGTCACCACCGCGTGCCATTGGGCGGTCTGCCTGACGAAGAACTCGTCAACGGAGCGAACGAGCTGGGCGAAGCGGTTCCTGCGAATAGTCTCCTGCCCCGCGACATTTTCGATGCCGTCGATCTGATGCTGTGCATCGTCGGCTACGGCCTGCATGAAATCGGCGAAGCCTTTGAAGAAAAAGGCGATTTCCTCAATAATTTCCTTCATGCGTTTCAGCGCCGAAATGCTGACGTTAAGCGACTGGACCGCAAGCTTGATCTTGTCATCCTCGGCCTGTTTGCCCTTGAGCAGAGCGTTGATCTTTATGAGTTCGGCGGCCTGGTTCCGGCGTTCTTTCTCATAGGTTTCCACCTTGTCGATCATCTTCATTTGCATTTCACGCAGGCTCGCCGCCTGCTGCTGCTGCTCGTCGGTGAGCTTGCCAAGCCCCTTGTCGAGCGCGTCGAGCGAAGCCTGCAGGCTGGAAATCAGGGTTTGCTGACTTGCAATCTTCTCCTCCTGCGCTTTCAGTTCTGCAGCACGCGCGGTCAGTCGTTTATCGAGTTCGGCAAGCTCCACGGCCTTGCTCGATTTCGGATCGGCGCCGTCGGCCTCCTTCGCCAGCGCCGACCTGCTGTCCTCCAGCGATTTGATATCCGTCTTCAAGGTGTCGCGTTTTTCCTCGGCTTTGCGGAGTTCAGCCTTCTGCTCGGAAATCTTGCTCTGCGTTGCCGCCGCATCCGTCTTGCCGTCGCCGGTTGCGGGCGTGCGGCCGCCACCACCCTGCCCCTGTCCGTCAGCACCCTGCCCGCCTTTGGACTGCCCTGAGAGAGCACCGCCAACCGAGGACGCCAACATCGAAGCCGGTCCGCCCGCGACCATGGCGATGGCAGGAACGACGCCGGAAATCATCTGCGCGCCGACACGAACGATCGACATGACAAAAGCGCGCTGTTCGGCCGTATTCGCCCGCTGTTCGTATTCGCGGGCTTTCTTTTCAAATTCCGCAACCTGCGCCTTGAGATCGTTCACAAGTGATTCAAGCTGTTGGCGCCGCGCATCGGCCTCGTGGATTTCCCGCTCCATCACCGCCTTGTCTTCGAGACGCCTGCTCAAAGCCGTTTCGCTCATGCTGGTGGCTTGAGCCGTTTTCGCAATGATGGCGTCATATGTGTCGGCAAGATTAAGAAGATCGTTGCGCACCTCCAGTGCTCTATCGCGGATATTTTTCGCCAGTTTTATCAGGTCGTTGGAGACAAACGCCTTGATTTCGGCCTGATCATTTCCCTCCCTGATATCGAGCCAATCCGGGAAAAGATCGGCGATGGACGAACCGATGCGGGTGGCCGTCCCTATCGCGCCTCTCATGACTATTTCGCTCTTCTGCTGCGAATCAATCAATCCATCCATGATCGCAGTGATGCGCGCGCGAATTTTGTCCTCTTCCTGCGGTGTTGTGTTGTAGGCGATGTAAAGCAGGTCGATCGCATTGTCGGTGTCACGCTTGGCGCGCTCGACATCATAGGTTCCCTGGATTTTATCGACATAGGACCGGACAAGCGCCGTATCAGACTTGGGAAGGCTGAAATTCGGCTGCGAAACGATCGCATCGACGCCGGCGTCGATCGCGCTGTTGATTTGGGCGGTCCGGCTTTCAAACGTCACGACATTGTTCATTTTCCATGCTCCTGTTGATGGGTGGTTACGCACACTCATGGGGTTGATCGTTCACGATCCGCACTGCTTCTTCGCGTCGTCCGGCAGTCCGGCCTCGGTGGAGGAAATGAACTGCGGCACGTCTTTGGTCAGGCCGTCGATCTCGGCGGACAGCCGCGTAACCTGACGTATTTTCGCGTCGTCAGGATTGACCTCGCTCGCTTCCTTGAGAGCGCTGGTGAAGTTGCCGACCTGAATGTTGAAGTCCTGAACCTTGACGTTGATGGTGGAGATCGCCGCTTTGAGCCTGGTGATCTGCTCCTCCAGAGTTTTCACCGCCTTCTGGTTTTCCGCGTGGCTCTGCTGTGCCGCCGCAAGCTGGCGGCGATTGTTTTCGAGCTGGTTGCGAACGCCTTCAAGAGCCGCCCGGGCATTGTCCAGACGTGGCTGCGCGATGCGGTATTCCCTCTCCGCATCCTTCATCCAGCCCAGCGCCTTCACCGCGGCGTCACCGATCTGGCAAATTCCCGGCAGGAAGAAGAGGACGCCGCTGCATATTTTTACTCTCTTGGCCTGCTCGTCCATTTCCCTGCGGGCTTTTTCGAAGGTGGCCTGACGCGCCCTGACGTTCTCGCTCTCGGACTGAACCAGCTCCTCATAGCCCTTCACGCTGGTTTCGGACTGCACCACCTGCCGCTCCAGCTCGATCTGCAGGTACATGGCCTGCCCCAGCGCCTTCTCGCGGTCGGCGCTGAGCTGCTGTTGCGCCGTCAGATGTTCCATCAGGCACACGGATCGGCGGCCGAGCAGTTCGCGGCTAGCTTCCGCCTGTTCCAGTTTCGACTGGAAAGCCGCCGTCTGCTCGGCGGTGAGGGTTGCCGCGTTCGCAAGGGCCGGCTGGCCCATGGACGGGATATCGAATTGCATCGCGATGGCCGCAAGGCCAACAAAAGCAACATGTTTAAGTTGAATCATTTCAACCTCCTCTGAATAATCGGGGATGAATAAAAGGCATGACGGGCTCCACGCGCCGCCCGGCATCGCTGCCGACCGCGCCCGAGACATGGCAGTAACATTCGGGTGTCATGTGGTTTCGGATGCATCTTTCGCGATGTCGTCAATGCCTAAAAAGCAACCATCAAAGATTGTATTCACGGCAAATGGACGAAAGATTTCGCATCCACGGCTTCATTAAATTATGCAATAAAAACAGTAGATAACTTCATTTTCAGCGTCACCCTCGCAAACCGTCTCAAAAGGGAACACATTTTAACGCGCCCCTTAACATTCAATTTATGAGAGTATTTTTTAATACCGCGCAACAGAGCCTCGGGGGAGTGCAACAAAATGCACGCATCTTCCGGAGCGGAACCTTTCGGCTGTCACCCCTGCCCCAAGCGGCCGTCGTCAGCGAACAGAACTCACGCTTTCGAATTCGCCATAAAGTAGCGAATAGAAAAAACATGGGAGAAAGGTATCCGGAAAAGCAGGCGCTCCAGCTTCAAAGACGCACCCCAAAAGGGACTTCGTCCGGCCTCAGCCGGACGTGCTTCGAGAGAGGCTGGACTTACTTGCGAACCGCATCCTGAACGATGCCGCCTTTGATGATGCTGTCACCTATCTTTGCACCCACATATCGGCCGTCTTCAAACAGGAGCAGCGCCTCGTCCGCGCGTTTGGAGACTTCGGCGCGTTCGCCACCGTCATGTGCGCCATCGGCCTCGGATCTGGTCATGGCGGGCAATTTACGCTGGCGGCGGTTCAGGCAGTTGTCGTGCCACCCGGCTGGGCATCCAGCCGCAGGACACGCGCATTGATCGACTGGCTGGAGCTGGAAAATACCGCGCAGCGGCACCCGCCAGGCGGGGATAACCGCGAGCGGCCATGGCGCCTGAGCGGCTGGCTCATTACGGCAATCGAGACGCTCGCCACGGCCTATCTCACCGCGGCTTCGCCATGGGAAATCTCCCCGGCAATGGAGGCATCAGGCGAAAAGGCTGTCGGAACAGACGCCGTTATCGACGGTGTGAGCTGGTCACTGCGGCACGCGCAGGATTTGTCTTTTGTTTCGGAGGAGATGCGGATGTTCCTTGGGCATGCGCCCGGTTTCCCCATCCTGTTGGACTTACTGTCGGCCGCGAAAACAGAGGCGTGCGATGCGACGGGTTGCGTGTTCTCCCGCAAGGCGGCCGCCCGTGCGTACGGGATCAGCCGCGCTCACGTTACGGCCATGCTTGCCAGGGCCGAGCGGTTCAACATGCTGATGAGAAACGGATCAAGAATAGTTCTGAGCGATCCGGCATTGCAGAACGTCCAGCGCGATCTGGCCTATCAGCTCGCCTTCGTCGTTTTATGGACGGAGGCGGCGAAAACGTCTCCGCCGTCTGCCGATGGCCCGGAGAGCCTGTCCGGCCGAAATGCCTCCAGCAATCCGCGATAGGGCTTGGTGAGCGGCGTGGCATAAGCGCCGCGCTTGGCGGTTGATAACCCCATCGACACCAGAGATTCCGCCTGTTTGACGGCCGCCGCGACGCCATCGACAACCGGTACACCGAATTCATCGCGCAGTTCGGCGGCAAGGTCGGCCATGCCGGCGCAACCGAGCACGATCGCCTCCGCCCTGTCCTCTTTCAGCGCCAGCGAGATTTCCTCCCGCAGCCTTTCGCGGGCGTTCGAGCCGGGATCTTCCAGCGACAGGACAGGAATATCGGCAGCGCGCACGTTGCAGCGGGCGGACATGCCGTAACGGTGGACGAGATGTTCCAGAGGCAGCCGTGAGCGTTCCATCGTTGTGACGATGGTGAATTTCTGCGCGATGAAGGCGGTGGCGGAGACCGCCGCCTCGCAGATGCCGATAACGGGAATATCGGCGAGCGCGCGGGCCGCATCGAGCCCGGTATCGTCGAAACAGGCGATGACCGCCGCGTCGGCTCCCAGCGCCGGGGCCTTTGCAAGCTCCAGCAGGAGGCCGGGCACAGCGAAAACCTCGTCGTAATAACCTTCGATGGAGACGGGGCCCATGGACGAGGTGACGGCCAGTATTTCCGTATCGCGGCCGGCTATCCGCCTCGCGGCGTCGGCGATGGTCGCGGTCATGGATTGCGTGGTATTGGGATTGATGACGAGAATGCGCATTTTACGTTTCTTTATCCGCGTGAATGGCGGCGATTGAGCGTAACGATCAGGCCAAGCGTGGCCGCAATCACCAGGAAGGAAAACAGGGTTGTAACAGCACCGAGCGCATAAAGCACCGGCGTCGTGACATTGGTGGTCATGCCGTAGATTTCCAGCGGCAGCGTGTTGTAGGTGCCTGACGTCATCAATGTACGGGCGAATTCGTCATAAGAAAGCGTGAAGCCGAACAGGCCGACGCCGATCAGGCTCGGCGCGATCATCGGCAGCACCACATGGGCGAAGGTCTGCCAGGAAGACGCGCCGAGATCGCGGGCGGCTTCTTCATAGGACGGCGAAAAGCGGTTGAAGACGGCGAGCATGATGAGTACGCCGAAGGGCAGCGTCCAGGTGAGATGCGCCCCGAAAGCTGATGTATACCATGAAGGTTCCAGTCCAAGCTGCTGGAAAAGAACACCAATTCCGAGCGAAATGATGATCGATGGCACCACCAGGCTGGCAACCGACAGGTAGAATAGCGGCGTCGCGCCGATGAACCTGCGCCGGAAGGCAAGGCCCGCCAGCAGCGACACGAGCACCGTGACGGCCATGACCATCAGCCCGAGGCCGAATGAGCGGCGGAAGGAGCCGCCGAAATCGCCGACCGCCTGCTGTTCGAAGAGATTGCCGAACCAGTGCAGCGAAACGCCGTTCAGCGGGAAGGTCAGGCCGCCATTCGGCCCCTGAAAGGCGAGGATGAGGATGGCCGACAGCGGGCCGTAAAGAAACAGCACGAAGAGGGCGAAAAAGAAGGCGAGGATATAGAATTCGCGGCCGCGTTTTTCCTGATGCATGGGACTATAGCTCCTTGCGGATATCGACGATGCGCAGGATGCCCGCGACCATCAGAAGAACGAGGATGAGCAGGATGACGGCATTGGCGGCGGCGGCAGGATATTGCAGCAGCGACATCTGGTTCTTCATCATCAGCGCCACCGACGCGCTCTGGCCGCCGGACATGACCTGAACCGTGGAGAAATCGGCCATGACCAGTGTGACGACAAAGATGCTGCCGATGGCCATGCCGGGCTTGGCAAGGGGAATGATGACGTTGCTGAGCGTCTGCCAGCCCGTCGCACCGGCATCACGCGCCGCTTCGATCAGCGATTTGTCGATGCGCATCAGCGTGTTGAAGATCGGCGTGACCATGAACAGCGTATAGAGATGCACCATGGCCAGCACCACGGCGAAGTCCGAATAAAGCAGCCATTCGATCGGCTCGGGAATGATGCCGGTGCCCACCAGCGCGCTGTTGACGAGACCGTTTCGTCCCAGAACCGGGATCCAGGAAATCATGCGAATGATGTTCGACGTCAGGAAGGGCACGGTGCAGACGAGAAACAGCACCATCTGCATCGTGGTGGTGCGGATATGGAAAGCGAGGAAATAGGCCACCCAGAAACCGCAGAACAGCGTGATGGCCCAGACCACGGCGGCATATTTCAGGGTGTTGAGATAGGTCTGCCAGGTGACCCACGAGCCGAGCGTTTCCAGATAATTGAAGGTCACGAAGTCGGGATACATCTGGGCAAAATCGTAATCCCAGAAACTGACGACGGCGATCATGAGGATCGGCAAAGCCAAGAAAAAGCCGAGGATCAGCAGAAGCGGGGCGGCCTGCACATAGGACACAAGCTTTTGCGGCAGCGCGAAGCTACGGGGCGGCCTGTCCTTTTTGTCGCTGACGCCGATGAGCCTGACCGTCACCATCATGAAGCCTTTCCCTGAATTTGCGGAAGCGCCGGCGGCAATGCCGCCAGCCAGCACGTGACAAGCCCTCCACACTCTCGACGTCATCCTCGGGCTTGACCCGAGGATCCAACCACGTCTGAGGTGGTGGATCGTTAGATCCTCGGGTCAAGCCCGAGGATGACGGACGAGAGGTTTGTGCGCCTGCCGATTTCAGGACCGGCGACGATAAGCCGCCGCCAGTTCCGTCTGCATACATCAGGCCGCGATGAATTCGTTCCAGCGGCGGACCATGTAGCGGTCTTCGTCCATGACGGAGTTCCAGCACGCAACCTTGCCCATGCGCTCCTCGAAAGAGCCGCCATCGCGCACCGCGCCGGCCTTTTCCATGACCTTGCCGTCGGGCGCGATGATGTCGCCCTGCGCTGGCTTGCCTTCGACCCAGTAACCCCACTCGTCGGCGGACATGTGCTCCTTAGCCGTTTCCATGGCGGCGGAATAATAGCCCTGGCGGTTGAGGTAAGCGCCGACCCAGCCCGAGGTGTACCAGTTGATATATTCATAGGCCGCATCGAGTTTCGCGCCGGATAGATGCTTGGCGAGGCCGAGGCCGCCACCCCAGGAGCGATAACCCTCCTTCAGCGGCTGGTATTTGCAGGCGATGCCCTTGGAGCGGACCGCAGCAACCGCAGGCGACCACATGGACTGGATGATGACTTCGCCTGATGACATGAGGTTGACGCTTTCATCGAAGCTCTTCCAGAAGGCGCGGAACTGGCCGTCCTTCTTGGCCTTGATGAGGAAGTCGATGGTCTTGTCGATCTCCTCCTTGGTCATGTTGCCCTTGTCGGCATATTTGATGTTGCCCATGGCTTCCATGATCATGGCCGCATCCATGATGCCGATGGAGGGGATGTTGAGGATCGAGGTCTTGCCCTTGAACTTGGGGTCCATGATATCGGCCCAGCTGGTGATATCGCGGCCGACGAGATCGGGGCGGATGCCGAGCGTATCGGCATTGTAGATGGTCGGGACCATGGTGAAATAATCGGTCTCACCCTTGGCGAACTTCTTGTCGCCGGGCTTTTCGACGAAACCAACCGTGTGCGGGGCCGTGCCCTGCGCCACGACGCTGTCCGGCTTCAGCTTACCGTTTTTGAACAGCGGCACGATCTTGTCGTAATATTTGAGCTTCTTGATTTCCATCGGCTGGATGACGCCGGCGGGATAGACCTTCTTCAGGATCCAGTATTCGATATCGGCGATATCGTAGGAGTTCGGCTGGGTGACGGCGCGCTGGGCGGCAGCATCCGAATCCGTCGCCGTCATCTCGAGCGTGATGCCGAGATCGGCCTTGCACTTTTCGGCAATGGCGTTGAGGTTCGACACACCCGTGCCGAACTGGCGGATGGTAATGGGGTTCTGCGCCCAGATGGTCGGGAAGCCGGTGATGAGGCCGGAGCCGATTGCGGCGCCCGTGGCGGCAGCGCCCGCCTTCAGGAGGCCGCGGCGGGACAGGCCCATTTTGCTGTTGGTAGTATCTGTCATTTCAAAGTTCTCCTCTGGTTATTTTTGGGGTCACTTCTCTACCCGGCCGAGCACGATGGCATCGGCCGCATTCCATGAAAGCGGTATGGCGTCACCGGTCCTGACCGGATTTTCGAAGAAGGCGGCATCACTGAGGATGACGTTGAAATCCTCGATGCCCGCGCCGGTCACGGCGATTTTCACGCTCGCGCCGCGATATTCGACATTCGAGACGATGCCGGTGAAACCGAGCCCCGGCTGGTCTGCTTCGCCGACGCGGACGCGGTCGGTGCGCACGGCGATGTCGACTGCGCCGTCATCGGGGGCGACGCCGCTTGCTGTGAAAGTGCCGCCGCCCACCACTTCGAGCGTGACGAGATCATCTGATTTTTCCCGATGACGCCCGGAAATAACGTTGTGGTCGCCCATGAAACGGGCAACGAAGGCGGTGGCGGGACGCTCGAACACCTCGCGCGGGGTGGCTGACTGTTCGATACGGCCGTCATTCATGACGACGATGATATCGGCCAGCGCCATGGCCTCTTCCTGGCTGTGGGTGACGTGGACGAAGGTGATGCCGAGCGAGGTCTGCAGCTTCTTCAATTCGGCGCGCATGCGGATTTTGAGGAACGGATCGAGCGCCGAAAGCGGCTCGTCCAGCAGCAGCGCCTCGGGATCGGTGATGAGCGCACGCGCCAGCGCCACGCGCTGCTGCTGCCCGCCGGAAAGCTGGGCCGGACGCCTGCTGGCATAGGGCTCAAGCTGCATCAGCTGCAGCATTTCAAGCGCCTTCGCCCGGCGACCTTCCTTGTCCACACCCTTCATCTTGAGGCTGAAGGCGACATTGTCGACGAGATCGAGATGTGGAAACAGCGCATAGGACTGGAACATCATCGCCGTGCCGCGTCTGGCGGGCGGCAGATCGGTGACGACCACATTGCCGAGCCTGATGTCACCGCTGGAGATGCTCTCGTGGCCAGCAATCATCCTGAGCGTCGAGGTCTTGCCGCAGCCCGATGGGCCGAGCAGGCAGCAATAGCTCCCGGCCGGTATCTTGAGGCTAATCGCATGCACGGCGGTGGTGTTGCCGTAAATCTTCGATACGGAAGCGATGTCGATTGCTGCGGCTTTGCTCATAAACACTCTCCTGCGACGTCTTTGTCATGCAGGAGGCGTGCCAATCGGCTTAGCCATTGATGTAAAATGATATTTTTCTGCGCACCCGAAATCCGTGTGCGGACCTGCCCAATTTTACATCGATTGTTTTCGATTCATTGCAGAAATTGTATGCAATCTGAAAAGCCGAAATACCCCGTGTTTCAGCCGGCCTTGAACCTGTCGAAAGCGGTGAGATATTTGACTGTGGGGTCGGCATCCCAGCGGTAGATTTCGGTCCGCAGGAAATGCAGTTCCTCTTCGAGCTTTTCCTCCGGCAGTTCCACCCACCAGGATTTCGGCCGGCCATCGGAACCGTCGGACCAGCGATAACCCCGCTTTTTCAGATGATCCTTCATGTCGAAGGGGCTGTTTTCCGCGTAGATGCGCACCCTTGACCGCTGGCTCGCCTCACGGAGTTCGGCAAATGGCCTGCTGCTCTGGCCGGGGCGCGTCTGCTCCAGCACTTCCAGCAAGGCAAAACAATCGTCCACCGCGCGATGGCCGTCGTGGAAATAACCTGACTGTCCGATCAGATAACCAAGCTTGTTGCCCTCGAAACCACGCACACGCCAGTCTATTTCCGAAACCGAGCACGCCCATGCCTTGTTGCGGAAGATTGGCGAGAAGGCCTCGCAAAATGGGCGGTCGAAACCCGCATTGTGCGCGACGATCAAATCAGCATCGGCAATGAGGGAAGTCAGCCGCGCCATGTCGATCGACTGTCCCGCAACCATCTCGTCGGTAATCCCGGTCAGGCGGGTGATTTCTTCGGGAATGGCAATAGCAGGCTGCCGCAACCCGCCATAGATGCCGGTGACATCGCCGATCGCGCCGTTATCGTCGAATGTGAAGGTGATGACGCCGATTTCGATGATCTCGTCCGTGCGATGGTCGAGGCCCGTCGTTTCCGTATCGAGGATGACGCCCTGGCGGGGAAAATCCGGCCTTGGCCGGTCGACGACCGCGCGCGGCTGCAGCCGGCGCAGGACACGATAATTGCCGGTGGATTCAAGATATCCGGCAAGGGCCTCATCGTCCGTAGCGATCTTTTGGGTCGTTTCGCGACCACCCGCTTTTCGCCCTCTTTCAGCCTGCGGAAGCCGCGCTGACGCGGAAGCGAAAAAATCCAACTGGGAGGTCATTATGCGCCTGTCCGCCTTGCCCGCAAATCAAGATTAAGTACTCCAACATATGCGCACAGGCTCACAGTAACAACAGCGGTCACTCTCATCCACAGGAACGGGATATATCACGGGGTACAGTTAAGGGTTGCGGCTTCAATTTACGATGGTAAAAAAACACACCGTTCCCGTGTTTCAGGAGAGAAGAAGAATGCCGCTTCCATCACCTTCCAACCCGAAAACGCTTGCCGACCAGGGCCAGTTGAAGCTCTTTCCGCTGCAAAGCGGCCCGCATTTCGCCAATATCGGCCTGAACAACGGGGCGAGCGGCATTGTTTTTACGGGCTACACGCGCGATGCCAGTCTCGACAATGAAGCCTTCTCCTGCTGCGGCAGCTACACCCTGCGCAATTCCGTCCACGCCGCGATTGCCGGCACGACCAGCGATAATTGCACGGTCTTTGCCCTGAAGAGCATCATCAACCAGCGCCCCTGCCTCGCGGTCGGGAAATTCGACCCCGATGGCAAGCCGGTGGAATTGTCGAAGTCGGAGTTTGATCAGGTCACCAAACCCCTGTTCCAGTTCGCGGACAAGGTTTCGCCGATCCTCGGCAGCGAGCCGGCGCCGGGTATCCAGATCCGCAGCGGCGACGCCTCCTATAATTATCAGGTGGATGCGCGCAGCGGCCGCTTCCGCTTCACCTATAAGGACGCCATGAACGGCGGGCGTTTCGGACCTTCGGCCGACGGCAATTTCTCTCTCGAACATGACGGTCATCGCCTCGCCAGAATAAGTGCCGGCGGCAGCTACAGCAGTTCGGACAATTCGATTGCCGCCTCGGCCTATCGCGACATCGATTCCCGCGGCTTCGAAACGACGGTGCGCAGCGGCCAGGCTTCCGCCATGTTCGGAAGAACCTACACGGAAAACGCCATTACCCGCAAAATGGGCGTCGGTTACGGCAACACCTCGTTCCGACGCGAGGACACACCGGGCGGAACGATCAAGGAAAGCCTCGGGCACAAGCTGGACAAGGTCACACTTGAAGTATCCCGCACGCGCGACCGGGCGAAGGGCACCGAATATATGCTCACCATCAAGATGGAGCTCTGAGGCACTCGGCAACCGCAGCGGCTGCGACGGACCTTCTCAGGAGGCTGGACGATTGAGAAGCGTCTCGCAGTTGGCGGGATTGCCGATGATCTCACTCGTCTTGATAGTTGAGGCGGCATTCGCGGTGATCTTGATGATGCAGTCGCGGCGATGTTCCTTGATCTTCATGCCTTCGGTTTCCGAGACCCGCGACTGCCCGTCCACGTTCCTGACTTCGCGCCTGTTGCTGAGGCCGGCATAGGTCTCCACATCGACCTTCAGCCAGTAGGATTCGGTTTCGCCGTTTTCGATGATGACCTTGTTCGGGCGGCCAAGCCGGGCGATTGCGGCGTCACGCGGCTGTCCCACGAAACTTGCGACGGTGCGGGAGACCTGCGTCTCCCCGGCGCTGGTGCACGCCGCAACGACGACCAGAACGGCCGCCAGACATCCGGTTTCAAACCATTTCATTTCCAGATCATTCCCCACACATGCAGCCGACCCCTGTCGGCCAGCATTCGCGGCAAATCTATGCACGATCATTCCCCCCTGAAAGATGGGACGGCCTTCAAGCCGATCAACTTGTTATGATCAGCCTTGTCGCGGGAGGAAGACTTATCGGTCCGACGCGGCCGTTTTTACCGGTTGCGGAACACGGTGCAGGGAACGCCCGCTCGCCGGATATCGCCACAAAGGGTGTTGGCTTCGGCTCTGGTTTCGCGGCCGATGCGGGCGGCATAACGCGGGCGCGACCCGAAGTTTCCACCCCGCTGCCGCACGATCAGCGCCCTTTCGGCATTCAGCGGTTGCGAAAGCTGCAGGATCGCCCGGGTGAAAAGCCGGTTCGCTACAGCAGGATTATAATGCGCCGCAAGCTGCACGCCCCAGGGCGCCCAGTCTGCTGATGCAATGAGGACGGGATCGTTCATGGTGCGGGTGTCTGCGAGACGCACGCATGCATCGAGGAAAGGCCGGCTGTCATTCAGTGCCGGCGCCGCCTTGTCCGGCGGGTTGTCCTTCCAGGTTTCCACCGGATAACCGGTGATCGCAAACACATAATCCCGGGTTTCGGTCGGCAGGCGACCGTTGGCGATGAAGTTCCGCAAGCCCGCCTCCCCCGCATTATAGGCTGCGGCGGCAAGACCGAAATTACCGAACTGCACATTCAATTCGGAGAGATACCGGGAAGACGCTTCAAGCGCGGCGATGATGTTGAAACTGTCGTCAAGACCGCGCAGCCGCGCCGTTCCCGGCATGAACTGGGCAATGCCCTCCGCGCCCTTCGGGCTGACCGCACTCGCCCGGAACAGGCTTTCCCGCCAGATCAGCCGGGCGAAATAATCAGGCGGAACAGCATGGCGGGCGGCAAGGACCTCAATGGCGTGGCAAAGATCTTTATTGTAACTGCCGACATTGATGCACAGGTCCGGCGCGACATCATGGGTATAGGCGCAGGCGGCTTTTTCCCCGGCGGGCTCTTCGGCTTGCGCCGCGCCGAAGGCTGCGGTCAGCAGACACAGGGCAAGAGCCACGCGGCTTGTCGATATCCCTGCCAAGCGAAAGTCCCCGAAAACTCCAAACGCGATGTGCCGATTATCGGCCAATCCGGAAGATATGCCCAGCTTTCCGGCTTGTCATCACGTATCGAACACCGAATGGACTGGCGTGATCGGATGGGGCGCAGACGGCGGGCAGCGCCTTTCAAGTCAGTAATGGAGGATCAACATTCTGTCGACGTCATCCTCGGCCCTGTGCCGAGGATCTAATCACGTCGAATAAAATCAATACGTTGCAGATCCTCGGGACAAGCCCGAGGATGACGTTGGCGTGATTGGCTCGGCTTGCTGAGGCCTCACCCTAAAAGTCCTGCCACTCCTCATGCTTGACGGCAACCGCAGCGGAACCGCGCGCCGTAAGCGGGCGGGATGCGCTGCGATGCGAGCTCACCGGCGCGGATTGCTGCTCAAAGCCGCCCCGCGCCGGGGCTGTGTATCGCGTCGCGTCGTCGAACCGGAATTGCCCGAGAAGCTCGAACAGGGCGGCCGCTTCCCGCGCAAGGCTGTGGCTTGCGGCGGTCTGTTCCTCCACCATGGCGGCATTCTGCTGGGTGCCCTGATCGACGGTGTTGACCGCCTGATTGATTTCCGCAAGCGCCGTCGACTGTTCCCGCGCGGCATCGACAATCGCCACGACATTGGTGTTGATATCCCGCACCTGCTCGGCAATTTCCTGCAGCGCCGAGCCAGCCCTGGTAACAAGACCGACGCCGTTTTCCACCTGCGCGCCGGAGGCATTGATCAGGCTCTTTATTTCCTTTGCGGCCGTTGCGGAACGCTGCGCGAGTTCGCGAACCTCCTGCGCAACCACGGCAAAACCCTTGCCCGCCTCGCCTGCGCGGGCTGCTTCCACGCCGGCATTCAGCGCCAGAAGGTTGGTCTGGAACGCGATCTCATCGATCACGCCGATAATGTTGGAGATTTCGCGCGATGATTTTTCGATCTGGTCCATGGCGCCGATCGCATCGCGCACCACCTGGCCCGAATGTTCCGCATGGTCACGAGCGCGGGTGACGATCTTGCCCGCCTCTTCCGCGCGGCGGCTTGAATCATTGACGGCAGTGGTAATCTCTTCCAGCGCGGCTGCCGTTTGCTCGATGGAGGCGGCCTGCTGTTCGGTGCGCCGGGCGAGATCATCGGCGGCGGACCTGATCTCGTTGGAACCGGAAGAAATCGCGCCGGCATTTTCAGACACCAGCGTCATGGCCCTTTTGAGCTTTTCCGACGCTGCGTTGAAATCGGTGCGCAATCTTTCAAGCGAGGGGATGAAAGGTTTATCGATGTTCTGGGCAAGATCGCCCTCGGCCAGATCGGTAAGGCATTGTGCGAGTTTTTCGACATTTTCGACGCGGCCGGTGACATCGGTCGCGAATTTGACGACCTTGAACACCTTGCCGTTCAGATCGAAGATCGGGTTATAGGACGCCTGAATGAAGACCTTGCGGCCGCCCTTGCCAAGCCGCATGAACTCGTCCGCAACGAGATCGCCGCCGGCCAGCCGCTTCCAGAACTGCTTATATTGCGGCGACTGCGTATAGGCCGGTTCGCAGAACATGGAATGATGCCTGCCCTGCACTTCCGCCAGCGAATATCCCAGCGCCGCCAGAAAATTCTCGTTCGCAGTCAGAACCTCTCCATCAGGGGAGAATTCGATGATGGCCTGCGCCCGTGACAGGGCGTCGATCTTGCCCGCATCTTCCGCCACCTTCAGCTTGCGATCGGTGATATCGGTGGCGATCTTGACGACTTTCACCGGCTTGCCGCGACGAAACACCGGATTGTAGGATGCCTCGATCCAGACTTCCCGGCCGCCCTTGCCGATGCGCTTATATTGCTGCTGATCGAATTGGCCGGCCGATAGCTTGGACCAGAAGGCCTTGTAATCCTGAGAAGACACGACGGAGGGCTCCACGAACATGCTGTGGTGCCTGCCGACAATTTCCGAAAGCTCATAACCGAGCGCCCGACAGAAATTCTCATTGGCGGTAAGAATCTTTCCCGAAAGGTCGAATTCTATGATGGCCTGCGATTTGGAAAGCGCGGCGAGAACCGCGACAGCATTGGCACCACGATCAAGAATACTCACGCGCAATCCTCCGATAAAAAGGAATGTTTCCATCCAAAATTATTCACAAATATTATGATTTCATTCTTAAATAATATTTAATGATAATATTGATTTTCGTCAGATACATTGAATGGCTCAGAAAAATTTCCGTTCGCTGGCCTTCCTTTCATGCCTGTGCCCTTGGCCGAAGTCACGACGATGCAATAGTTCTATCGTTACTTTACGTCCGAGCCGGGGACTTGCTTTCCGTAGAGATCGCAAGACCCGGCAATGCATCGGGAAGACACAATTGATTTGACGACCGTGTTTGCGGTGCGCGCCTGTACCCGCGGATTTTATGGCTGACGGCCCCATTGACGCTGGCTTTAGCGGTGATCGATGCAGCGTTTTCGGAACGTTTGCGCCGCGGCTGCATTTTATGCCTGATCGGGAACTGGCAATAGGCAAGCAAGTTGCCCGGCGGCAGGGGGGACGATTTCAACTAGGGAGGATTATGCAGGTGGAAAAGAACACGATCTGTATCTGGTACGACAAGGATGCGGAAGCAGCCGCCAGATTTTATGCCGAGACCTTTCCGGACAGCGCGGTAACCGCCGTCCACCATGCGCCGAGCGATTATCCGTCCGGCAAGAAGGGAGATGCGCTGATGGTGCAGTTCACCGTTGCAGGCGTCTCCTGCATCGGCCTCAATGGCGGACCGGCCTTCAAACAGAGCGAGGCTTTTTCGTTCCAGATATCGACCGAAGACCAGGAAGAAACCGACCGTTACTGGAACGCCATCGTCGGCAATGGCGGTGAAGAAAGCGCCTGCGGCTGGTGCAAGGACAGATGGGGCGTCTCCTGGCAGATTACGCCGCGCGTGCTGATGGACGCCATGGCCGCCGGCGGCGCGGAAGCCAAGCGCGCCTTCGAGGCGATGATGGATATGAAGAAAATCGACGTCGCCACCATCGAGGCCGCACGCCGCGGTTGACTTTCGAGAACCGTTCAGCAGCAGGTAGTAAAACGGGCCGAAAACGTAAACCGATTGATAAATAAGGATAAATCCAGATTTTTCGGCTTTTCCGCCGCGCAGATTGGGCTGCGCGGCCAGTCATCATAAAATGTTCAACAAAATGTAAGCGATCCGTCAAAGACGGCTGTTAGCAGAGCCCGTGGCTACGTGCCGGGGACATGAGGTCCTTGCCGAGCAGGCCATCATTCCATCAACGGGGCTAACTCATGAAATCTTCCGCTCTGACTTCCTTCGTGGCCGGCGTCGCCATCGCCGCCGCCTTCGGCGCCACGGCCGCCCAGGCAGAAAAGACCAAGTTCGAATTCTGGTACGGCCTTTCCGGTGATCTTGGTGACCGCGTCCAGGAAACCTGCAAGAAGTTCAACGATTCCCAGGCCGAATTCGAGATCGTCTGCACCTCGCAGAACGATTACGAATCCACCCTGCAGAACACCATTGCCGCCTACCGCGCCAAGAAGCAGCCAGCCATCACCCAGATTTATGACGCCGGCACGCTGGACATGATGCTGTCCAAGGCTTTCGTTCCCGCCAAGAAGCTGATGGCCGACAATGGCTACAAGATCGACTGGAACAATTATTTCCCCGGCATCGCCAATTATTACGCCACGGCCGCCGGTGAGCTGAACTCGTTCCCCTACAACTCCTCCACGGCTGTCTTCTATTACAATGTCGACGCTTTCGAAAAAGCCGGCATCACCTTCAAACCCGACACCTGGGAGCAGGTTGAAGAAGCTTCCAAGAAGCTGAAGGCTGCCGGTTTCGAATGCCCGCTCGCCTTCAACTTCGACACCTGGATGCTGATGGAGCAGTTCTCCGCCATCCACAACCAGCCGATCGCCACCAAGGGCAACGGCTATCAGGGTCTCGACGCGGAACTGACGATCAACAAGACCAAGTTCGTCGATCAGGTCAAATTCTTCAAGAAGATGCAGGACGAGAAGCTGTTCGTCGTCAAGACCAAGCAGCTTGGCATGGACATCCTGCCGGCCTTCACCTCGCAGACCTGCCAGATGTTCATGTCCTCGATCGCCAGCCACGGCACCGTCGGCAAGGCCATGCCTGAAGGCGTAAAGTGGGACGTCGCCATGCTGCCGATCTGGAAGGGCGCGGAACGTCACAACTCGCTGGTCGGCGGCGCTTCGCTGTGGGTCATGGCCGGTCGTCCGGACGCCGAATACAAGGGTGCAGCCGCATTCCTCAACTTCATCGCCCAGCCTGCTATGGTTGAGTGGTGGTCGACCGTCACCGGCTACATCCCGGTCACCAAGACCGGCTTCGACGCCATGAAGGCCAATGGTTTCTACGACAAGGCTCCCTATAAGGGCCGCGAAAAGGCGATCGAGAGCCTGACGTTTACGCCGCCTTCCGAATATACCCGCGGTATCCGCCTCGGCGGTTTCACGCAGATCCGCAAGGAAGTCGCCACTTCGCTCGAAGCCATCTTCATGCAGAACGCCGATATCCAGGCTGAACTCGACAAGGCCGTCGAGCGCTCCAACACCGGTCTGCGCCGCTTCGAAAAGACCTATGAAGGCGCCAAGCTGAACTAAGCGCTCTTTCATCGCTCTCAGAAGCCTGTCCGGACGATCTCCGGGCAGGCCCGCCGAAATCTCGAACATTGCCGGACTCCAATGGAAAAGCGTACCGTCTTCAAAAGCACGTGGCTGCCTGTGCTCTTCGCCCTGCCGCAGTTCCTGCTCATCCTTCTGTTCTTCTATTGGCCGGTTGCGGCTGTGCTGAACTGGGCATTCACCCTGGAGCCGCCCTTTGGCGGCCAGGCGGAATTTGTCGGCCTAGCCAATTTCGTTGAAACCTTCGGCGATCCGCTTTATTGGCAATCGATCCTCACGAGCCTGATCTTTGCGATCGCCGGTCCGTTTTTCGCGATCCTCATCGGCCTCGTGCTCGCCCTTGCAGTCGACCGCCAGCTTCCCGGCTCCGGCTTTTTCCGGGTGCTTTATATCCTGCCTTATGCGATTGCCGGTCCCGCCGCCGGCATGGCCTTCCGCTTCATCCTGTCGCCGGAACGCGGTCTCGCCGCATCGCTGAATTCCTGGTGGCCGGATATCTGGAACCCGGCCAAATACGGCGAACACGCGCTCATCCTCGTCATCGTCATCTTCATCTGGAAATGGGCGGGTTACACCTTCATCTTCCTGTTCGCCGGCCTGCAATCCGTGCCGCGTTCGCTGACGGAGGCCGCCGCCATGGACGGCTCCGGGCCCATTCGCCGCGCCATCGACATTCAGGTGCCGCTGCTCGCGCCGACCCTGTTCTTCCTGACCGTGATCATGATGACCGAGGGTTTCGTCGGCGCCGATACGTTCGGCATCGTCGCCTCCACCACCGAGGGCGGCCCCAACCACGCCACCGAAGTGATGGTCTATCGCATCGTCAGCGAAGCCTTCGAGGGGCTGAACTATTCCGGCGCCTCGGCGCAGAGCCTCGTCCTCATCGGCCTCATCATGGTCTTCACCTTCATCCAGTTCCGCTTTGTCGAGCGGCAAGTCCATTACAAGTGAGGCGGCCATGATCCAGCGCACCCCTTACGCCGACGCCCTGACCTATGCGATCATGGCGGCCGGCCTCCTCCTGCTCATCGGCCCCTTCATCGTTGTTATTTCCGGCGCCAGCCAGACGGTCCAGCAGGTCAACAGCGTCCCCTTCAGCTTCATGCCGCAGGGCGAATTCTTCACCAATGCGCAGGCTGCCTGGCAACGCGCCAATCTCGGCAACGCCCTCCTCAACAGCATCATCATGGCGACGCTGGTCACCATCGGCAAGGTAGCCCTTTCGGCCTTCACCGCCTTTGCGATCGTGTTCTTCCGCTCGCCGCTCAAACACCTGTTCTTCTGGACGGTGTTCATCACGCTGATGCTGCCGCTCGAAGTGCGCGTGGTGCCGACCTATTCGGTCGCCGCCGATCTTTTCCAGCCGTTCCGCTCGATTCTCGGTCTGTTCGGCATCGAGGTCACGCTGGAATGGAACCTCCTCAACTCCTATGCCGGCCTTACTTTGCCACTGATCGCCACCGCAACCGGCACCTTTCTCTACCGGCAGTTCTTCATGACGATACCGGACGAGCTGGCGGAGGCCGCGCGCATGGACGGTTCGGGCGCGGCGCGTTTCTTCGTGGACATGCTGCTGCCGCTGTCGCGCACCAACATGCTGGCGCTCACCACCATCATGTTCGTTTATGCCTGGAACCAGTATCTCTGGCCGCTCCTGATGGTCACGGACCCGTCCTACAAGACGGTGATGATGTCGCTCCGCGCGCTTTTGCCCGCCGATGACGGCACGCCGGACTGGAACGTCACGCTGGCTGGCTCCCTCATCATCATTCTGCCGCCGCTTCTCGTCGTGGCCTTCCTGCAACGCTGGTTCGTCCGCGGCCTCGTCTCGTCCGACAAGTAACAGCGCGGCTCTCAACAACAAGGTTTTCTATCATGGCTCAGATCGATATTCGTCAGGTTCGTAAATCCTACGGCAAGACGCCCACCCTGCACGGCGTGGACCTCTCTTTCGACTCCGGCGAATTCGTCGTCATCCTCGGCCCCTCCGGCTGCGGCAAATCCACGCTGCTGCGCATGATCGCCGGTCTGGAGGACATCACCTCGGGCGAAATCGCCATTGGCGGCCGCGTGGTCAACACGCTGGAGCCGCGTGAACGCGGCTGCGCCATGGTGTTCCAGAATTACGCGCTTTATCCGCATATGTCGGTGGCCGGCAATATCGGCTATGCGCTGAAGGTTGCCGGTGTTCCCAAGGCCGAACGCCAGCGCCGCATCGAGGAAACCGCAAAGATCGTCGGCCTTTCCGATTATCTGGAGCGCAAGCCGGCCGCCCTTTCCGGCGGCCAGCGCCAGCGTGTCGCCATGGCCCGCGCCATCATCCGTGAACCTGCCGTGTTTCTTTTCGACGAGCCGCTCTCCAACCTCGACGCCAAGCTGCGTGTGACCATGCGCGCGGAAATCCGCAAGCTGCACCAGCGCCTCTCCGCCACATCCGTCTTCGTCACCCATGATCAGGTGGAGGCCATGACGCTGGCCGACCGGCTGGTGGTGATGAACAAGGGCAATGTCGAGCAGGTCGGCCATCCCCTGGATATCTATCACCGCCCGGCCAGCACCTTCGTGGCGTCCTTCATCGGCTCGCCGGCCATGAACCTGTTTGCCACAAGGGTGGAGGTGGAATCCCCTGCCGTGATGCTGGATGGCACACCGGTGAAACTCTTCCCCGAAACCGCACTGGAACTGCGCGGCCGCGACGTGACTGTCGGCATCCGCCCGGAACAATGCGTGGTCAGCACGGAAGGCGCGGGCGTACCGGCTATCGTGGATTTCGTCGAAGAACTGGGCTCCGGCCGCATCGTCCATGCCAATATCGCCGGCGAGACCTTCTCCGCCGCCATCGGTGAAGACCTCTCGGTAAAACCCGGCCAGCGCGTCCAGCTGGACTTCCCCACCGCCCACCTTCATTTCTTCGATCCCGCCACCGGCAAGCGTATCGAAACGGAGGGCGCCATCGAAACCACCCGTATCGGGAATGAGAAACTGCTGGCGGTTTAAGCGCCGCGCAAAATGCTCCGGTGCGGATTTGGATAGTCCGTCCGCACCGGCTCCTGCATCGAGGTAATCTTGGCGCCTTACGGCTGATCAAACCAGATAAATTACATCAGGAAATTCAGCCAATATTCTGATTTTTATACACTTAATAAAACTTATTCATCAGAAAGATGGTTGCCGCCATCCGTCTTACTGCGGCCGCTCCGCTGTTACACTTCGAAGATGACCGAGCGGCTGTCGCCATGGGATCATCGCCAAATGCAGAATTTCAGCAAAAATCTTTCGGTTCGGAAATCATAATCGGAATAGTCTTTGCCGCGTCGATCCTCCGGCAGGGATATCGTCGCGACGAGCAAAGGCCTGTCTGCATTTAAAGCCATCAGCAATACGCCGCGCAAGCCGAGAACATCAACGAAAGCGAATCCCATGGCAAATGATCGCAAACTGCATCTCGGCGCCTTCATGCGGCCCGTCAGTCTCCACACGGGTGCATGGCGTTATCCGGGCGCCTTTCCGGATGCGAATTTCAATTTCGCCCATCTCGCGCGTTTCGCACAACAGCTCGAGGCCGCGAAATTCGATGCATTCTTCATGGCGGATCATCTGGCGGTGTTGAACATGCCCACGGAGGCATTGCGCCGCAGCCACACCGTCACCTCCTTTGAGCCCTTCACCCTGCTTTCGGCGCTTGCCGCCGTCACCTCCCGCATCGGGCTGGTCGCCACCGCCTCCACCACATTCGATGAGCCATATCATGTGGCCCGGCGTTTCGCCTCGCTCGATCACCTCAGCAACGGCCGCGCCGGCTGGAACATCGTCACCACGTCAAATCCCGACGCAGCCCGGAATTTCGGCCGCGAGGAGCAGCCTGACCATGCCGAGCGCTATGGCCGTGCGCGGGAATTTTACGATGTCGTCACCGGCCTCTGGGATTCCTTTTCGGACGACGCCTTTATCCGGGATGTCGATAGCGGGCTGTTCTTCGATCCGGAAAAAATGCATGTGCTTGATCACAAGGGACCTGAATTTTCCGTGCGCGGACCGCTCAACATCGCACGTCCGGTGCAGGGTTGGCCCGTCATCGTGCAGGCCGGCGCATCGGAGCCGGGACGTCAGCTTGCCGCCGAAACCGCGGAGGTCGTTTTTGCCGCAACACCCACGCTTGCGGCAGGAAAGGCCTTTTATAAGGACGTCAAGGACAGGACCGTCGCAGCGGGTCGTTCCCGCGACGGAATTGTCATCCTGCCCGGCGCTTTCGTTCTCGTGGGTGAAAGTGTGGAAGAGGCCAAGGCCAAACGCACCAAACTCGACAGCCTTGTCCACTATGACAGCGCCGTCGCCTCGCTTTCGATTGCGCTTGGCCATGATGTTTCGGCTTTCGATCCAGATGGCCCACTGCCTGATATTCCCGAGACGAACGCCAGCAAATCCAGCCGTGAAAGGGTGATCGAGCTCGCCCGAAGCGAAGGCTTGACGGTGCGCCAGCTTGCCCAGCGGCTGGGCGGCTATGCGGGTCTAGCCTTCGTCGGTACGCCGAAGACCATCGCCGACGAAATGGAGCAATGGCTCCACGAAGAGGGCTCGGACGGTTTCAATGTCACCTTCCCTTTCCTGCCTGCCGGCCTTGACGGCTTCACGACGCAGGTGGTGCCGGAACTGCAAAGGCGCGGGCTGTTCCGCAAGGACTATGAGGGGCCGACATTGCGCGACCATCTTGGTCTGCAACGGCCGGCCAATCGTTTTTTCCCTGAATAACGCGCCGTCGCGCCGATCCCGCTCGCGGTAGGGAGATTTTCCACGCCGGTCGCAAAGTTTGGCATGGGGTTCCAGAACGGCGGATTGACCTCAAAAACACCCGCCCATACCCTTAAAGTATACAAATTACATAAATTAGGTGAATTAACATGAAGGCCGAACATTCCCGCCGCCAGATCCTCAAATTCGGCATTGCCGGCGCGCTCGCAGCACCACTTGTCACGGGCAATGCCCTGGCCCAGAGTTCGCCGGAATTTCCTGCGGAGCTGAAGCTGGACTGGGGGTTTTACTCCTCGCACACGCTGCTGATAAAGAACAAGGGCTGGCTTGAGGAAGCTTTCAAGGATGTCGGCACCAAGATCACCTGGGTGCAATCCCGCGGCAGCAACAATTCGCTCGAATTCCTGAAAGTCGGCTCGACGGATTTTGCCGGCTCGGCCGCACTATCAGCCTTTCTCGCCCGCGCCAACGGCGTGCCGCTGAAGGTTATCTATGTGGCGAGCTGGGGCGGTTCCTCCATCATTCAGGTGCGCCCGGACTCGCCGGTCAAGACCGTCGCCGATCTCAAGGGCAAAACCATTGCGGTCACCAAGGGCACCGCGCCCTATTTCACCCTCGTCCGCGCGCTTGACCAGAACAAGCTGTCCATCGATGACCTCAAGGTCGTGAACCTGCAGCATCCGGAAGGTTTCAACGCGCTTCAGCAGGGTCAGGTGGATGCCTGGGTCGGCATCGATCCGCATACCTCCCAGGCCGAGCTTGCGGGCGACCGGGCGATTTTCGATGAGCGCAGCTGGCGCGACGGCAGCGTCTTCAGCGTTTCCGAGGAGTTTCTGGCGAAGCACCCGAAAGCGGTCGACAGGCTTCTTGGCGTCTGGGTGCAGACGCAGAAATGGATCCGTGAAAACAACGGCGAATTCATCGATTTTGTCACGCAGGTCACCGGCAACGATCCCAAGATCACTAAGCTGACGATCGAAAAGCGCGACTGGAAGGATCCCGTTCCCGGTGAGGAATTGCTGAACTCGATCCGCATCGTCACACCACTCCTGGGCGACGACGTTCTGCGCCCGGGCGTCAATGTCGACACTGTCCTGTCATCGCTGATCGATCCGGCGCCGGCGAAAAAGGCACTCGGCGCATGAATTCCCATCCGCGCGAATTCCAGCGCGTGAAACAGACTGCGAAACAGTTCCCTTCCCGATTGCCGCTTGTGCAAAGGGTGGGGAATTTCCTTGGCCGCTTTGATCTGCGCGGCGCAATCGTGCCGGTCGGATCATTGCTGCTGCTTGAGCTTTTCGTTCGCCTCGGCTGGGTCAGCCCCTATGTGCTGCCGCCGCCCTCCGAACTTTACGACACTTTCCTGCGACTTGCGGAAGGCCCCTTGTGGACGAATGTCGCGGCCAGTACCGCGCGCGTCTTTGTCGGCTTCGTCATCGGCTCCCTGCTCGCCATCATCGTCGGTTCGCTCGTTGGCCTGGTGATTGCCGCCGAACGTTATCTCGAGCCGACATTTCAGGCGCTGCGGGCGGTCCCAAGCCTTGCATGGGTGCCGCTGCTGATGATCTGGTTCGGCATCGGCGAAACCTCGAAAATCGTGCTGATCGCCAAAAGCGCGTTTTTTCCGGTTTATCTCAATCTCTTCTCGGGCATCCGAAATGTCGACCGCAAGCTGGTGGAGGTGGGCGAGATGTATCGTCAGCCGCTGCCCGTGCTGGTTTGGCGGATTTTCATTCCCGCCTCGCTGCCGCATCTCTTCACGGGCCTGCGTTACGGGCTGTCGCTTGCCTGGCTGAGTGTCGTTGCGGCCGAACTTCTGGCCGCGTCAGAAGGTATCGGCTACATGCTTTCCGACGGACGGGAGCTTTCCCGACCTGATCTCGTCATGATCGCCATCATCTGCCTTGCGGTGCTGGGCAAGATTTCCGACAGCCTCTTCAAGATCGTCGAAGACCGCTGCCTGCGCTGGCGCGACACCTATCCCCTTCAGCAGGAAGGACGCCTGCGATGAGTTTGCTCAATGTCGATGTGCGCGAAAAGGCTTTCGGCGACACAGTGATCCTTCAGGATATCCAGTTCACGCTGGGTGATGGCGAAGCGGCGGTTCTCCTTGGCCCCAGCGGCTGCGGAAAGAGCACGCTGCTGCGCATCGCCGCCGGCCTCGACCGGCGTTTTTCAGGCGCTGTCAGAATTCAGCAGGACGAGGAAAAGGCATCGGACTCACCGCCCATCGCCTTTGTCTTTCAGGAGCCCCGCCTGATGCCCTGGCTGACGGTTGCCGAAAACATCGGTTATGCGGCCGGAAGGAAATATGATGTCGAGCGCGTGAAGGGGTTGATTGACGATGTCGGTTTGAGCGGCCACGGCGGCGCGCTGCCGAAGGCCCTTTCGGGCGGCATGGCGCAACGCGTGGCGATCGCAAGGGCGCTCTATACCGAGCCGCGCATTCTGCTGCTCGATGAACCTTTCAGTGCGGTCGATGCCTTCACCCGTATGAAGTTGCAGGACCTTGTGCTGAAGCTCATCGAACAGCGCGGCATTTCCTTCCTGCTCGTCACCCACGATATCGACGAGGCGCTCTATCTCGGCGACCGGATCTACATGATGGGCGCCCATGATGGCCGTATCCAGCAGCGGATAGAGGTGGATGTGCCGCGCCCGCGCGACCGGCGATCTCCTGAACTCGCACACCTCAAGAACGAGGTGCTGACCGCCCTGCACAATGCCCACGTCATCTAAGCAGCGCCGCCCTCACCCCTTCACGCCGGACGAGATCATGATCGCTTCCGTCACGCGCCTCTGGAAGATGACATAGGCGATGATGACCGGCAGCGCCGCCAGCATGGCTATGGCCATCAGGCGCGCATAAACAATGCCGAAAGTGTCGTTGACCTGGGTGATGCCGACGGGGATCGTCATCATGTTTTCAGAGGTGACGACCAGGAAGGGCCAGAAGAAGGCGTTCCACACCGTGATGAAAGTCACGATCGCCATGGCGGTGGTGATCCCCCAGTTCAGCGGCAGATAGACCTTGAACAGGATGGTATATTCGCCGCCGCCATCCAGAACCACCGCTTCGCGCATCTCCTTCGGCACGCTGTCGAAGAACTGCTTGTAAACGATGATGACGATGGGCGTGATGAGCTGCGGCAGGATGATGCCCGCCCAGGTGTTGATGAGGTTGAGGTTCTTCATCAGGATGAACTGGGTGACGACGAGCGTCTGCGCCGGCACCATGAAGCTCGCAAGCACGACGCCATAAAGCAGACGCCGTCCCGGAAAGCGGATCTGCGACAGGGCATAGGCGCACAGCATCGAAATCAGCAGCACGGAGACCGTGACGATTGCGGCGGTGCCGATTGAATTTACGTACCAGGTCAACAGCCGCGTGTTGAAGAGCGCGTTCACATAAGCCCCCAGCTGAAACTCATCTGGCAGCAGCGACATGTTGCCGGCAACATTATTGTCCGAACGTAGCGACGTCACGAAACCCCAATAGAGCGGAAATATCCAAACGAGCGCCGCCGAAAATGTCAGCAGGGTCAGAACGACATTTTCTAGTCTTTTCGTGAAGCTCATGAGTTCCTCCGGATGCGCAGCAACTGGAACTGGAGAATGGAAACGGTGACGATCAGCAGGAAGAGCACGGTGGCCACGGCGGAGGCGTAACCGCCATTGTTCAGCTGGAACGCCTCGCGATAGACCTTGAGCAGCAGCACGAAGCTGGAATTGAAGGGCCCGCCGCCGCTCAGGAGATAGATCTGGTCGAATATCTTCAGCTGCAGGATCAATTGCAATGTGAGAATAAGCGCCGTGACCGGCCAGAGAAGCGGCCAAGTCACCCGCCAGAAGCGCTGCCACGTCGTTGCGCCGTCAAGTGAGGCCGCCTCATAAAGCTCCGCCGGAATATTGCGCAAACCGGCGATGAACAGCAGCACGTTGAAACCGTTCGTCCACCAGATGGTGACGACGGCGACCATCGGCATGACCCAGTAGGGATTCTTGAAAACCGCGACCGGTTTGCCGGCAATCAGCGAAATCACCGGCTGGAGAATGCCGAACTGCAGATCGAGCATCCACGCCCAGATTTCCGTGACGACCGAAACCGGCAGCACATAGGGCAGGAAAAACAGGCTCATGGCAATCGTCTGCTTCACGCCCGAAAGGCGGCTGACGGCGAGAGCGATCATCAGGGCGATGACGGTCGTCGGCACGACGGTCAGAAGCACGAAATAGCCGTTGTTTTTCAGCGACGTGACGAAGAGGCGGTCGCTCAGCAGCTTTGCGTAGTTCGCAAACCCCACCCAGTCACCGTCGCCGATCAGCGGCGCATCGGTGAAACTGATGCGCACCATCTCGATCAGCGGGTAAAGGAAGAATGTGACGAAGACCACGATGAACGGCGTCACCATCGACAGCGCGATCAGCGATTTCTTGCGCCGGTTTTCAATCATAGCCATGGAGTGTCTCCGGGACCTTGCATTGTGTGCTGCCCTCCGGCCAGAAACCGGAGGGCAGGTTCTGTTACTTCAGCTTGCTTTGCAGCTCTTCCTTGATCTGCTCCACCGCATCCGTGCCGCTCATGAAGCCCTGAATGGCCGGCGCGATGACGTTGAGAGCTGCATCATAGGCGGGCGAGGCCACACCGGTGATCGTCGTCTTCGGATCGAACACCGCCGCTTCCGCCAGCGATGCATAGGTGGCGTTCGGCTGCATCGCCTTGTATTCGCTGCTTTCGGTGATCGATTTATAGGCCGGAATATGGCCGGCATCGGCCCAGCTGATGGCGTGTTTTTCCATCCAGCCGATCACCTTCATCACGGCGGCGCGCTTTTCACCGGAAACGGTCTTGTCGCCCTGATTGGGGATGGCGAAAGCGTGCGAATCCGCCCAGGTGGCGCGTTTGCCCATGAAGGGCGGAACCTCGACCGCGCTCCACTTGAAGCCCAGCTTGCCGTTTTTCTCCAGGTCCTTGTAGGTCGGCACTTCCCAGACACCGTTCAGCTGGAAGGCGGATTTTCCGGCGGAGAAGAGCGCGACGGAGGCAGGATACTCAGCCTGTTCCGGCGCCCAGCCGTTTTCGCGCCATTTCGACATGGTGTCGATTGCCTTGGCGGCCTTTTCGGCATTGTCGCCGGCCAGAACCTCACCATTGGTGACGAGTTCGCCACCCTGTTGCGAGAACAAAGTGTAAAAGACGCGCCAGACACCGGCTTCGCCGCCGGACTGATAGGTGACCGGCGTTTGGACACCCTTTTCCTTCGCCCAGGCCAGCGCCTTTTCGAAATCATCCATCGTCTGGATGCCGGTCAACTTGCCTTCGGCATCGAGGTAGGGCGAGCCTTTCAGGAGATCGGCATTGTAATAAAGAACAAGCGCGTGAATATCGAAGGGCACGCCATAAAGCTTGCCGTCATGGGTCGCCGCTTCAAGCGGCGCGCCGAAGAAATCGTCTTTCTTCAGGCCGGCCTCCTCGAGATCCTTGTCGGTAATCTCGCTCAGCACCTTTTCCTGCAGGGCGAGCGGCGCACGCGACAGGTGGTAGGTCATAACATCAGGCCCTTCCCCGACGGCAGAGGCGGTCCGCACCTTGGTATAGAAGGGAACGCCCCATTCCAGCGTCGTCCCCTTGACCTGGATATCCGGGTGCTCCTTGTTGAAGGCATCGATCAGCGCCTTCATGCGCACGCCGTCACCGCCGGACAGAAAGTCCCACCAGACGATATCCTGTTTGGCCAGCGCCGGCAGGGCGGTCAAACCCAGAACCGTGCCAACAAGCAATGTCTTGATCAATCGCATCGTTCACTCCTCCCGTTTATGTGGAAACACCCCTTGAAGAGGCGGTCTGCTGCATCGAAAGACGCCTCCTCGCGCCTATCGCAACCTTTTGCCGTCCGTGTCGAAAACCAGAATATGGTCGGGCGCAGCGCTCAGCGACACGGACCGGCCGTCCAGACTTTCGCGCGATCCCTGACGTTGCACGATGATTTCCTTGCCGGACAGCGCGCGAGTATAGAGGTAGGAGACATCACCCAACTCCTCCGCCACCTCGACATTGACAGGCAGGGCGCCATCTTGCGAAATCATCAGATGTTCCGGCCGAACGCCGATTTCGACCCGCTGGCCGGTGGAAACAGGCTGTGAAAGCCGCGCTTCGAGATGTCTCTGGCCGCCATCGAGCGAAAGCGTCACGACGCCGTTTGCCTGCTCGACAATTTCCGCCTGCAGGAAGTTCATCGCCGGCGAGCCGATGAAACCCGCCACGAAGCGGTTATCCGGATCGTCATAAAGGGTAAGCGGCGCACCCGCCTGTTGCACCACGCCGCCCTTCAGCACGAAAATCTTGTCCGCAAGCGTCATGGCCTCCACCTGGTCATGCGTGACATAGATCATCGTGGCGCCGAGCTTGCGATGAAGCCGTGTCAGCTCCAGACGCATCTGGACACGCAGCTCCGCATCGAGGTTCGAAAGCGGCTCATCGAACAGGAAGACCTTCGGCTGGCGGACGATCGCGCGGCCTATCGCCACGCGCTGCCGCTGGCCGCCGGAAAGCTGCGACGGCTTTTTATGCAGGTGGTCTTCAAGCTGCAGGATGCGGGCAGCCTCGCCCACTCTCTCATTCACCTCCGCTTTCGGGCGGCGCGCGAGACGCAGGCTGAAGGCCATGTTCTCGAACACGCTGAGATGCGGATAAAGCGCATAGTTCTGGAACACCATCGCGACACCGCGATCGGCCGGTTCGACGGCCGTGACATCACGGTCGTCGATGGCGATATGGCCGCCGCTGGTCTCCTCAAGACCAGCGATCATGCGCAGCAATGTGGATTTGCCGCAGCCGGAAGGCCCGACGAAGACCGCAAAACTGCCGGTCGGGATTTCCATCGAGACATCCCGGATCGCAGCGAAGGAGCCGAAGGACTTGGCGATATTGTTGAGACGGACACCCATGGCCGCCTCACTGAACCTTCAACCGCAGCACATGGTATGACAGCGCCGGCACGGAACCCTTCAGCGCCCCGTCCTCGACACCGACGCCGCTGCCTTGCACCGGCACGACGCGATCCGGCTGATCCGGGCCGTTGCCGACACGCAGGTCATAGCCCGCCATGGCCAGATGCAAATCGAGCGTGGCGGAGGAGAAGCCGGTGAGGCTGACATTGACCTCTGCCGCCTCGGTCAGATGACGATTGAGCACGAACAGCGTCACCATGCCTTCCGCCTCGTCATAGACACCGGCGACATCCAGATATTTGACGTCATCGGCCGCGTTGCAATCATAAGTCGGGCAATCGACCGCAACGTTCAGCGCAACACCACGGCCATAAAGCGAGGCGAACTGATAGGGATAATAGATCGTCTGACGCCAGGCCGGCCCGTTCTTTTCCGCCCGGATGGGGGCGATGACATTGACGAGCTGGGCGATGCAGGCGATGCGCACGCGGTCCGAACGGCGGATGAACTCGTTGAGCAGGCCGGCGACAAAAAGCGCATCTTCGAAGTTGTATGTCTCTTCCAGAAGTGCGGGCGCTTCCGGCCAGTCCCAGCTCTTGATGCGTTTGCCGTCTTCTTCGCGGATGTGATACCAGACGTTCCATTCGTCGAAGCAGATGGAAACATCGTTCTTGGCGCGCTTCTTCGCCTTCACATAATCGATGACGCCGGCGATGGTCTGGATGTAACGCCCAGTTTCCTCGATCTTGCCGAAATAATTCAGCGTGTCGCGGCTGTTATTGCCGAAATATTTGTGCAGCGAGATGTGGTCGACATTCTCATAGCACTCCTCCAGCACCTCGCGCTCCCATTCGGGATAGGTCGGCATGCCGTCATTGGAGCTGCCGCAGACAATCGCTTCAATCGTCGGATCGAAACCCTTGAAGGCCTTGGCCGTCTCGTTCGCCAGGCGGCCATATTCCACCGCGGTTTTGTGGCCGATCTGCCAGGGGCCGTCCATCTCGTTGCCAAGGCACCACATTTTCACGCCGTGGGGTTTTTCCGTGCCGTGGCTGCGGCGCAGATCGCTCAGCGCGGTGCCGCCCGGAAAATTCACATATTCGAGGAAGTTGCGGGCGTCATCCAGACCACGGGAGCCGAGATTGACGGCAAGCATCATCTCGATACCGGCCATCTGCGCCCAGTCGGCGAACTCGTTGATGCCGATCTGGTTGGTTTCCTTGGAGCGCCATGCGAGGTCAAGACGGATCGGGCGCTGGTCGCGCGGCCCGATGCCGTCTTCCCAGCGATAGGCCGAAACGAAGTTGCCGCCGGGATAACGGATGGCCGGAATTTTCAGGTCCTGAACAAATTTCAGAACGTCCTGGCGAAAGCCGTTTGCATCCGCCTGCGGATGGCCGGGCTCATAAATCCCGCCATAAATCGCACGCCCCATATGCTCGATGAAGGCGGAATACAGACGATCGTCGATACGCCCAATCCGGAAGTCCCGGTGGACTGAAACCCGCGCTTTCATAGGCTCTCCTCCCTGCGCATTTATATCTCAAAATATGATATGAACCATATTTGATAATATAGTTGCCGAGGGAATCCGCGCCTGTCAACCGCGAAAATCATACTTTTGAAAATTGGCTGGATCAGTCAGCGGTGCGCAGGCGCAGGACGATGTCCTGATCGTAATTTCCGAAGCCGCGGCCAAAGATATTCAGCCCGCCCGGATGTTTTGCATCGGCCTTGACCTCGATGCGCAACCGGATGGAGCGGTGGCTGGCGAGATCAATATCTGCGAGCGTCACATCCGAAATCCGGGTTCCGTCGACATAGGTTCCCTGCGCGGTGATGCGCCAGGTCTTGAGCATGCCGTATTGGGAACCGGAAAGCTTCCACCAGTCAGGCGTAAACACGCCCCGCTTGTCGCCGAAGTCCCCGGGCGATGTCCAGACACCGATTTCCCTGCCGTTGACGGACAGCGTAATGTCCGAGGGCCAGTCGCTGTGCGTTCCCGGCACCTCGGAACTAACCTCCATCGAAAACTCTATTTCCTCGACGCTCCGCCCCTGAATCTTGGCATTATTGGGGAATTGATACTCCACGAAGCCCGATGTCAGCCACAGCAGCGCCGTCTTCATCCGGTCTGGATCCATGAAAGTATCGGGCACATCAAGAAGGCCGATAATGCCCTCCGGCGAGCAGATACCGCAGGGCGCGGTGACCGAACTCTGGGTATAAAGGCCGAGCGGCATGGCGACCGCGATGTAATTTGATGCTGCCGGAGCCTCGGGTTTGCGGAAGGAAACGATGAGTTCGTCACAGGTGGCGAAGCAGATTTTCTGGTTGCCCTTGCGCGCCTTGCGCGTCTCGGTTCGCAGCAGCCCCGCCTCCTCGAGAACGGCCACGCCGGCGGAAACTGTGGACTGCGGCAAATCCAGCCTCTGCGCAATTTCGTTGACATTGAGGCCGCTCGCCTCGTGCAGCAGCTTCAATATCTGCACGCGGATCAGCGACGCCGCCGCTTTCAGGACATCGAACTCTTTTTCAGCATCAACGAGAAGGAAATTGGGCGCCATATTCTAATCTTCAGATTTATCGATCCAGATCAGAATTTCTGGCTTAAATGCCATATACTTGTCCAGTACTGTTTGTCGTACAGACCATTTTGAACGGCGTGAAGCGCCATTTATCTCAGGCACTTCATAAAAAGCACCGCCACACGGCTTCGATTCCGTGTGGCGGCGCCCGTTTCGTCGTCAGCCGCGCTTGCGCAGGGTCCGCGTGCCGGTGTCGACGAGGTTTTGCGCCGCTTCATCCACGCTGGCGCGGCCGAAGGCGAGCGAATCGGCGATGGGACGCATCACGCCACGGTCAAACTCGTTGGCGCCGATCGGGGCGGGCTCCGGATAGGAATCGAGCTTGCCCGACAGGCTTTCGATATAATCCACCGTCTTGCGCTCGGTCTCGTTGAGGCTTGGCAACAATGCCTCGCGCACGACCTTGGCCGGCGGCACGCCACGCTCGACGCCGAGCACCTTGCCCGCTTCCAGATCATTGACGAAGAAGTTGATGAATTTCGCCGCCGCTTCCGCATTGGTCGAGGTGGACGAGATGGACCAGATGAGGCCAGGCCGGTAATAATGCCCGGTCGGCTTGCCCGCCCCCTCACCCGGCAGCATGCCGATGGACAGCGTCTGTTTATTGAGCTTCTGATAACCGACAAGCTGGTTGGAATAGGCAAAACCAATGGCCGAATTGCCAAGCGTCAGGGCGTTGGATTCGATGGTATTGTCGTCACGCGTCTGGATATCGGCGGAAACGCAGAGCTTGTTCTCGCGCAGGTCCTCCCAATAGGCGAACCATTCCTTCGCATCTTCCTTGTTGAAGCCGATGGTGCCGTCCTGAAACAGAAGCTTGCCGCGCTGGCGCAGCCAGACATCGAAAACATAGTGATAACGCGCACCATAAGGCACCGCCCAATAGTTCCGTTTTGCCGGGCCGTTCTTCTTGAAATCGCGCGCCAGTTCCGCCAGCGCCTTCCAGGTGATCTGGTCCTGCGGCACGGAAACGCCGGCTTCCTTCAGCGTATCGGCGTCATACATCATGCAGAAGGAATTCAGCCCGAGGCCGACGCCGTAAAGCTTGCCATCGATACGGCAGAGATCGACTTCGCTTTTGCCGAAGGTGGAAAGATCAAGCGACTTGCCGACGAACTGGTCCAGCTCCATGCAGGCGCCACGGCCGGAATAATCGGCAATGGTGGAAGGTTCTAGCTGGAAGATGTCGGCGACGTTCCGTCCCGCCATCGATGTCGCGAGCTTGGTCCAGTAATCGGAACCGGCGATCATCTCACCGCTGATCTCCGTCTGCGGGTTCGCCTTCTGGTAAAGGGCGATCACGTCGTTGGTGCGCTTGCTGCGGTCGGCAGATCCCCACCATACGCAGCGAAGCCGGGTTTCGGCCGCGGCCGCGCGAAAACCGCCCGCCGCCACGCCGAGACCGGCCAGCGCCGCCGTCACCAAAAATCCACGTCTGTCGATAGTTTGCATCTGCTCCTCCCGCGTTTTGCAAATTTTTTACTGACCACTTAAATTCTTGCAAATTTTCTTAGTTTGCAATATTTGCATCATATTAGATTTTTTTGCAAGCGCAGGAGACGATATGAACGATACGCCCGACATCAGCCGCCCGCGCCAGTCGGATATCGCCCAGCGCGCCGGCGTTTCCATCAGCACCGTCTCGCGGGTTCTCGCAGGGGAAAAGGGTATCAGCGCATCCATCCAGACCAAGGTTCTGGGGGTAGCGGCGGAGCTTGGTTATCCATTGCGGCCGGCCACAACCCAAGCCGGCGGTGTGCCGCTGGAGGGCAAGAAAATCCTTGCCCTCATGTCCGCCGAAAGGGCGACTGGCGATATCGGCGCTTTTTATCACGATATTTTCGACATGCTGCGCAGCCTTGCCCAGACGGATGGTTTCGAACTCGATATCAGGCTTTTGCACCAGAAGCAGATCGACGACGCCCTGACGCAGCGGGTCTGCGAGGTGGACGGTCTTCTCGCCATCGGTCTCGATCCCGAGGATGAAATCATCCACCGCATCACGCAGGGTGTGCTGCAACCGGTTCTGGTCAATAGCGCCGATCCCTCGATGATGCTGGATTGCGTCTCGCCTTCCAATTTTTATGGCGGCGCGATGGCGGCGCGGCGGCTTCTGGAACTCGGCCACCGTAAGGTCGCCTATATCGGCCCGCATCATCGCCACACCATAAGAGAACGTATGCGCGGCTTTCGCCACACGATCCTCGAGGAAGAGGGAGCGACCTATGACGAGTTTCTGCTTTCGACGGCGGATAGCGGTTTCGGGCAAGCGGGCGATGCGGTTCGTCAGCTATTGGCCAAAAACCCTGAACTCACCGGTATTTTCTGCATGAATGACGCGATTGCGCTCGGTGCGCTGGGGGCAGCGCAGGAGCTTGGCCTCGGCGTACCGGACGATCTTTCCATCATCGGCTTCGACGACCTGCCCTTTGCCGAACTTTCCACGCCCCGTCTCAGCACGATCCGGGTCGACCGGCGCGAAATCGCCCGCGAGGCGGTGGAACTGATGCGCCGCCGGCTGACTGAACCTTCCGCCAATGCCCGCCAGGTGCAGCTTGGCGTGCAGCTGGTGGAAGGACAGACGGCCGGCAAGGCGAAAAAGACGGGAAAGGCGACACGCGATGCATGACACCATGACCAAGGTAAATATGGCCAGGTTTAATCCGCTGCACGGCAATCCGCTCAAAAGCCGCGCCGATGTCCGGCGGGCGCTGGATGACAGTTTCGCGCCGCTTCTTGCCTATTTTTCGCCGGGCGGCGCGAGAGTGACGCTCAGCGGGGCTGCCGCGCATTTCGACCGGGCGGCGGCCGATCTGGAAGGTTTCGCCCGGCCGCTCTGGGGCATCGCACCGCTTGCGCTCAGTGGCGATCATTTCGACCATTGGCCGCTTCTGGCACGGGGAATAGCCAACGGCACCGATCCTTCCCATCCCGAATATTGGGGCGACGTGCGCCAGAAAGACCAGCGGCTGGTGGAGCTTGCCGCAATCGGGTTTGCGCTGCGGCTTGCGCCGCAGCGCCTGTGGGAACCGCTGTCCGATGCGCAGAAGGACAATGTGCGGCGTTATCTGCTGACGGCGCGCGAGCGCAATTACGCCGATAATAACTGGAAGTTTTTCCGGGTGATGGTCGATATGGCGCTTGATCACCTCGGCATCGAATTCGATCGCAGCCTGACCGAGACATTCCAGAAGGAACTGGACGAGTTTTATATCGCCGACGGCTGGTATCGTGACGGCAATTATCGCCGCATAGACCATTACATCGCCTTCGCCATGCATTTTTACGGCCTGATCTACGCGAAGCTCAGCAAGCCTGATGATGCCTATGCCGAACGCTACCGCGAGCGCGCTCGCCTCTTCGCCGGCGATTTCGCCAGCTGGTTCGATGAGGATGGCGGCACCCTCGCCTTCGGGCGCTCCATGACCTACCGCTTCGCCTGCGGCGGCTTCTGGGCAGGTCTGGCCTTTGCGGATGAGGAGGCGCTGCCCTGGGGAGAGATCAAGGGGCTTTATCTGCAGCATCTGCGCTGGTGGGCGAAAAAGCCGATTGCCGACCGCGACGGCGTGCTCTCCATCGGTTACGCCTATCCGCAGCTTACCATGTCCGAAAGCTATAATTCGGCGGGTTCGCCCTACTGGGCCTTCAAGGCCTTTCTGCCGCTGGCCCTGCCGGAAAGCCACCCCTTCTGGCAGGCGGAGGAAAAACAGCCTGACACATCCGCAAGACCAAGGCCGCTCGTTCATCCCGGCATGGTGATGATGCGGGCGACAGGCAATGTCACGGCGCTTTCCAGCGGCCAGGAAAACCTTTCCATGCGTGGCGGGCCGGAAAAATATGCCAAATTCGCCTATTCCTCCCGTTACGGTTTCGGCGTGGAAGTGGACGAGCGTGGTTTCAAGACCAACGGTTTCGACAACATGCTGGCCTTTTCCGAAGACGGCCTGCATTACCGCGTGCGCGAGACCAACGAGAAGGTTCTGCTGGCCGGGGCAAGCCTGCGAGCAACGTGGAAGCCGTTCCCGGATGTGGCGGTTGAAACGACGCAGGTTGCGGCTGGCGACTGGCATATCAGGCTGCACCGGATCAGGTCGACCCGCCCCCTTTCGGTAACCGAAGGCGGCTTCGCCATCAGCCGCAACGACGGCGACCGTGATGCCGTGAGCGAAGAGGCGGGCCGGGCGACAGCCGATTGCGGCGCCGACATATCCGCCATCATCGATCTCGGCTCCAGCATAACCCGTCACGGCGTGGCGCTGAAGGCGCTGCCCAACACCAATCTCATCAACGCCAAGACCACGGTGCCGCAATTGCGGGGCGAGATTTCGGCGGGCGAAACCCTGCTTGCCTGCGCGGTCTTTGCGGGGGTGGCCGGGCCAGAAAGCGAAAAAGCACTGGCGACGGTTCCGGCACTTCCGGATATTGATGCGCTCGACCGCCTGTTTGCGGAACAGGGCGTTCCGGTCAGCAGCATGGCGGCAACGGGAGAGCCGCAATGACGAGCCCGCTTCCGCGTCTCAGCCTCGCCATGGACCCGGAGCGAACGCAGCATGTGCTGACACCGCAGGCTCTTGAAAGGCTGTCGCAGAGCGTCGAGATTCTCGACGCAGGGCGAATCTGCGATTTCCACGCCGCTTCAGTGAAAGAGCAGCTGGCGCGGACGGATATTCTCTTAACCGGCTGGGGCTGTCCGGATATCGGCGCGCGGGAACTGGCCTTGATGCCGCGTCTCAGCCTGATCTCCCATGCCGCCGGCACGGTCAAATATTTCCTGTCGCAAGCGGTGTTTGATCGTGGCATTACCGTATGCAGCGCGGCAGAGGCGAATGCGCAGCCGGTCGCCGAATTTTCGCTGGCAATGATCCTGCTGGCCGGCAAGCGCACTTTCGGCTTCCGACGTCTTTATCTGGAGCATCGCGACCGCGCGCCTGTCGAGCGACTACAGGCGCAGGCCATCGGCAATCTCGGCCTGACGGTCGGCATCGTCGGCGCATCGCGGATCGGACGCCGCGTCATCAATCTGTTGCAACCGTTCGATCTCAACCTCATGCTTTTCGATCCGCTCCTGAGCGTAGCGGAGGCGGAAAAGCTCGGTGTGCGTCTTGTCGCGCTCGAGGAACTGATGGCGGTGAGTGATGTCATTTCCCTGCATGCACCCTCCCTGCCGCAGACACGGCATATGATCGGCGCGGCAGCGCTTGCCCGCATGAAGGACGGCGCAACCCTGATCAATACGGCGCGCGGCGCGCTGGTGGATGAAGACGCGCTTCTGGCCGAACTGAAAACCGGACGCATCGAAGCCGTCATCGACGTGACCGACCCGGAAGTGCCGCCACCCGAGTCACCCTTCTACAGCCTGCCGAACGTCTTTCTGACGCCGCATATCGCCGGCGCCACCGGCCTTGAACGTGCAAGGCTCGGCGACATGGCGATTGCCGAAATCGAACGCTTCTGCCGCCAAGCACCCCTGCAACAGCAGGTGCGTCCTGAACATCTGGAACTGATCGCATGAGACTGTTTGAGCCGGGCCTCTGCTCCGTCACCTTCCGCTCCCTGCCGGTGCAGGCCGTCATCGACCTTGCCGCCGCAAATGGCGTCAGGGCAATCGAATGGGGTGCGGATATCCATGTGCCGCCCGGCGACCTTGCCAATGCAAGGGATGCCGCCGAACGGACGGCGAAAGCGGGCCTCACCGTGTCTTCCTACGGCTCCTACATTTTCGCACCCGATTTTTCGCCCGAGGACATGACCGCCGTGCTGGAAACAGCAAAGGCGCTCGGCACCGGCCATATCCGCATCTGGCCCGGCAGCCGCAAACGCCCTTCCACGGACTACTCTCCCGCAGAACGCCGCGCAGCAACGGAGGCGCTGGCGTCCATCGCCCGCCGGGCGGAAGACTACGGCATGACGATCGGCCTCGAATACCACCCCAATTCGCTGACGGACACCCTGCCCTCGGCCCTGCAACTCATGCAGGATTTGCCAATGCCCAACCTCTTTTTCTACTGGCAACCCGCCCCCGGCCTGCCGCTGAAGGACGCACTGACGGAAATATCCGCACTCGGCCCACGCATCTGCCACCTGCATGTTTTCGCCTGGCTCGCCGACGCCAGCCGCCTGCCGCTTCGCGAACGTGCGGACTATTGGCGGGCGTGCGTGGATGTATTGCCGGAGAGCGAATGGACGAAACCGGCCTATGCTATGCTGGAATTCGTCGGGGGTGATGACATCGGCCAGTTTGGGGAAGATGCGGTGACGCTAAGCAAGATACTCGCTGGCCACAGAGCGGCCGATTAGTGCACGATCGAAAACCTCCCACGCGACGTCATCCTCGGCCCTGTGCCGAGGATCTAATCACGTTGAACAAAATCAACATGTTGCAGATCCTCGGGACAAGCCCGAGGATGACGAACGCAAGCTTAGCGGATTTCGTTAGCAGCCCTATGGTGAGACAACTCACCCACTCGTTCTCATATCCGCCGCCCATCCGCCCCGAACAGATGCGTCTTCGAAAGATCAAAGGCAAAGGGAATGGTCTCGCCGATGCGGATTTGGCGCTGGCCGTCCAGCAGCACGGTGGCGGGCTGGCCGTCGGGGGTGCTGGTGTAAACCACCGTCGAACCGCCGAGATGTTCCACGAGTTGGATAGAGGCGTCGCCGAGCGAGGATTGGGCCTGCGGATTCACATGTTCGGGACGCACGCCGAAGGTAAGCGGTTCGCCCTGTTGCGCCGCCACCGGCGTTTCCAGCACGATGCGCTGGCCGGCCACCTCGATGGTGCGGTTGGAACTGTCCCCTGCAGCCACTTTTGCGGAGAGGAAATTCATCTTCGGCGAACCGATGAAGCCGGCCACGAACTGATTGGCCGGATTATTGTAGAGATCGAGCGGTCGGCCGACCTGCATGATGCGGCCGTCGCGCAGCACCACGATCTTGTCTGCCATGGTCATGGCTTCCACCTGGTCATGCGTCACATAGATCATCGTGCTGCCTAGCGTCTGGTGCAGCTTGGCGATTTCGACGCGCATCTGCACGCGCAGTTCGGCATCGAGGTTGGAGAGCGGCTCATCGAAGAGAAAGATTTTCGGCTCGCGGACGATGGCGCGGCCGATGGCTACACGCTGGCGCTGACCGCCCGAAAGCGCCTTCGGCTTGCGCTGCAACAGCGGGCCGATCTGCAGGATATCGGCGGCCTTCTGCACCCGCGCTTCGACTTCCGGTTTCTTGTAGCCTGCCGTTTCGAGACCGAAGGCGAGGTTCTTGTAGACGCTCATATGCGGATAGAGCGCATAGGACTGGAAGACCATGGCGATGCCGCGCTTGGAGGCGGCGGTTTCGTTGACCCTTTCGCCGTCGATACGGAGATCTCCTTCGGAGATTTCCTCCAGACCGGCGATCATGCGCAGGAGAGTGGACTTGCCGCAGCCCGAAGGGCCGACGAAGACGGTGAACTCACCCGGCTCGATCTTGAGGTCGATGCCGTGAACGACCGGAAAGGCGCCGAACCGCTTGACGATTTTTTCCAGAGTAATGCTGCTTGCCATGCTGTTTCTCCCGACTGCCGCGCCGCATCCAGGGCGGCAGCGACAGTGTTGATTGTCTTAAAATGCGTTCCCGATCCGGGTTCCGTTCAGCGTTTCATGCCCGTTGTGGCGATGCCTTCGATCAGCAGCCTCTGGAAGAACAGGAAGAACAGGAAGACCGGCACCAGTGACAGGTTGGACATGGCGAAAAGCGAGGTCCAGTCCGAGCTGCCGGTGGAATCCACGAAGGATCTGAGACCCAGCTGCACGGTGTAGGTGTTGATGTCATTCAGATAGATCAGCGGTCCGAAAAAATCGTCCCATGTCCAGATGAAGGAAAAGATGGCGGCCGTCGCCAGCACCGGCAGCGACAGGGGCAGCATAATCTTCCAGTAGATACGGAAGGGTGAGCAGCCGTCCATGACAGCCGCCTCATCCAGCTCGCGCGGGATGCCGCGGAAAAACTGCACCATCAGGAAGATGAAGAAGGCGTCCGTCGCCAGATATTTCGGCACGATCAGCGGCAGCGAGGTATTCACCCAGCCCATTTCCAGGAACAGGATATATTGCGGGATCAGCACGACATGATAGGGCAGCATAAGCGTGCCAAGCATCAGCGCGAACCAGAAATTGCGCCCGCCGAAGCGGAGCCGGGCGAAAGCGAAGGCGGCGAGCGAGCAGCCGACGACATTGCCGATGGTGGCGAGTATCGAGATGAAGAAGGAGTTCCAGAAGAACTGCCCGAAGCTCACCTGCAGCCCCGTCCAGCCGCGAATATAACCGCCGAAATCGACCGCCGAGGGAATAAGCGAGGAGGAGCCGAAGAGCTCGTCCTGCGGCCGGAAGGAACCCGAGATCATCCACAGGATCGGATAGAGCATCGCGAAAGACGCGACGATCAATGCCGTGTGGAGCATCACCGATTTCAGGGGCGAGCGTTGCGGGCCTTGGCCCGGCCGGGGGGCGGTAACAGCATCAGTCATCGTAATGCACCCAGTATTTCGCGCTGAGGAACGAGAAGGCCGTGAACAGCGAGATGATGATCACCAAAATCCAGGCAAGCGCCGAGGCATAACCCATGCGGAAGAAACCGAAGGCTTCCTGGTAGAGATAAAGCGTATAAAACAGCGTCGAGTTGATCGGCCCGCCAGTGCCTTCGGAAATGATGAAGGCGGGGGTGAAGGCCTTGAAAGCGTCGATCGTCTGAATGACAGCGTTGAAGAAGATGACGGGCGTCAAAAGCGGCAGCGTAATGCGGAAGAATTGCCGCACCTTGCTCGCACCGTCGATTTCGGCGGCCTCGTACATATCCTGCGGTATCTGCCTCAAGCCCGCGAGGAAGATGATCATCGGAGAACCGAACTGCCAGACGGACAGGATGACCAGCGTGTAGATCGAGTAATCCGGATTGGAAATCCAGCTCGGCCCTTCATAACCGAAGGCCTGCCACAGGATCATGTTGACGAGACCATCAGAGGCGAAAAGCTGGCGCCAGAGCACGGCGATCGCGACGCTCGAACCCAGCAGCGACGGCAGATAGAAGATCGCCCGATAAAGCGTCAGGCCCTTGATGCCGCGATTGAAGGCGAGCGCCACCAGCAGCGCGAAGATCAGCTTCAGCGGTACCGACAGCAGCACATAGGTAAAAGTCACCTGCATGGCGGCGGCGAATTTGGGGTCGGCCGTGGCGATGCGCACGTAATTGGCCGCCCCCACCCAGTCCGGCGACTGCAACAGGTCGTAATTGGTGAAAGACAGATAAAGCGACGCGAGCGCAGGACCGAGGGTGAGGCCGAAGAAGCCAATCAGCCAGGGCAGGAGAAACAGGTAGGCGTGAATGTTGCGGTCGAAAATCCGCTTCACACCGCCCCGTTTCGGGAGAGCCGCGCCACGGCTCTCCTCTACAAGAGTTTCAGATCGAAAGGCCATAAACCATCACTTCCGTTTGATAACGGTTTCGGATTCCTTGACGAGGCGGTCGCCGCCCTCTTCCGGCGTGACCTTGCCGAAACCGATTTCCTCCGCCGTGCGTTTGAGGACGAAGGCGAATTCGCCCGCGCCCGGAGGCGGCGCCGGCGGCAGTTCGCCAACACCGGGGGTAATCTCGGCGATGTAGTCCACCATGATCTTGCTGACCTCGTCGAGCTTGCTGCTCAGCTGGTTGCGCATGGATTCCGATGCCGGAACGCCGCGCTCGACACCGAGAATGTCGATACCTTGCGGTTCGGCAACGAGGAAATTGATGAAGCCGACCGCCTGCTCGATGCCGGCGCTGCCGTTTGCGACACTGATGAGCATGGAAGGTTTGAGGTAATGGCCGGAAGGGCCATCCTTCGTGCTCTTCGGATAGGAGCTTATGGCAAGCTTGGACTTGTTGAGCTTCTGATAACCGACGAACTGGTTGGAATGGGCAAATGCGGTTGCCGCCTTGCCCGTCGTCAGCGGGTTCGTTTCGATGTTGAGCTGGTCAAGCGCCTGCACATCGGCGGGCACACAGGCGCCGCTCTTGCGCAGATCCGCCCAGAGGGTGAACCACTTGGTCGCATCGGTCGGATCAAAGCCGATCCCGCCATCCTGCGTGTAGAGCGATTTGCCGTTCTGGCGCAGCCAGTTTTCAAAGCTCGGCTCCACGCCGCTGGCGTCGGCCGTCGCGTAATAGCCCGGCTTCGGCTTGTTCTTGCTGAGCTTGGCGGCGTTTTCGGCAAATTCTTCCCAGGTCTGGCCGATCGCCGGCGGCGTTGCACCTGATTTTTCCCAGGCCGCCTTATCGAAGAAGACAGCACTGGAATTGACGCCGAGATTGATGCCGTAGAGCTTGCCGTCGACCCGGCCGGAATCGATGTTCATCTTGCCGAAATCTTCGATCTTCAGGCCCTTGCCGATATAGTCATCCAGCGGCGCCAACGCGCCGCGGCGGCCATATTCGAAGATGTAGCGATAATCCATCTGGATCAGGTCAGGCGCATTGCGGCCGGCAACCTGCGTTGCCAGGCGCGGCCAGTAGTCGCTCCAGCCCGCAAATTCACCGGCAATGTCGAGATCCGGCTTGACCTGCTTATAGGCTGCTATCGCTTTGTTGGTGCGATCGGCGCGTTCCTGCGAACCCCACCACAACATGCGAAGGCGGGCGGCCTGCGCCTGCGCCGACCCCCCTCCCAATGTCGCAAGCGACAGGGCCGCAAGCCCTGCTGAAAGCACACCTCTCCTGTGAAGCATCATGGGCATTGGCAACTCCTCCCTATTGACTGCCAATTGATGATGAACGTAAACGACACTTGCCGTTTTATAACTAATTGGTTACATGGGAACACTGATCGCAAACATTGTCAAGCGGGTGCTGAAATGGAAGAAACGACAAAAAACCAGCCGTCCGATCCGCCCCCCGATCCGGCCATGGAGAATACACCGTCGCCCAAGCGCAAACGCGCGACGACACAGGTGCGAAACCCGGAAAGAACGCGCGCCGCCATTCTCGAAGCCGCCCGCCGCGAGGTGGCCGCCAAGGGGTTGGCGGGGGCTCGAATCGATGTCGTCGCCCGGCGCGCCGGCACCAACAAGCGGATGATCTACCATTATTTCGGCGACAAGGATGCGCTTTATCTCGCCGTTCTGGAGGATGCCTATCGCCATATCCGCCACACCGAAAGACGGCTTGACCTGACCCGCAAGGCCCCGTCGGAGGGCTTGCGCGAGCTTGCGCTTTTCACCTGGCACTACTTCCTCGACCATCCCGAATTCCTGAGCATCCTCGCCACGGAAAACCTCAATAAAGCCCGCTATCTCAGGCAATCTCCGACGATTGCGGCGATGCATTCGAATTTTATTTCGGAACTGGAGGACGTGCTGCGGCGCGGTAGCTACGCGGGCGAATTTCGTGATGGCCTCGATCCGATCGACGTCTATCTGACGATCGCCTCGCTCGGCGCCTTTTATCTGTCGAACCGTTTCACGCTGTCGACGATCTTCCAGCGCGACCTCACCGATCCGGCCGAGCTGGAACGCTGGGGCCAGCACATCGTCGATACCCTGCTTGCTGCAGTGCGGCCGGTCTGAGCCGGCCGAACCGAATTCCTCTTTAACAACAGCGACGACGCGCCATTCGCATCCGCGAAGCGCGTCGTTTTCTTTTGCGGCGCGGTGGCGATACGCAAACGCGAGAGTTCGCACAAGACGAATTTTTCCTGTCGAAAACACCTTGACAGATCGCATCCTTCACGACCACAAATAACCAAATGGTTACAAATTTCCATGTTTGACGGAAGCGGCTTTCGGGAAAAGGCCGCCTTGGGAGGAAATTCATGAAACGTATCGGCGTCATCATGCACGGCATCACCGGCCGCATGGGTTACAACCAGCATCTCGTGCGCTCCGTTCTCGCCATTCGAGATCAGGGCGGTGTACTTTTGAAGAACGGTGAAAGGGTCATGCTCGACCCCATTCTGGTCGGCCGCAATGGCGTGAAGATCGAGGAAATCGCCAAAAAGCACAATGTGGCGCGCTGGACGACCGACATCGACGCTGCCCTCGCAAACCCCGATGACACACTGTTCTTCGATGCCGGCACGACGCAGATGCGCGGCAGCCTGCTGGAGAAAGCCATCAAGGCCGGCAAGAACGTCTATTGCGAAAAACCGATTTCTGACACGATGGAAGAGGCATTGGCCATCGCCCGGCTCGCCGAAAGCGCAGGCATCAAACATGGCGTGGTGCAGGACAAGCTGTTCCTGCCGGGCCTGCGCAAGCTCGCCATGCTGCGCGACAGCGGCTTCTTCGGCAAAATCCTCTCCGTGCGCGGCGAATTCGGCTACTGGGTTTTTGAAGGCGACTGGCAACCGGCGCAGCGGCCCTCCTGGAATTACCGCCTGAAAGATGGCGGCGGCATCATTCTCGATATGCTGTGCCACTGGCGTTATGTGCTCGACAATCTGTTCGGACCGGTGAAATCCGTAAGCTGCCTCGGCGCCACCCATATTCCGGAACGTTTCGATGAGCAGGGCCGCGCTTATGTGGCGGATGCTGACGACGCCGCTTATGCGACCTTCGAGTTGGAAGGCGGCGCCATTGCCCATATCAACTCCTCATGGGCGGTGCGGGTGCGCCGCGACGACCTCGTCACCTTCCAGGTGGACGGCACCCATGGTTCGGCGGTGGCGGGCCTGACCAAATGCTTTACCCAGCACCGCACCAATACGCCGAAGCCGGTGTGGAACCCGGACCAGCCGCAGACCATCGATTTCTACAAGACCTGGCAGGAAGTGCCGGACAATGTCGTCTACGACAACGGCTTCAAGGCGCAGTGGGAAATGTTCGTGCGCCACCTCGTCGACAATGATCCGTGGCCCTATGGCCTCATGGAAGGCGTGAAGGGCGTGCAGCTTGCCGAACTTGGGCTGAGATCGTGGAAGGAACGCCGCTGGCTCGACGTTCCCGCCCTTTCCTGAGGAGGCTGATGTGAGCGAGCTCAAGCTTCCGAAAGACGACCGCAGCATCGAGGTCTACAAACTCTCAGGCACGCCGGTCGCCGTTGAAAAACGAAGTGCTGCGGATTTCAACCGCGTCGCTTTCGCCGCCGCCCATGTGGTGGCCGATCCGCTTGCCGATAATGATCCGTGGCTCACGCCCGCCATCGACTGGGACGCAACGCTGCGTTTCCGTCACCGCCTGTGGGATCTCGGCCTCGGTGTCGCCGAGGCGATGGATACGGCGCAGCGCGGCATGGGGCTGGCATGGCCGCAGGCGCAGGAACTCATTTCCCGTTCGCTGAAGGAGGCGGCCAGCCGCAAGGATGCGCTGATTGCCTGCGGGGTGGGCACCGACCATCTTGATGGCAGCGGCTACGATCTCAACAAGATTGTCGACTCTTACCTCGAACAGCTTGATTTTGTTCAGGGAGAAGGCGGGCGTGTGATCCTGATGGCGAGCCGTGCGCTGGCCGCCGCCGCCCGCTCGCCGGATGATTATCTGAGGGCTTATGCCAGGGTTCTCTCCCGTGTGGAAGGAAAAGTGGTGATCCACTGGCTGGGCGAAATGTTCGACCCGGCGCTGGAGGGCTATTGGGGCTCGGGCGACCATATGACGGCGATGGAAACCTGCCTTGCCATGATCGAAGAGAATGCCGACAAGATCGATGGCATCAAGATTTCGCTTCTTTCCAAGGAAAAGGAAATCGTGATGCGCCGTCGCCTGCCGGCTGGCGTGCGCATGTATACCGGCGACGATTTCAACTATGCCGAATTGATCGCCGGCGACGAACAGGGCCATTCGGATGCGCTGCTCGGCATATTCGACGCCATTGCGCCCGCCGCTTCCAGGGCGCTTGCCAGTCTGAAGCGTGGCGCGGACAACGAATTCTTCGACATTCTGGAGCCGACGGTGGCGCTGTCGCGCCATATCTTCAAAGCCCCGACCCGCTTCTACAAGACCGGCGTGGTGTTCCTCGCCTATCTCAACGGGTTGCAGGACCATTTCACCATGGTTGGCGGCCAGGAAAGCACCCGCTCCACGCAGCATTTCGCCGAGCTTTTCCGGCTGGCGGACAAGGCCAATGTGCTTGCAGAGCCGGATCTGGCGACGCAGCGCATGAAGGCGTTTCTGGCGGTCCGAGGCATCGGCTGAGGCAGCAGAACTAGGGGAGATACCGACATGAGCCTTGAAGGCCTTTCCATCAATTTCGCCACCGTGCGACAGGGCGGCGATTTTGCCGCTATCGTCGATGCCTGCCTTGCGCACGGCATCACCGCCATCTCGCCCTGGCGCGAGCAGGTGCACGGTGTCGGGCTTGCCGAAGCTGCCCGCATCGTCGAACGGAACGGGCTGCGTCTCAGCGGCCATTGCCGTGGCGGCTTTTTCCCCGCCCACGATGCCGAAGGCCGCCGCCTCGCCATTGAGGACAATAAACGCGCCGTCGATGAAGCCGCCGCAATGAAAGCCGATTGTCTTGTGCTTGTCGTGGGCGGCCTGCCCGCCGGCTCGCGCGATCTGAAAGGTGCGCGGCAGATGGTGGAGGACGGCATGGCCGAACTGCTCCCCTATGCCCGCGCCGCCGGCGTACCGCTCGCCATCGAACCGCTGCATCCCTTTTATGCCGCTGACCGCGCCTGCTTCAACACACTGAAACAGTCGCTCGATCTCTGCGACAGGTTGGGGTCGGGAACAGGCGTTGCGATCGATGTCTACCACGTCTGGTGGGATCCGGAACTGGAGGAACAGGTGGCGCGTGCGGGAAGAAACGGGCAAATTCTTGCGCACCATATCTGCGACTGGCTGGTGCCGACCACCGATCCGCTCAATGATCGCGGCATGATGGGCGACGGCGTGATTGACCTCAAGGCATTTCGCGCCATGATCGAGGCGGCCGGCTTCCATGGCCCGCAGGAAGTGGAAATCTTTTCGCATCGCTGGCAGGCGCAGCCGGTGGACGAGGTCCTCGCCACTGTGGTCGAGCGTTTCAAGACTGTTTGTTGATTATCCGGGAGAGAGACAATGCCTGAAAAGGTGAGACGCAAACGCTATGCGCTGGTCGGCACCGGCAATCGCGGCACCACCATGTGGGGCCGCGAATTGCTGGCCGGCTGGAGCGACTATGTCGAACTGGTCGGCATTTGCGACCTGAACCTGATGCGCGCCGAACGCGCCCGCGCCATGATGGGATCAAGCGCGCCGCTCTACGACGATTTTGACCGGATGATGGCGGAGCAACGCCCGGAACTCGTCATCGTCTGCACGCCTGACGATACTCACGACGACATCATCATCCGCGCGCTGGAAGGCGGGGCCGATGTCATCAGCGAAAAACCCATGACCACCACCCCGGAAAAGATTGACCGTATTCGCGCCGCGGAGGCGAAAAGCGGCCGCCGTGTGGACGTCTCCTTCAACTATCGTTTCTCTCCCACCGCCGCACGCATCAAGGAGCTTATCGACGAGGGTGCAATCGGCACCGTCACCTCGGTCGATTTTCACTGGTATCTCGATAACCAGCACGGCGCGGATTATTTCCGCCGCTGGCACGCCTTTACCGAACATTCCGGCAGCCTGTTCGTGCACAAGGCCACCCACCATTTCGATCTTCTGAACTGGTATCTCGATTCCGATCCCGTGGAAGTGAAGGGCTTCGGACAGTTGCTGCACTATGGCAAGAACGGCCCGTTCCGGGGAACACGCTGTCGCACCTGTCCGCACAAAAGCGAGTGCGATTATTTCATGGATCTGGGCGCCGATCCTTTTCTCGATGCTCTCTATGAGGACCCTTCGGCAGTGGACGGCTACATGCGCGATGCCTGCGTCTTCCGCGAGGAAATCGACATTCCCGACACCATGAGCGCCTCGATCCGCTACGCCAGCGGCGTGCAGGTCTCCTATTCGCTCAACACCTATATGCCGATCGAGGGCCACCATATTGCTTTCAACGGCCATAAAGGCCGTATCGAAATGCGCCAATATGAAAAGCAGCCCTGGACGGAGCCGCCGGCGGACGAAATCCTGCTGGTGAAAAGCTTTGGCGGCGGTGTCGAACGTATCTGGGTGCCGCATGAGCCGGGTGGCCACTACGGTGGCGACAACCGCATGCGCGACATGATCTTCAAACCGGGCTCGAACGACCGGCTGCGGCAACGGGCGGGTTCACGCGCCGGCGCCATGTCCGTTCTGACAGGCGTGGCCGCGCTGAAAAGCGCGCGTGAGGGTGGCACGGCCGTGGTGAAATCGCTGCCAGTTTAGCCACTACGGCCTGCGGCCTCATCGACAGATGGGCCGCGGGCGGCAAATGCCAAAAAAGAACGGACGATATTCCGCAGATTACGCGCTTCTTCCATGCCGGTAAAATGATCGCCGGGGGAAGAAAGAGTGAGTCATGTCCAGTTTTGAATCCATCGTTCCGCTCATCATCATCGGCGTCAGCCTCGTCGTATTCTTCAAATGGGTTGGGCGAGATATGAACCGGGAAGAGAAGAAACCGCGTTCCCGCCGCTGATGGCGGAAAAACGCGCCCGTGCGGCGTGGAGGCGGAACCAGTACCTTTTCCCCCGCGTTTTCCCTGCAAAAAGGAGGACGCGACATGACGAAGAAAACGAAATCGAAAACTGTTGAAAAAGGCCCTTCCAGTCCGAACGACATTCCCCCCGCCGGCCCGCATGCCAAACCCTCCCTCACCGACTATGACAAGACGCCGGGCGCGGGCAGCCTGCCGGATGACCGTGCGAAAGACGTGTCTCCCGGCGCAGGTTGATGCGCACAAGACGGAGGGCCGCGCCAGGCCCGAAGGACCATGCGGCGATCGGGAAATAGTGTCCTGAACCAGACACTTACCCGCCGAGAAGTGGCTCGCCGATGCTTTTTTGTTCTCCGCCCATTGCAAAATCAAAAATTGAGCCTATATTTTGGATATCGACCATTGCTTGTGACGTCGTTCTGGAACAGACTGTTCCCCGTCGGATTTCCTCTCAAATAATCGATCTTATCCCGCAAGGTATCGCGGGAACCACAACGATTCTACGAAAGGAAATCGTTATGAACACTGGTACTGTAAAGTGGTTCAACGCCACCAAGGGCTTCGGCTTCATTCAGCCTGACAACGGCGGCACGGACGTTTTCGTTCACATTTCCGCTGTTGAGCGCGCTGGCATGCGTTCGCTGAACGACGGCCAGAAGATCAGCTACGAGATCGTGCAGGACCGTCGGTCCGGCAAGAGCTCGGCTGATAACCTTCAGGCAGCTTGATATTCGTCATTTGACCCCGCAGACCACGGATGTACTGGCTGCAGGTTTAAATGATTGTGAGAGGTCGGGTCAAAGCCCGGCCTTTTGTTTTTGGGCCATGGAGGTCCTTATGCGCAAAAATCCCTACCGATGCGGCGATGCCATATTCTTGAAGCCAGGCGTGCTGGGCAATAACCAGCCCGACGGTCCTGGCAGGGTCGTGTCGATCCTGCCCGAGGCGCAGGGAACTGTTCGTTACAGGGTGCGTTTCCAGCATGAAAATTTCGAGCGCAACATCGCGCTCGATGAAATAAGTGCGCCCACCTCGGCGCCATCGCCGTCGCGCAACAATGAAAGCCCATCGGTGCGCGAAACGGGATCAAGCTGGATCAATCCGGACAGGATTAAAATCAGAAAATAGCGGCTGCGGCTGCATAAAGGAGATATTCGTGCAGGTACTCGTTCGAGACAATAATATAGAGCAGGCCCTTCGCGTTCTGAAAAAGAGAATGCAGCGTGAGGGCATTTTCCGCGAGATGCGGGCCCGGCAGTCCTATGAAAAGCCCTCGGAAAAGCGCGTCCGCGAAGAAGCGGAGGCCGTGCGCCGCCACCGCAAGCTGGCGAAGAAAAAAATGCAGCGCGAAGGGCTGTTGCCCGCTCCCAAAAAGGTTGCCCGCCCTCGCTAGCCGTTCGATACTGCTCTTCCGTAAAGGAGAATGCCATGGCTGCGACAAAAGAAGCTTTTTTCAAACCCGGCAAACTATCCGCGCAGGACAAGGCGTCACTGACGGATAGCGCCGCAAAGCAGATCATAAACGCCGAGGCCGATCAGCGCGCCCGCAAAACGGAACGCCTTCGCCAGCTTCGCGAAGCCCAGGAAGCGACGATCATAACCGACACGCCCGTTTCCGTAAAAAAACGATCCGGCAAGAAATAGCCGGACGGGATTTCCAGCATCGCCGATCGAACGGGCCTTGAACGGATTATCTCACACCCGCTCAAGGCCCCATCAGTCCAACAGGAGGAGGACACCATGGCAAAGGGTCAATTGCGCAGTAACAAGGAAATCCGCAAACCGAAGAAGGACAAGACGGCGAAAGTAGCTGCAGCGCCGCCAGCCGGTTCGCAGGTCAAGTTCGCAAATGCCACGACAGCGGACGGCAAGAAGAAATAACGCCCCGTGCAGCTGGCAAGCCACGGCGAATAAAAACATCGCGGTAGGCGCCGGACTTGTTTTGGCCACATTGCCGGTTTAAATAACGTTCATGGCAACTGCTGGTGAGCGCGAATGAAATCGATGTTCGCAGTTGTTTTAGTCGCTTTAGACTTTTGACCACGGATGTACTGGCACTGGTGTTAAGAGCGATATGAGGAAGGTCGGTGCAATATTGCCCCGGCCTTTTTTGTTGCCTGCGGCAGCGAATGCTGCATCTTCCCTGCGGTGACGGAATTAACTTGCCTATTCCCCATAAACGGCGCACGCTTCTTCATCGGAAAAAGGGCGTTGCCACCGTCAGGCCTGTTGCACTGCACTCCCACCCCTGCCCCGCCGGCTGACCAGCGGGAGCGATCCGGAATTCACGCGACATGCATGACGGCAGGGGCCGGCAACGGTTTCCCTGACGCTGCCCGCGTTTCAAGGCGCTGAAGCGTCCTCGCACCATTTCCGGATGGCGGCGCGACGCTTTGGCTTTTTGTGAACCCCACAAGAAAGGAGGACGCCATGTCTTCCGCATATGAAAATTGCATCATCACATCGCAGGATCTCAAAATGCTCCAGTCCGTGCTGGAAGGTCTCGGTTATGATCACCACACCATGGATGAGGATGTCATTCTCTATAACAGTGCCGCCCGCAAGGTGATCCAGCTCTTTCAGAATGGCTTGACTGACCCCGCCGATATCTCGGAGGAAATGCTGTTTCTGTTCGGCGTTCACAAGCATGAACGCGTAAGACCATGGAGACCGCTGCCGCGTTATGCCATCCAGGGCCTGCCGCCTCTTTACCGGTGATGCGGTTGCCGCGCTTTTCGTGGCAACCACGCGAAGCGGCCTTCAAAATCACCGATGAAAATAACGGCTTGGCAAAAGCCGTATATCAGGCAACACTGAAATTGAGCATCCCGCGCGCGATCAGGCGCATCCGGGAAGCTTGGGCATGGAATGTGCATCAGGTGAGTTGCGGGACCATGACCGGCCTGCGCCGCGTCCCGACTGTCCCCATGCCGGTAAGTTTTGCGTCTGCGTGGAGGTGAGTATGACGTATGACTGGAGCGGCCGCAAAATGCGCCGCATGCGAGCTGCGAAACTGACGATCATCAGCCTCGTCGCAGCTTTCGTTCTGACAGCCCCGATTTTCGCCCATTATTGACGTTCGCGGCCGCAAGGCGGGGTCATACCGGCTGGCGGACCTCACTTCGCTTTCTCAACCGGTTCTTCAGCCATTTTTGAACGGGCTGGTCGTAATAAACCGTCAGCCACCATGACAGGCACGTCGTGGCGATGAGAAAAACAATGCCCGCCGGCAGAGCGAGATTTTCCCTGTGCACCGCCGGGATCAGAAACTCCGTCCAGGCGAGAAGCGGAATATGCAGCACATAGACCGCATAGGACGCCGTGCCGAGAAACACCGAAACCATTGCCACCGCGCGCCCCGGAACCGTCTTGCTGGCCACGAATAACAGCAGCGGCCAGACGAACAGGACAACCACAAGATCGAAGAACGGCCGAAGTTCGCGCGACATGGGCACAGCCAGAATGAAACAGACCAGCAGAAGGCAAAGCCCCGCCTGAAAGGGTTTCAACTGCGGTACGCGATTGCGAAAACGGTAAATCAGCACGCCGGCAAAAAACGAGAAGAACACCCGGCCCATGCCTGCATACATTTCGTGCCAGCGAAACCCCGCATGCAAACGGCCAAACTCGGCGGCCGCCACCATCAGCACAAGCGCGCTGACGGTGAGCACCACAGCGGTCTGTCTCGTCGTGGCCCGAACACCCCAGCGGGCATAAAACGCATTCACCACCAGTTCGTTGAAAAGCGACCATGCCGGACTGACGAGAAACAACGCGCCGTTCAGGGTTAGCGTGAAGGGCGCCGGCAAAAACAGCAGCCCCGTGAAAAGGGCAAAAGCGAGCTCGCCGGGATCGATGAGACGATGCAGATCGTCGATCGGCGTCGGCACGCCCAGCACGTAGAGGCAGATGAAATAAGCCGCCATCAACGCCAGCGCCAGCACATAAAGAGGGTAAAGACGCGCAAAGCGCGCCTTCAAAAAAAAGCCCGGCGTAATCGCCCCTTCGCTCAGCTTCCGGCTATAGGCGTGCGCCAGCACGAAGCCACTGAGCGCAAAGAACAAATCCACGGCGAGATAGCTCGAAGCCGTACTTTTCCCGAACAGATCCTCGGCATGGCGGTGGACGATGAAAAGGGCAGCCACTCCCCTTATGCCGTCGAGCAATATGAAGCGTTCCGGGGACGACTGGACCATGGCGTGAGGCTCGGTGTGGCTGGCGGATTTAAAAGTTCACAAGCAACGAGCTTTAGCGCGTAGCGGTTTGCCGCTGCCAGTCACAAACTGTTTAACGTGGCAAACATCCCGTATTATTATAGGGTACTAAAGGGTGATCGACACCCTTTCGCGGCTTCGAAAGGCATGCTACGTCCGGATGTCATCAATCTTTTGACCCTTTGACTCTGCGGCCTGTCCTTTCGAATTCAGCTTGATTTCGCTTTGATATCTTCGGCGCAAATTCAGATCGGGCGGGTTCGGCGGCAAGCAACTTTCTCGGAGTCTCACCATGTCCACCATTGCAGAACGTATCAGAAAAATCATCGTGGACCAGCTTGGCGCCGACCCCGCCAATGTGGTGGACAATGCCAATTTTGCTGACGATCTCGGTGCGGATTCTCTGGAGACGGTTCAGATCGTCATGGAAATCGAGGAGGAGTTCGGGGTGGAAATTCCAGATTCCGCCGCAAGCACGATCCTGACCGTCGGCGACGCCATCCGTTTCGTCGAAAAAAACAAGGCGTGACCGACGGGGGAAGTTACCCCGCAAATGACTCCGCTGAAACAGCCTGCGGCTTGGCCAGAAGCAGGTTTTCGGCATAGGCCATCATCAACGGCCCGACACCCTTGGCATCGTCAGACACCACCGGCTCGGTAAGATAATATTCCGGCGTTCCATCGCGATAATTGCCCTCGAAGCCGCCAAGGCCCGCGACGTGCACGATGCCCGTGAGGCGCATCACGCCCTCTTCATCGGCTTTCAGCCGCGTTTCCAGAAGCGCCTCAAGCGCGCGGCGACCCGCCGAAAGGGCAGCATTCGCCTCTTCGCCCTGCAGGAGCTTCAGCCGCGCCGCGCGCAGCAAGGCATAGGCGAACATGGCTGAGGCGGATGTTTCCTCATAATTGCCCGCAAGGCCCGGATTGTCGAGAACCTGCATCCAGAGGCCCGTCTCAGTCTGCCGTGCGATGATGCCGGCCAGAAGACGCCGTGTGTTCTCCCGAAGCTCCGCCGTCGCGCCATCCTCCGGTAGAATGGTCAGCGCGTCGACCAGCGCCATGGCGAGCCAGCCCACCGCGCGCGCCCATATGGCGGGAGACTTGCCGCTCTGGGGATCGGCCCAGCGCTGGCTGCGGCTGTCGTCGTAACCATGGGCATAGAGCCCGCCGCTATCCGCCGTGGCCGCGAGCGCCGTCGAAAACTGCCGCAGCGCATCGTCGATCAGCTCTGTTCGGCCCGTCGCCTGCGCATATTCGATCTGGAAAGGAAGTCCCATATAAAGCCCGTCCAGCCAGACCTGGTGCGGATAACGCTTCTTGTGCCAGTAATTCCCGGCGGCAATGCGCGGATGGTCGCGAAGTTGTCCCGCCAGATGTTTCGCCGCGGCGAGGTAACGCGGATCGCCCGTTTCCGTCGCCAGGGGAAAGAGAACGCGGCCGGCGAGGACGTGGTCGATATTATATTCCCGCGGATCGTAACCGGCGAGCGTTCCGTCAGCCGCTATCTGTGCATCGGCCAGACGGTGCAGATGGTCATTCCAGCGCGCCTCTCCGGTCGCCTCGAACAGCTGCTGCAAGCCGCGATAGACACATCCATCCTCATAACACCAGCTTCCGCCCTTGTAGTACCGATAGCGGTTAGAGAACTGATCAAAATATTCAGTGGCTTTCATGGATTCTCTCAATCGGAATCTGACACAATGGAAACGGAAGCGTCGCTCAGCAGGGCGGGATTATCGCAGACTATATGCGCCTGTTCGAAAACAATCGCCTCATGGCGCATGGGGCGCACCCGGTCGGCCATGACCGGCGGCGTTGCGATGGCCGACGGATCGCGCGAGACGATGGTGAGATTGCGGACGGCGACATTGCGGATGGGCGCTTCGGGAAGACCGAGAAACGCGCCGGCAGCATGGGAGAGAGTGCGGATTTCGACGTCCTCTACGGTAATGCCGTCGATAAAGGGAGTACCGCCATCGACCGGTGCGGGGTTTCGCGACTGCACCCATTCGTCATGTCCATCGGCGTCGCAATGGTAGTGGGCATTGGCGGAAAGCGCGGTCTTCACGCCATCCAGCAGCACCCGGCGCATGGCGATGTTGCTGACGGCGCCGCCCCGCCCGCGCCGTGTCTTGAGGCGCAGGCCGCGATCCGTGCCGATCATGTCGCAATCCTCAACCGCCACGTCATGCACGCCGCCGGACATTTCCGAACCGATCACCAGCCCGCCATGGCCGCGTTCCATCAGGCAATGACGTACACGCACGCCGCGTGTTTCCGCGAGATGATCGTCCTCGCCGTCAGGGCCGCGCTTTCCCGCCTTTACCGCGATACAATCATCGCCGACGGAAAAGCGCACACCTGATATCGTGACGTTGCGGCAGCTTTCCGGATTGAAACCATCGGTGTTCGGGCTGTCATGCGGCGCGGCGATGCTGAGACCGGCGGCGATCAAGTCTTCGCAGCCTTGCGGATGGATCGTCCAGGAGGCGGCGTTTCGGATGGTGAAACCGAGCAGGTTTGTCTTCCGGCAGGAGACGAGGTGAAGGCCGCGCGGCCGGCGCGCGCCATCGCGGGTTTCTTTCGGCCAGCTCCACCAGTCGCCCGCGTCGCCGGAGCCATCGAGAATGCCCCTGCCCTCGATGACGAGTTTATCTGCCCCGATGGCACAAACCGGCGCGGCAAAACAGGCGTCCGGCAATCCCTCCCAGCTGCCCAGCATGCGGCCGGCCTCATCGCGTGCGGGCAATATCGGCCAACCCTTGCGGGTGGAGGGCGCGCGCAGCACGGCTCCCTGCGCAAGGTGAAAGGTCATGTTGCCTTTGAGGCGCACGGGAAAGGCGGTCCAGACGCCGGCTGCAAGCCGCAACGCGCCGCCCTGAGGCACGGCGGCAATCGCCCTTTCCAGCACCTGCGCATTGGCGCGCGCACCCTCTTCATCATCGAGCGCGACATCCGGCGTCAGGGGAAATGCCGCAGCCTCCACAAGCCCGGCACAGGGAGAAGTTCTGAACTCCAGCCTTCCGAACCCTTCCGCTTTAAAGATATAGCGCGTATCCGGGGACAGATCATGCAGCAGCGTCACGACGGTCGCGGTTTCGCCGCTCCGTTCGTCGCCATCCGGCGACGTCAGACGCCATTCCGTTCTGGACGGAAGGAAATATCGAGCGCCGGGCGCAGCAAGGCAAAGCGCTGCCGTTCGCGCCGAAGACGCGATGATAAGGGGTTCGTTCATGCTCTCTTCTCGTCTTTCGTGCATGGCCGGCCAAACCCTTGGCGGACACGCTTCATATCATCCGGCGGCCGGATAGAGGGCCCGCCACCGGAGGCGGCGGGCCATTGTCATCAATCGAACTTGGCAAGAACATCGTTGGTCGTATCGATGATCTGCTCGGCCGCCTCTTCCGCCGTCAGCTGGCCATAGGCATATTCTTCAAGCGTATCGATAAAGCCCGAGCGGATTTCCGGATGTTCGTTGAAGGGGGAAACCACCGGTCCCGATGCCGCCATGACGATGGCATTGGCGGCGCGCACTTCCGGCTCGCCCTTGTCACCCAGACGCGCCGCCGCAGCCTTCGAAGCGGGCAGGCCGCGCGAGGTGCCAAGCGCGTCGACGCCCTCCGGCTCGTTAAGCAGGCAGTTCAGTATCTGCGCAGCCGCTTCCGGATTCTTGGAGTTTTTCGAGATCGAAAATACCATGGAGGGCTTGCGATAAACGCCTTCCGTCACGGCATCGGCAAGCTTCAGCATCGGCACTGGTTTCAGAACCTGCCCCTCCTTCAGGGGATCGGCATATTTCGAATAGGTCGAGTCCCATTCATAGGAGCCGGCGATGCGGCCTTCGGACCAGGACGGTTTTTCATAGAGATTGACGTTGCCATCGGCCGCCTCCTCTTTCTGGGAGCGGATGGAGCCGGTTTCGACCAGCTTGCCGACGAAGGAGATGCCCTCTGCCAGCTCCTGTGGCGTCCAGGCCACGCGGTTGGTCTTGAGGTCGACCAGATCCTTGCCCGTCTTCTGCACGATGGCCAGCGTTACGAGCAGCTGGGCGGTCTCTTTCACGGCATTGAAGGTGTAATAGTCCTTGCCGAGCTTTTCCTTGATGGTCTTGGTTGCCGCGAAGAACTCATCCCAGGTCTTCGGAATTTCCACGCCCGCCTTCTCGAAGGTGGTGGCGTTAAAGAAGAAGACGCGGCCCGTGGTGGAGACGGAAAGCCCCTGCAGCACGCCGTTCATCGATCCTGCCTCCAGATCGGTCTCGGCCCATTGCGAGAGATCGAGCGGTTTCAGCTGGCGCAGATCGGCAAAACCCTCGCCGTTCTTGGAAAACAGCGGCAGCCATGGCCAGTTGACCTGGACGATATCGGCTTCCGTCTTGCCGGCCATCTGCGTGGTCAGCTTTTCCAGATAGCCGTCGAAGCCGGTGAATTCGCCCTTCACGGTGTGGCCGTATTTCTCGCCGCAGGCGGCAATGGCCTTCTGGGTGGCGACATGACGGCTTTCGCCGCCCCACCACGACATGCGCAGTTCCGCAGCACCTGCCGCCGGGGCGGTTGCCATCGCCACATAAGCGGCACCGGCGAGCATCGCCATCATTCTTGTCGTCGTCTTCATTGTTCTTCTCCTCCTCGAAAAATCAGGCACGCGCGTCCCCTCCTCACAGCGAGACGTTGCGGCCATCGGCCTTGTCGAAAATATGCAGCTTCTCCGGGTCCGGTTTGAGCCGCAGGATGCCGTCGCGCCCGAGCGCTTCGAACTCCGCCGCACCGACCACGCTCACCAGCTTCTGGCCGCCGAGATCGGCATGCAGATAGACCTCGTGGCCCATGAATTCCGCATTGGTGAGTTTCGCCTGCAGCGCCGGACCATCGGTGGCATCCGCCAGTGAAAGATGCTGCGGGCGGATGCCGATGACGGCATCTACCGGCTTTGCTGAAAGACGCCTTTCAAGATGTTCGCCGATCGGCAGACGCTGCCCGCCAATGACGAATTCCGCACCGTCGATGGCCACATCCACGAGGTTCATTTCCGGCATACCGATAAAACCGGCCACGAACAGATTGGCGGGATGGTTGTAGAGCTCCTTCGGCGTCGCGACCTGCATGATGCGGCCGGCCTGCATCACGCAGATGCGGTCGCCCATGGTCATGGCTTCGGTCTGGTCATGGGTGACGTAAATGACCGTCGAGGACAGGCCTTCCGCTTTCAGCTGGCGGTGCAGATCGGTGATGCGTACCCGCATGGAGGCGCGCAGCTTGGCATCGAGATTGGACAGCGGCTCGTCGAACAGGAACACGCCAGGCTTCTTGATGAGCGCGCGACCCAGCGCCACACGCTGCGCCTGTCCGCCGGAAAGCTGCTTCGGGAGACGGTCAAGCAGCGGCTCGATTTCGAGAATGCGCGCGACATTCTCGATCGCCTTTTCGATCTCGGGTTTTGCGACACCGGCGATCTTCAGGCCAAAAGCCAGATTGCCGCGCACCTTCATATGCGGATAAAGTGCATAGTTCTGGAATACCATGGCGATGGAGCGCTTGCCGGGCGGCAGGTCATTGACGCGCTGGTCACCGATCAGGATTTCACCGCCGGTGATTTCCTCCAGCCCCGCCACCATACGCAGCGTCGTGGATTTGGCGCAGCCGGAAGGGCCGACGAACACCATGAACTCGCCATCCTCGACGTCGAGATTGATGCCATGCACGGCCTTGAAGCTGCCGCCGTAGATTTTTTCGAGATTTTTAAGTTGAACGCTTGCCATTTTCAGCCCTTGACCCCGCCAGACGAGATCCCTTCAATGAAATACCGTTGCGCCGCAAAGAACACGATCAGCGCAGGCGCGATCGTCAGCACCGACATCGCCAGGATGCGGTTCCATTCAAAGGCTTCGGTGGTGTCGATGGAGAGTTTGAGCGCGAGGCTCACCGGATATTTGTCGACCGAGGACAGGTAGATCAGCGGCCCGAGGAAATCGTTCATCGTCCACATGAACTGGAACAGGCAAACCGAGATCAGCGCCGGCGCCAGCATCGGCACGACGATATAAACGAGCGTCTGCAGGCTGTTGGCGCCATCCACCCGGGCGGCTTCTTCCATGTCCGATGGCAGCGAGCGCAGGAACTGCACCAGCATGAAGACGAAGAAGGCATCACCGGCGAAAGCCGAGGGAACCCAGAGCGGCAGGAAACTATCCAGCCAGCCGAGATCACGAAAGAGGATATATTGCGGAATGCGGGTGACGACATTCGGCAGGAGCAGGATGGCGATGACCGACCCGAACAGGATTTTCTTCAACGGAAAATCGAAGCGGGCAAAGGCATAGGCCGCCATGGTGCAGGAAATCGCCGTGCCGATGACCTTCGGCAGGATGATCAGGAAGGAATTCCAGAAGAACCGGCCGAACGTATAGGGCGTCGAGGTTTCCCAGCCGCGGATATAGCCGTCCAGCGTCGGGTTTTCCGGGATGAAACCGGCGCCGGAGAAGATTTCCGAATTCGTCTTGAAGCTTGCGCCCACCAGCCAGATCAACGGGTAAAGCATGACTAGGCCGACGGCGAACAGCAGCACGTAGCGGACGGAGGTGGAGAGCAGCCTGAGCCGTGCCCGGCGGGCCGCCTGCATGTCGTTTAGGATTGCGATATCGGTCATGGCATCAATTCCGCTTGTCGCCGGCGTAATAGACCCACTTCTTCGAGGACCAGAAGGCCACGAGGGTCAGCACGGTGATGATGGTGAAAAGCACCCAGGCGATGGCGGAGGCGTAGCCCATGTTGAACTTCTTGAAGGCCTCGTCGTAGATATAAAGTGGCAGGAGGTAAGTGGACTTCAGCGGCCCGCCCTGGGTGATGATGTAAGGTCCGTTGAACTCCTGGAACGCCTGCACCATCTGCATGATGAGGTTGAAGAAGATCACGGGTGTCAAAAGCGGCAGCGTGATGAAGAAGAAGGTTCTGACCTTGCCCGCGCCGTCGATGGCGGCCGCCTCGTAGAGCGACTTGTCGATGGATTGCAGGGCGGCGAGAAAGATCACCATCGCCGAACCGAACTGCCAGCAGCGCAGCAGCGTAATGGTGAAAAGCGCGTTGCCGGGATCACCGAACCAATCGACCGGCGACAGGCCGACGGCCGCCAGCGCCATATTGGCGAGCCCCTCGCTTGCAAAGATGTAGCGCCACAGAACCGCAATCGCGATGGAGCCGCCGAGGATGGACGGCACGTAAAAGGCCGTGCGGAAGAAGTTGATGAATTGCAGCTTATAATTGAGTATGGCCGCAATGAACAGCGCGAAGGCAAGCTTCAGCGGCACCGTCAGAAACACGTAGAACAGGGTAACGTTCAGCGATTTCATGAAGGTCCGGTCACGGGTGAAGAGCCGCTCGTAATTGGCAAGTCCAGCCCAGCTGGGATCGCTCATCAGGTCGTAACGGGTGAAGCTGAGATAGAGTGAGCCGAGAAACGGGATTGCCGTGAAGACCAGCAGCCCGATGATGTAAGGCGTCAGATATCCCAGCCCGAGGAAGCGCTGAGATTTCATGATGCTCCTCCCCGCGCCCCGATGGAACGCGAATGACAGAATACAATTTCGTACAAGTGAATCTCCCGGAACGGCCGGCGGCGGGCGCATGATGGCGCAATTTCTCGCCGCGACCGATCTCCTCCCTCATTGATACGGCGCGTAAAAGCGATTTATCCGATGACAAAACCAAATTTCCGCGCCAAGGTGAATTAACAAAGACGAGGAAAAAGATGGACGAAATCGAAGGTGGTATTCTGTCGTCCGTTCCACCTGCGGCGCTGAACCTCAACCTGACGCGCGCGACGATCAAGATGGAACATTCGCGCACCTGGCAAATCGACAAATCCAACCAGGTGGACGACCTCATCATCTGCCTGGAAGGGCGTGGGCATTATCTCGTCGATGGCGAATCACGGGTGCTGGAGCCCGGTGATGCGATGCTGATTTTGAAGGGGCAGCGCTTTGTCGGCTGGAACGAGCAGGCCGTGACCTATCGCGGCGTGGCGCAGCATTTCACGCTCGATATTTATGGCCGCCACAACCTGATCGCGCAGATGGACCTGAAGCCGAAACTACGGCTGAGCCGCTGGCCGCTTTTGGAGCCGCTCGTGCGTCACTACCGGCAGAGCGCCCCGCCCTCCTCGGTAACACTGGGCCAGCACCATCTTTTCATGGTGCTTCTGATCGCCTTCATCGACGACGCCTTCCTCGGCTGGGTTGACCGTCCGAGTTTCCAACCGGAAGGCACGGAAGGCCTAGACCTTGCGGTGATGAAGGCGATCACCATGATTTCGGCCAATCCGCTGGACCCTGACATTGCCGGTCGGGCGACAGACGCAGCGCCCTATAATCGCGATTATTTCCTGCGCGAATTCCAGAAACGGGTGGGTCGAACGCCGCGGAAATATCAGGAATTCAAGCGCATGGAACGCGCCATGCATTTTCTCGAGGCAGGACTTTCAGTCTCGGCGGCCGCTGCCGAGGTGGGGTATGGCGACCCCTATTATTTCTCACGCATGTTCAAGCGCACACTGGGACTAAGTCCGCGCGAGCATATGAACCGGATACGCCGCAGCCGGCATGGCAATCTGATGGCGTTTGACGAGCATGAACAGCAGAGGCTGCTTGCCGCCGAAATGGAAAAGGCCCCGGCATAGCGGGGCCTCCTTGTTTGGAACCTCCGGAGTTACCGGAACAGTGACGGCAACCACAGGGAAAGCGACGGAATATAGGTGACGGCGAGCAGCACGGCGATGCTGGCGCCGAAGAACGGCCAGATCGTCCGCATCGCCTCCCGTATCGATATGCCGCCCACCGCGCAGCCGACGAAGAGCACCGTTCCGACCGGCGGCGTGTTGAGGCCGATGCCGGCATTCAGGATCATCACGACGCCGAAATGCACGGGGTCGATGCCGAAGGCCTTCACGACAGGCAAAAGCACCGGCGTGGAGATGATGACCATGGGCGCCATGTCCATGAAGGTGCCGAGCAGCAGCAGGATGACGTTGATAACCAGCAGCACGATGATTGGATTGTCCGAAATCGCGCTGATTGCGGCGATCATCAGCGTCTGCACCTGCAGGAAGGCCATCAGCCAGCCGAAGGACGCCGCCGTGCCGATGACGAGCAGCACCATGGCCGTGGTGCGGACGGCACCCATCACCGCTTCCACGAAACCGTTCCAGTCCAGCTCGCGGTAAACCAGCATGGCTACGAGGAAGGCATAGAGCACGGCGATGCAGGAGCTTTCCGTGGCGGTGAAAATGCCCGAGCGCACACCGCCGAAGATGATGCCGATCAGCAGAATGCCGGGGAACGACGCCAGCAGATAATACATCAGCTTCGAAAAGCCAGGAAACGGTTCGGATGGATAACCCTTGCGGCGGGCGACGATATAGGCCGTCACCATCAGCGCCGCGGCCAAAAGCAGGCCCGGAATGATGCCGGCGGTGAAAAGATCGGCGACCGAGACATTGCCGCCCGCTGCAATCGAATAGAGGATCATGTTATGCGAGGGCGGGATCATCAGCGCGATGATGGCGGCATTGACGGTGATATTGACGGCATAATCCCTGTCATAACCGCGTTTGGCCATTTGCGGGATCATCAGCCCTCCGACAGCCGAGGCATCGGCGACGGCCGAGCCGGAAATGCCGCCGAACAACGTCGAGGCCACGATATTGACCTGACCGAGGCCGCCGCGCAGGTGCCCGACGAGACCGGCGGCAAAGCGGATGAGGCGATGGGCGATGCCGCCGCGCACCATGAGGTCTCCGGCGAAGATGAAGAACGGGATCGCCATCATCGCAAAGACATTCATGCCGGAATTCATCTGCTGGAACACAACGACGGGTGGCAGGCCGAGATAAAGAACCGTGGCGAAGGAAGCGATGCCGAGGCAGAAGGCGATCGGCGTGCCGATCAGCATCAGCAGGGTGAAGACGCCGAAGAGAATGGTGTAAGCCATTTTACGCAACCTCCTGCACGATCACGTCAGCCGCGATTTCCTCGCCGATGATAAGATCGATGAAACGTTCGGCGGAAAACAGCGCAATGAGGAAACCGCCGCCGATCAGCGGGAAGAAGTCCGTGCCGCCGGGCCAGCCGAGAACCGGGATCGTCGCCGACCACGTGCCCATGGAAAGCGAGGCGCCATACCAGGCCATACCGACGCCGAAGAAGAAGATGAGCGCAAGGCTGGTCAAGTCCATGACTTTCTGCACGCGTGGCGACATCATGTAGCGCAGAATATCAAGCCCAAGATGCACGCTTTCGCGCACGCCGACGGCTGCCCCCAGCATGATGAACCATGACATGAGATGCAGCGACAGCGGCTCCGACCAGCTGGGTGAATCATTCAGGATGTAACGGGCAAAGACCTGCCAGCCGACGATGAGCGTCATGGCGATCATACCGATACTGGCAATATAAAGCGACGCGTGGCTGAGCGCGCCGAGAAAGGGGCGGATTGCCCGCATGAAATTTCGCATTGTCTGTTCCTCCGCATCCACGGCGACAAAAGAAAACCGGCCCTGTGTCCAGGGCCGGTTTTCCGCGCGTTACTTGACCGCTTTCACCCGTTCCAGAAGGTCTTTCATCTTCGGATCGGTGACGAATTTGTCGTAGACCGGACCCATCGCCGCAGCGAATTCCTCTTTGTTGACCTTGATGATGTTGGCGCCACCGGCGCGGACTTTTTCTTCCGACGCCTTTTCGCGGGCGCTCCAGAGTTCGCGCATCTTGGCAACGGAATCCTTGGCGGCCTGGCGCAGCAGCTTCTGGTCTTCCGGCGAGAGCTTGTCATAGGAGATCTTGGAAATGACGAGAATTTCCGGATTGAGGGAATGCTCCGTCAGCGAGTAGTTTTTCGCCACTTCATAGTGGCGGGCGGATTCGTAAGACGGCCAGTTGTTTTCGGCACCGTCAACGACGCCGGTTTCAAGTGAGGAATAGACCTCACCCATCGGCATCGGCGTTGGGTTGGCGCCAAAGGCCTGCATCATCGAAATCCACAGATCGGACTGCTGCACGCGAATTTTCAGGCCCTTCAGGTCCGCCAGTTTTTCAACGGGCTTTTTGGTGGTGTAGAAGGAACGCGCACCGGAATCGTAAAAGGCAAGGCCGACAAGGCCGTGTGGTTCGAAGGCTGCCAGAACCTCATCGCCGATCGGGCCGTCCACCGTATTGTGCATGTGCTCGGTCGAGCGGAACAGGAACGGCAGGCCGAGAACGGTGGTTTCCTTGACCAGATTGTTAAAGGGGGCGGCGTTGACGCGGTTCATGTCGATGACGCCGAAACGGGTCTGCTCAATGGTGTCTTTCTCGCCGCCGAGAACGGAATTGTTCATGACCTGGATCTTGATGCGGCCATTGCTTCGCTCGGCCAGCAGCTCGCCCATGTATTTCACGGCTTCGACGGTTGGATAACCATCCGGGTGGATATCGGCGGAGCGCAGGGTTATTTCCTGCGCGCCGGCGGCCACACCTGATAGCGCGATCCCCATCGCGACGCACATCATGCTTGCAATCTTTTTCATGCTTTCCTCCTCCATTGTTGAAACGGCCCAGCCCCTCCAAGGCTATCGGACCGATTTTTTCACGCCCATCCGGGCCGGCATGCAAAGACCTCTCATTTAAAAAGGATGATGGGGCCTCCCTTCCCCTCCCATCCCGAATTGACCTATGCCGCCTTGAATGGCGGCAGCTTGAACAGCGCTTCCGGATTTTCCACCAATGCACGATGACGGGCCGCCTCATCCGGCAGCCAGCCGAGCGTCAGTTCGGCAAGGCGGGCATCGTCCGGATAGGCAGCCGTTTCGCGCACCGAATTATGCGGCCAGTTGGTGCCCCAGACGATGCGCTCCGGCGCATGGGCGGCGATCACCCGCGAAAAGGCGGCGACATCCTCATAGGGCCAGTTTTCCCGCGAACTCTCATAGACGCCGGCGAACTTGAACCAGAGATTGCCGCGATCAATCAGCTTCAGAAGAGCCGTCATTTCCGGGCCGTCCGTTTTGATGCCCTTGAAGAACTTGCCGTGGTGATCAAACACCCAGCGTGAGCGGATTTTCTGAAGGCGCGGCAGGTGGTCGAGAAGACCATTGCCGTCGAATTGCACCGCCACCATCCAGTCAGCCGTCTGCGCTCTCTCATCCACCGCCTCAAGCTCGGAAAGGTTCACGGCACCGCCAGGCAGATCCATGATGCGCGCGCCAACGGCACCGGCGGCGATCAGTCTCTCCATGTCCTTTTCGGTCGTGGCCGCATCGATAATGACCACGGCGCGGGCCGCCTCGCCCATCTCAGCGACACAGGCGAGCGTGTTGCCATTATCGCGCTGGTGGGCGTTGCCCTGGGTGATGATGACCCGGTCGATGCCGAGCCACTGCATGAGCTTGCGATACTCCTCCGGTCCCGGCAAGGCGCCGGGCGGCAGGCCCGGCCCGCCCGGTAAGGCGGGATAACCAGGCAGATACATATGCATCTGCGTGTCGACGGCCCCTTTCGGGAAAGCAGGCTGAGGCGCTGTGCCGCTCAGTTTTCTGACAAGTTCGCTCACGGGTCTGGCATCCTGAATTCAAGCAATGCGTCGCGGTTGATCTCAATTCCAAGACCGGGACCATTGGGAATGGCGACAATGCCGTTCACCGCCTCGATGGGCTCGCGCAGCACGGCCTGACGAAACGGATTATGCGTGCGGTCGAATTCCATGATCGGCTCGATCGGATTGACGCGCACCGGATCGGGCGTCATCGCCGCCATGAATTGCAGCGCGGCTGCGATCTGCACGCCGGTGCCCCAGACATGTGGCACGATGCGCACGCCTTGCAGCGTTGCAAGCGTGGCGATCTTCTGGGTTTCGGAAAAGCCGCCGCAACCGCAGAGATCTGGCTGGAGAATATCCACAGCACCGGCGGAAAGCGCCTGCCACATACCATAACGCCCATGCCAGGTCTCGCCGCCCGCAACCGGGATTGGCTGGCCCGCCCGCACCCGGGCATAGGCATCAAGCTGTTCCGGAACCACCGGCTCCTCAAACCAGTCGATACCATAATCGGCAGCGCGATTGCCGAGCGTGATGGCTTCGGTGACGGTGTAACCATGATTGGCGTCGATCATCAGCCGCATATCAGGCCCGATCGCCTCCCGCACCGCGGCGATGACCCGGAGGTCTTCCTCGATACCGAAACCAATCTTGATCTTGCAGGCGTGAAAACCCTCTGCCCGGCGTTCCGCCATCTCCAAGGCGTTGTCGGAAACGCGGTCAACGCCATCGCGCTTGAAACTGCCGGTCGCATAGGCGCGCACGCTTTCGCGCCAGCGCCCGCCGAGCAGCATGGAGATGGAAGCGCCGTAGTGCTTGCCCTTGATGTCCCACAGCGCGATGTCGATGCCGGACAATGCGGTGAGGCTGAGGCCGCGCTGGCCCTGATCGCGCAGGGCATTATAAAGCACGGCCCAGATTTTCTCGGTCTGGCGCGGGTCCTGGCCGATAAGCCAGCCCGCATAAGCCTGAACCACGGCGGCATTCGGCCGGGCCGGACCGAGGCATTCACCCCAGCCGATGGTCCCGTCGTCACATTCGATTTCCACCAGAATATGGGCGCGCCGATCAAAGCGCATGGATGCGCTTTCAAACGGCGTGTCCAGCCGGTGTTCGAGCAGATGCGTGCGCACCGCCGTGATTTTCATGGCTCCCCTCCCGCTTGTCTCGATCAGGCCCCCTAATCAGGCTTTGCGCTTATGCGTGCCGATCAGGGCATCGAGCATGCCGATTTCCTCATTCGTCAGGTCCTTCAGCGGCGCACGCACCGGACCGGCGTTGAAGCCCTGCAGGCGCACACCAGCCTTGACGGCGGAGACGGCGTAACCCTTGGCACGGTTGCGGATCGCCATGAACGGGTAGAAGAACTCCGTCAGGATACGTTCGCAGGTCGCGCGCTCGCCGGCACGCAGCGCGGCATAGAACTCATTGGCAAGGCCCGGCACGAAGTTGAAGACCGCCGAGGAATAGGTGGTGAAACCGGCGCCGAGATAGGCTTCAGCAAACAGTTCCGCCGTCGGCATGCCGCCGAGATACATCAGGCGGTCGCCCATCTTGGCGGTGATCTGGCGCACGAGGCCGATATCGCCGGTGCCATCCTTGAAGCCGACGAGGTTCGGGCATTCGTCGCAGAGACGCGCCAGCGTATCGGCCTGCAGCACGGAATTGTCACGGTTATAGACCATGACGCCGATGCCAACCGACTGACACACCTTCTTGATATGGGCGTAAAGCCCTTCCTGCGGCGCATCGATGAGGTAATGCGGCAGAAGCAGGATACCGTCAGCTCCGACCTTTTCGACAGAGCGGGCGATATCGACGGCGATCTCGGTGCCATAACCGCAGCCGGAAACAATGGCGGTTTCGCCGGCAACTTCCTTGGCGGCGGAAACGATGGTGGGGATCTCATCCGGCTTCAGCGAAAAGAACTCACCCGTGCCGCCGGCAGCAAACAGCACCGGCGCCTTGTATCCGGCGAGCCATTCGACATGCGCCCTGTAGCTATCGGCGGCGAAACGGCCTTCGGAATCGAAATGGGTAACGGGGAAGGACAACAGGCCGGAGCCAAGCGCCGTCTTGATTTGTTCAGGGTTCATGTTGGGTATTCCTCTGCAAATTCACTGACTGAAAGCCACCTAAACCACTTGCCGTATATTTGTCAACAATTCATCATACAAGTTATATGATGAATTTTCGAAACCGGCGCAGATCAGCGCGCCAGCCAGCCGCCATCCACATTTAAAATCGCGCCATGCACATAATCCGCCGCGGGCGAAGCCAGAAACACGGCAGCGCCGGCAATATCTTCGGAATGGCCCCATCGCCCTGCCGGAATACGCTCGAGAATGGCCTTGTTGCGGGCGGCATCCGCACGCAGCGCCTCGGTATTGTTGGTTTCGATGTAACCGGGCGCAATCGCATTCACATTGATGCCCTTCGCAGCCCACTCATTCGCCAGAAGCTTGGTGAGACCGGCGACGCCGTGTTTCGCCGCCGTGTAGGATGGGACGCGAATGCCGCCCTGGAACGACAGGAGCGAAGCGATGTTGACCACCTTGCCGGGCCTGCCTTTTGCCAGCAGCTCTTTCGCAAAGGCCTGCGTGGTAAAAAACAGCGCCTTGAGATTGACGTCCATGACCTCGTCCCAATCAAGTTCGGAAAACTCGACGGAATCGGCGCGGCGGATGATGCCGGCATTGTTGACGAGAATATCGAAACCGGCACCCACGAAACTGTCCTTCGCCGCCAGCGGATCGGCGAAATCGATCGACAGGGCGCTCGCCTTGCCGCCATCCTTCGCGATGATATCAAGCGTTTCATCCGGTGCGCGGCGCGCGGCGCAGACCACCTCCGCACCGGCTGCGGCGAGCCCCACCGCAATCGCCTGACCAAGACCGGTATTCGCGCCTGTCACGAGCGCCTTACCCCCCTGAAGCGAAAAGGGATTTCTCATTTCAGATCCCCCGGCTGGATGAAGTCCATGTCGGTATAGTCAACATTGTCGCCCGCCATGGCCCAGATGAAGGTGTAGGAACCGATGCCGGCACCGGAATGGATGGACCAGGGCGGCGAAATCGCGCCTTCTTCGTTCGAAATGAACAGATGGCGGGTCTCCTGCGGCTCGCCCATCAGATGCAGGACGCGCGACTTTTCATCCATGCCGAAATAGAGATAGGCCTCCATGCGGCGGTCATGAATATGCGAGGGAATGGTGTTCCAGACGGAGCCGTCCTCAAGCATCGTATAACCCAGCACCAGCTGGCAGCTTTCCATGACCAGCGGATGGATGAACTGGTTGATGGTGCGCTTGTTGGAGGTTTCGGTCGCGCCGAGCTTGACCTCCTTGCTGTCGGCAAGGCTGACGAGCTTTGCCGGCAGGCTGCGATGCGCCGGGCAAGACGTGATGTAGAATCGGCCGGCGCCATCAAACGTTACCGCGCCGCTGCCCGCACCGAGATAAAGCACGTCACCGCGATTGAGCGTGTAGGTCTCGCCGCCGGCGCTGACGGTGCCCGCCTCGCCGATATTGACGATGCCCATTTCACGCCGGTCGAGGAAGGACGGCGTCTTGGTTTCTTCCACCTTGTCCAGCGTCAGCGGCGCACCATTTGGCACCGCGCCGCCCATGACGAAACGGTCGTAGTGGGTATAGATCAGTCTGATTTCACCGGAACGGAACATGTCGTTGGCGAGGAAATGCCGGCGGAGCCCTTCGGTATCCAGCGTTTTTGCATATTCCGGGTTCACGGCCTGCCTTGTTTCGACGGTCAGCATCAAACTCATCCTTCATGATTGTTGCGTATGGCACATAATATATGTTATCCGCTTTTTGTACGATCTGTATGACAAGGTCAAGAGGCGCCGGCATATCTCGACCACGCTGCGGACGTGGAACAGGCTTGGGAGAATTGCAATGAAACGGCTTCTTGTTACCGGTGCGGCTGGCCAGCTTGGCCGCGTGATGCGTGAACGCCTTGCACCGATGGCCGAGATATTGCGTCTTGCCGATCTCGCCCCGCTCGACCCGGCGGGGCCGAACGAGGAATGTGTGCAATGCGACCTTGCGGATGAAAATGCCGTGGATGCCATGGTCGCCGGTTGCGACGGCATCGTTCATCTGGGCGGCATTTCGGTGGAGAAGCCCTTCGAACAAATCCTCCAGGGCAATATCATCGGGCTTTATAATCTCTACGAGGCCGCCCGCGCCCATGGCCGGCCGCGCATCGTCTTTGCCAGTTCGAACCATACAATTGGCTATTATTCCCAGACCGAGAGGCTCGGTCCCGACGTGCCCGTCCGGCCGGACGGGCTTTACGGCGTTTCCAAATGTTTCGGCGAAAGCCTTGCCCGCATGTATTTCGAGAAGTTCGGGCAGGAGACGGCGCTGGTGCGCATCGGCTCCTGCACGCCGGAACCGACCAATTACCGTATGTTGTCCACCTGGTTCTCATACGATGATTTCGTATCGCTGATCGAAGCGGTGTTTCGTGCGCCGGTGCTCGGCTGCCCGGTCGTCTGGGGCGCATCGGCCAATGATGCCGGCTGGTGGGACAATTCGCACCTCGGCTATCTCGGCTGGAAACCGAAGGACAATGCCGAGACCTTCCGGCAGCATATATCAACGACAACGCAAAAACCCGCCCCGGAAGATGCGCTGGTGCGGTTTCAGGGCGGCGTGTTCGTCGACAATCCCATTTTCAGGGAAAGCTGAGATGCCGCATGAAACCTCGCCTGCACGAGTGACGGGATTGCAAGCCGGGCAGCGAATGACGTATCGAGGACCGGTGCACGCAACCGACATTTTTTAGAACGGCGACCAAGATGACAAAAGCGACAACCTCCGAACCGGCCGCTCCACAGGGCAGAACGCTTGTGGTGAAAGTTTCGGAGGAACTCCGCAGCCAGATCGCCAAGGGCCGTTACAAGACGGGCGACCGCCTGCCCTCCGAAGCGCAGATGACGCAGGAATTTGGCGTCAGCCGCACGGTGGTGCGCGAGGCGATCGCTTCGCTGCGCTCAGACGGTCTGGTCGAACCCCGTCAGGGCGCCGGCGTCTTCGTGCTGGAACCCGCGCCTGCAGAGCGGCGGCCCTTCCATAATGTCGATCTCGCACGCGTCTCCTCGCTGATCGAGATGCTGGAACTGCGCACGGCCGTTGAAGGCGATGCCGCCGGCCTTGCCGCCATTCGCCGTTCGCCGGCGCAGGAAGAAAAGATCATCGAGGCCTTTGATGCCTTCCGCGCCAGCGCCGCCAAGGGCAGCCCGACAGCCGAAGCCGATTTCGCCTTTCATCTCGCCGTGGCAGAGGCGACCAACAATCCCCGCTTCAGCGAGTTCCTGCAGGTGCTGGGGCCGACCGTCATTCCACGCCGCGCCGTGGCCGAAAACGGCTCGGAAACCGTGCTTTCACCTGCCGATCTCAGCCGTCTCGTCGGTGAACACGAAGCGATCCTGATCGCTATACAGGACGGCAACGAGGATGCGGCGCGAAGCGCCATGCGCAACCACCTGAAAAGCAGCCAGACGCGTTATCGCGCCATGCTGCGCGCGCCGCGCTGACCGCCGGCTTAAATCGCATTACATGATTGAGGAGAACGACATGCAGCAGCTACCGACATTCCCCACCGTTTCACCCGACGATGGTGTCGAACGCACCGTGCTTTCCGAAGCGCCGGAGCTGATGGTGGTTTCGTTCCGTTTCAAGACCGGTGCCGAAGGCAAGCTGCACAGCCATCCGCATGTGCAATCCACCTATGTCGCCAGCGGCAGTTTCCGTTTTTACCGCGATGGTGAAGCCTATGACCTGCAGAAGGGCGACAGCCTTGTTGTGCCCGGCCATATCGAGCATGGTTGCCTGTGCCTGGAAGAGGGCGAGCTGATCGACTGCTTCACCCCGCGCCGCGACGACTTTCTCTGAGGCGGAGCCGGCGGCAGGTCGTCACTCCAGTGACAAATCCCGCAGGGTGCGTGGCAGGCTGTTCATGCACTCCACCCCTGAAGGTGTGACCAGAAACTGGTCCTCGATCATCAAAGCCCCCAGCCCTTCGCCATAAAAAGGTGCTTCGAGCGCGACCACCATGCCCGGAAGAATGATTTCCGGGTTGTCGTGGGAAAAGAATGGCCATTCCTCGATACCCACACCGCCGCCGACGGAATGGCCGAAATGGCCGCGATAATATTCGCTGAAACCGTCCTTGCGCATCGAGGCGAGCATGGCGGCGTGCACCGCACCGAAGCTGTTACCGGGGCGAAGCGCTTCCAGCCCGCAGGCGAAGGCCGCTTCAAGCGCTTTGAAGATATCGGACGCCAAAGGCGAGACCGGTCCCCACGAGAAACTCCGCGCGCCATCCGATGAATAACCGTCGACCAGCGTGCCGACATCGGCCTTGATCAGCGCACCCGGCGTCACAGCCGCCGCCATATCCGACAAGGCAGGCCCCACGGATATGTAATCCCAATGCCCGCTCAGCGAAAAACCGGATTTCGCGGCATATGCCTGCACGCCGGATTTCCAGGCGTCGGAGAGTTGGCCAAGCATCGCGCCCGGTCGAACGGCGGCTGCCATCTCGACCAAGCCTGCCTCGGCGGCGGCGGCGGCCTTCCTGAGAAGTTTTATCTCGCGTTCGGATTTCACTGCCCTCAGACGTTTCAGCGCCGTCGAACCATCAATCCATTTCACGTCGGGCAGCGCCTGCCTTAGCGCTGAAAAATCGGCGGCGGGCATGAATTCAAGGTCCGCACCGATGCGCGCCGCAGACAGCCCGCGCTCTCGCAGCAGATCGGAGAGCAGGCCGAAACAGGCGGCGCGGTCGAATGTCTCCGGCCTCGGCCCGCCGCAATTATTGCGGCGATAGGCATCGTCCACCTGCGCGATGGTTCCCACACCCGACAGATCGACCATATCGATCCAGATGCGATGGCAGCGCAGATCGACATCAGGCGCGAGTTTTTTGATGGTCGGGGCGGCGTGATCGCTGACGACGGCGGCAATCCCCGCCCCCGTATCGGCCGGCACCAGCGCAATCGCCGAACCCGCCCTGCCCCACATGGTTGCCACACCGGCATGCGCGCCGACCGCATATCGAAAGGCTTCGGGCTGGAAAAGCACCAGCGCATCCATGCCCGCTTCTCGCATCAACTGCTGGGCACGGCTTCGGTCGATATCGCTCATGGGAACCCCGGTGACTGTTTAGCTGCGGTGTTTCGCTGCAGGTTTATGAACCTACGCTTTAGCAGTCACCGTGAGAGGAAAGAAGGTGGAAGATGATGTCTCCACCCCGAAGATCGTCAGTTGGAGCGAGCGGATGCCCCTTGTTTCTTCTCCCCACCGGGGAGAAGCCCGCGGCAGCGGGAGGAGGGGGAAAGCGTCGAGATATGCGGAGAGCTTGCCCCCTCACCCCACCCTTCGGGCCACCTTCTCCCCGGCGGGGAGAAGAAATATGCCGCAATGCCTTGCCCTATCCGAACGAGCGGCGGATAAATCCACCGCTCGTTGTCTTTCACGCCTCCAGCCACTTCACCTGCTCGGCCGTCAGCCTGATATCCAGCGCCGAAAGACTATCCTCCAGCTCCGCAATCGTGCGCGGTCCGATCAGCGGGATGACCGGGAAAGGCTGGGCGATGACATAAGCGAGCGCGATATGGATCGGGTGTCGTCCAAGTTTCTGCGCAAGCTCGATCGCCCTGTCGCGGCGGACGAAATTGCGGTCGGAATACCAGACGCGGACGATTTCCTCATCGTCCTGCTTGTCGCGCCCTGCCCGGTTGGTGAAGAAACCGCGCCCCTGGCTGGACCAGGCAAAATTGGGGATCTGGCGGGATTTCAGCCATTCCTTCCACTCATCATCCGATGCCGCCACGCATCCCGCCCAGATGGGATCGAGCATTTCAGCAAGCGAGAAATTGTTGGAAAGCGCGCCCGGGGCCTGTTTGCCGCTCTTCTGAGCGTAGTCGGCCGCCTCGTCCATGCGCTCGCGCGTCCAGTTCGAACCGCCGAAAATGCCGCGAATGCGGCCGCGCCGAACTTCGGCATCCATGGCATCGACGAACTCACCGACCGGAATATCCAGATTATCGCGATGCATGAAATAGGCATCGACATAATCCGTCTTCAGACGTTCCAGCGACTGGTCGAGTTGCTTGGCGATCATATCAGGGTAGCAGAGCGGCGAATGCGCACCCTTGCCGATCAAAACGATCTCCTCGCGCGGCACATTGCGGCTGGTGTGCCAGTCACCGAAAATCGCCTCGGTCCTGCCTGCGCCATAGACATAGGCCGTATCGAACAGATTGCCGCCCGCCTCGTAAAAGGCATCGAGCGTCAGGGATGCAGAAGCAAAATTGGGGAAAAATTCGAAACCGAGCGCGACCACCGAAGCGGGCTTGGCAAGGCCCGGCACCTGCCGCTTCGGAACCGCGTTTCCGGCCACGACCTTGCCGCCGGTAATATTGGCAACGCGCGAGGTTGCCTTTTCGACGCTGTATTCAAGGCCGACCGAGGCGCGCCATTGATCCATGACACGCAGATTGCCGAGGCTGTCACCCCAGCCCATGCCCGGTGCGTCGAATTCCTTTTTGCCCTGACGGATCGCCTCACCCGCTGCATCGACCTCAAAGGAATAAAGCCAGCGATCCTCCGGCAGTTCGACGGTTTCCACCTTGTCGCCCCTGAAGATATCAATCCGGCCGGTGCCGCCCTTGTGGCCCGCGGCGAACCAGAAATCCTTGACCTCGATCCGCCCTTCCGAGCCGATGATGCGCAGCACATTGTCCTGTCCCGCCATGATCGAGCAGGACACTTCGGCGACGATGCCGTTGGAAAATTTCAGCACGGCCGAGGCCCATTCGTCGACACCCGACTGGCCGAGATGGGCAGCGCCCGCCACCTTTTCCGGCTCGGCAAAGGGTTTGCCATCCACCGCGCCGGCAATCAGCCGCACCATCGAGACCGGATAACCGCCGACATCGAGAATGCCGCCGCCCGCCATCTCATTGGCGAAGAGCCGGTGATCGGCCCGGAACGAACCCATGTTGAAACCGAAGCTGGAACGGATGATCCGGATATCGCCAACCGCGCGGCTCTTGACCAGTTCGAGCAATTTCTCCGTCTGCGGGTGCAGGCGATACATATAGGCCTCGCCGGCAAAGACGCCTGCCTTTCTCGCCTCGTGGAAAATGGCGTCGGCATCGTAGGCGGAAAGCGCAATCGGTTTCTCCACCAATACATTCTTGCCGGCGCGGATGGCCTTGATCGCCCATTCGGCATGGCCGGTATGGGGTGTGGCGATATAGACGGCATCGATATCGGGATCGGAAAGCAGCGCATCGTACCCATGGATGATGCGCGCACCGGCGAAGGCCTCGGCCAGGCCGGGCTTGTCCGGATTGCGGGTGGCGATGGCCTCTAACCTGCCGGTACGGGAATGGGCGATGCCGTCAGCGAATGTTTTCGCGATAGTACCCGGGCCGATGATGCCCCAGCGGATCGGTTGTTCGGTCGTCATGAAATCCTCGTCTTGTGTAGGTGCTTGGGAAAAGGTTCAGCGCAGGCGTTCGCCCTTGCTGTCGAAAAGGAAGGCCCGACGGGCGGAAAGACCGACCGTCAGCCGGTCGCGATTGCCGACGTCGCGCGATTCCGGCCTCTCGATGATGAGCTGCTCGCCGCCTTCGGTACGGGCATAAACGTAGCTGGTATTGCCGAGATGTTCGGCGACATCGACATGCACGGTGAGATCGGCATCGCCCTGCCCCGCATCGGAAAAATGTTCGGGCCGGATGCCGAGCGAAACACGGGCTCCGTCGTTCAAGCGGGCCTTTGTCGGCAGGGTCAGCCGCACCGCAGGATCGCTGTCCAGCGAGAGCGTCACGCTATCAGCGCCGCTGCCGATGATGGTGGCGTCGAGGAAATTCATCTTCGGCGAACCGACGAAACCGGCAACGAAGCGGTTGACGGGATCATCGTAAAGATCGAGCGGCGCGCCGACCTGTTCGATATTGCCCGCGCGCAGCACGACGATCTTGTCGGCCAGCGTCATCGCCTCGGTCTGGTCATGGGTCACATAGATCATCGTTGTCCCGAGCTGCTTGTGCAGCCGCGATATCTCGACGCGCATCTGCACCCGCAGCTCCGCATCGAGGTTGGAGAGCGGCTCGTCGAACAGGAAAACCTGCGGTTCACGCACGATGGCGCGGCCGATGGCGACACGCTGCCTCTGGCCGCCGGAAAGCTGCTTCGGCCGGCGCTCCATCAACTCGTTGATCTGCAGGATTTCGGCGGCGCGGTTGACCCGCTTTTGCGTATCGGCCTTGGGATTGCCATTCATTCGAAGGCCGAAGGACAGGTTTTCGGCAACCGTCATATGCGGATAAAGCGCATAGGACTGGAACACCATGGCGATGCCGCGATCCGCCGGATCGGCATCATTGACCGTCCTGCCGCCGATGCTGACATCGCCATCCGATATGTCTTCCAGCCCGGCAATCATGCGCAGCAGCGTGGATTTGCCGCATCCGGAGGGGCCAACGAAGACGACGAATTCGCCGTCGGCAATATCCAGATCGGCACCGTGGATGACTTCGAGCGCGCCGTAACGCTTGACCACGTTCTTGAGCGAAAGTTCCGCCATGCGGCCTCCCCTTACTTGACTGCCCCGGCGGAAATGCCGGCGATGAAGTGACGCTGCAAGGCCACGAAAACCACGAGGATGGGTGCGGTGAGCAGCACCGCGCCGGCCATGATGCCGCCCCATGACACTTTGGTGAGCCCGATGAGGGTGCCAAGCGCCACGGGTGCGGTCATCATTCCTGGGCGGGAATTGATGAGAAGCGGCCAGAGGTAGTTGTTCCACGAGGCCAGGAAGAGGATGATCGACAGCGCCGCCATGGTGGGACGCGCCAGCGGCAGGGCGATGCGCAGAAATATCTGCCACTCCTTGACGCCCTCCACCCGTGCCGCATCGAAGAGTTCCGTCGGCATCATCGAGAAGGATTGCCGCATGAACAGCACGCCGAGCGAATTGAACAGCGGCGGCACGATCAGCGCCACCCAGGTATTGGCGAGCTTGAATTCGCGCGCCACCATGATGAACTGCGGAATGACGACGACCGCAAATGGCAGGGTGATGGTGCCGAGAATGATGGCGATCACCACCCCGCGTCCCGCAAAGCGGTACCGCGCCAGCGCCCAGCCCGCCATCGAGGTCAGGAACACCGAAAGGACAGTGTAGATGACAGCGACGGTGATCGAGATGAACATGGCCCGCAGGAAATTCGTATCCGCCTGAAGGTTCTCGAAATTCTCGATGAAGTTGGTGGATGGCACCAGAACAATGTCCGGACTGAAAATGCCGTAATCCGGCATCGTCGAGAATACGAACATCATCCACAGCGGAAACAGCCAGATGATGGCAAGCGGCGTCAGCGCCGCATGCAGCGCGATCTTCTGCCAGAAAAGCGATCTCGATTTCGATCTCATTTCGGCTCCCTCCCGACCCATAGATTGAGCAGCGAAATGGCGATGGCGAGCGCCGCCATGGTGTAGGCAATGGCCGAGGCATAACCGAAATTGAGCGAGGTGAAGCCCTGCCGGTAAAGGAACAGCCCCAGCGTCTCCGTGCCGCCGCCCGGCCCGCCCCTGTTGGTGATGAGGAAGGGTTCGGCGAAAAGCTGCATGGTGCCGATGACCGAGAGCACAACGCAGAAGAGGATGATGGGTTTGAGAAGCGGCAGGGTGATGTAAAAGAACTGCTGCCGCTTGCTCACCTTGTCCAGTGTCGCCGCCTCATAGACATCGCCGGGGATGGATTGCAGGCCGGCCAAGATGATGATGGCGTTATACCCCGCCCAGCGCCAGGTAACCGCAATGATGACGAGCGCCATGGCCGCATTGGCATTGTCGAACCAGGAAATGGGCGAAAGGCCGACGGAGGTGATGAGCTTGTTGATGATGCCGAAATCGGCACTGAACATCAGCCGGAAAACGGCGGCATAGGCAACCTCGCCGACAACAACAGGCGCGAAAAAGGCAAAGCGGTAGAGTGGCCGCGCCTTTAGGAGCGGCGAATTCAGGAGCACCGCCATGACGGTGGCGAGCGCGATCATGACGGGCACCTGAATGACGAGGATGATCAGCGTATTGTAGAGCGCATTATAAAAAGCCGGGTCGGAGACGAGCCGCCCCCAGTTCATGGAGGGCGCGAACCGCCACGGATTGATGCGTGTATTCTGGAACGACAGCATGAACGAGCTGATGATCGGCCAGACCCAGAAGGTGGCGAAAATCATGAGATAGGGCGCAAGGAACGCATAAGCGATCCTGTTCCTTGACGGCATGACGACCTCCAGATGCCGGCGGTTTGGCCGGGTAAATGGAAAAGTTTGAAAGAGGCCTGCCCCCGTTTAAGGGCGAGACCATTGCAAGGCGGTGCGGCGTATTTCTTCTCCCCGAGGGGGAGAAGGTGGCCCGAAGGGTCGGATGAGGGGGCTAGCTCGCGATCTATCGCTACCCTCGCCCCCTCATCCCGCTGCCGCGGACTTCTCCCCCTCGGGGAGAAGAAGCTCGTAGCACCCGCTCGGTTCTTAGAATCAGCGAAGGCTTACTCCGCGACCGGCAGCCCCGTCGCCGTTTCGATCTGCTTGGCCGCATCATCGAGCGCAGCCTTCGCATCCGGATATCCGCCAGCGAAATATTTCGTCTGCGTCGCCTTGTAGATCGCGTCCGCATCCGATTGGAACGCCGTGCCGCGGCTGGGCACGATTTTCGGCAGGGTGGCGAGAATATCGGTCCACACCGCCTGCCCGCCCCAATAGGGCTGTTTTTCCTTGACGAAAGGATCGTCAATGGCTGACAGCAAGGATGGAACGAGGCCGAAGGATTTCAGCATCGTCACCTGACCTTCATTGGTGGTCAGCGCGTAATCGATATATTTCCAGGCGGCTTCCTTGTGCTCGGACGTCGAGCTGATCGCCAGCGAAGACCCGCCGAGATTGGCGGCATGCGGACCATCCGGCGTCAGGCTCGGCATCAGATAGACGCCCCACTTGCCCGAAAGATCGGGGGAGCCTGAGCGAACCGTGCCTTCATACCAGGCGCCATACATCTGGCTTGCGGCCTTACCGGCCGTATTGGCCTGGATTTTTTCATCCCAGATCGCTGCCGTGATGATGCCGGCGTCTTTCATCTCCTTGACCTTTTCAAGGGTCGCGACACAGGCGGGCTTGTTGACGGTGATGCTCTGGCCATCGGTCGAAAAGTAACCGCATCCCTGCTCATTGGCGATCATGCGGAACCATTCGCTGTCGCCGTTGAAATCGGCCTGCGCCATGACGGTGCCGGGATTGGCGGCCATGACCTTTTTGCCGGCGGCGATGAAATCATCCCAGCTTTTGATGGTGGCCGGATCGATACCAGCCTTTTCATAGAAGTCACGGCGATAAAACACCGCCACCGGGCCCGAGTCCCACGGAACCGCATAGGCGACGCCGTCAACCTCCAGTTCCGTGCGCTTGAAATCAGGAAAAAGCGCCTGTTTCTCAGGCGTGTAGCCAAGCTCGGTCAGATTGGCGAAACAATCGGGGAAGCGGCTCCAGAACAACTCCGCCTCAAAATTCTCAATGGTGACAATATCCGGAAGCCCATCGCCACCGGCTGCGCAGGCGGCAAGCGTCTTGTCAAAAACCTGATTGTTTCCAAGGTCTTCAACAACGATCTTGATATCCGGATTCTGTTTATTGAAGCCTTCCACCGTGGATTTCAGCGCGGACGCCGCGACATTCCAGCTCCAGATGGTGACGGTCTCGGTTTGCGCGAAAGCCGGTGCTGCGAGAAGCAGCATAGCCGTGGACGCGCCAAGAAATTTCAAGCACATTGAAAACCTCCCTTTTTCAATTGCCGTTCTTAAGCGAACATGGGCACATTAGCGGCGGCAGGAAATCTGTCTCGTAAAAAGGGAACATCGATTTGGCGGAAAGTAAGATTGCCGAAAGAGCCTTCTACCAGCCGGGTGCAAGCAGCATCGAAGGCATGCCGACAACGCTTCAACTTTTCCATAATCACCCGCCCATCATGCTCCGCCCCCACTGGCACGCGCAGGTGGAGGTGAACTATGTGATGTCGGGATCGGTGCATTACCGCATGGGCGATCACGAACTCTCGCTCGAGGCGGGCCAGATGTGCATTTTCTGGGGTGGCCAGCCGCACCAGATGGATCATTCCTCCGACGATTCCTTTTACGCAGGCGCGCATCTGCCGCTTGTGCATTTCTTCCGTATGCGCCTGCCGGCCGCCGTCTCCAGCCAGTTGATGGGTGGCGCCACAATGGTAAGCGCCGAGACTGACCTGGCGGATAAGGAGAATTTTGGCCGCTGGTTCCGCTACGTCGCCTCGGGTGACCCGGCCAGAGCGCAACATGCGGTGGAGGAACTGCTGCTGCGGGTGGAACGGATGTTTCTCGAACCCTATTCCGTCGTATCGTCCGCCGCCGATGGAAAACACAAAGAGGACGAGGAAGGCATGGCGCCATCCATCGGCGTGGTGCGCATGTGCGATTTCATCGCTGCCAATTTTCTCGATGACATTGATGCGACCGATATTGCCCGCGCCGCATCGTTGCATCCGAAATATGCGATGAACCTGTTCCGCAAATCCACAGGCATGACGCTGATCAAATATCTGACCTTGCTACGTCTTTCACGCGCTCAGGCCATGCTGATGACGGGCAAGGACAATATTCTGCAGATCGCCATGGAAAGCGGCTTCGGCTCCGTCAGCGCTTTCAACAAGGCGTTTCGCCAGATTGCCGGCATGTCGCCTTCCGATTTCCGCCGCGACATGCGGGCGACGGCGGCTTAGGGCATCTCCCTCATTCCTGTGACAGGCACAGGGATGAGGAGGGACGTGAAGCCTAGTCGCCAATTTCTTCCGGCTCCGGAAAAGCTCCAACGCGCTGCCGCGCCGCCTGCCGATAAGCCCGGGGCGAACTGCCCAGCATCCGCCGGAACATGGTGGTGAAGGCGGGGATGTTTTCATAACCGGCATCCAGCGCCACATTGGTCACCGCCTCGCCGGCCGCCAGCCTCGGCAGTGAGGCGAAGATACAGGCCTGCTGGCGCCAGGTGACGAAACTCAACCCCAGTTCCTTGCGGAACAGCCGCGTAAACGAGCGCCGGCTGATGCCCATGGCCGCCGCCCAGTCATCGATCTCCACCCGCGCCACCGGCTTTTTCAGGAAATCGCGGCACAGCGCCGCCAGACGCTCGTTATCGGGAAAAGGCAATCCGAGCGGTCGTTCCGGCAGGCGGTTGATCTCGTCCAGCAACAGCGCCCGCACCAGACCGCGCCGATGGAAAGCGGGTGGCTGATGCTCCTCGCCCAGCAATTCGGCAATCAGGCTTGAGGCGAGATCGGTGATTTCCACCACCCGCGGCACCTCGGCCTGAAACAGCTCGGGATGCACATAGATCGATTGCATTTCCACCATCGATATGGTTTCCGACTCGTGTTCCAGCCCGGCGGGAATGATCAGCCCGTGGCCGGGTGGTATCATCCAGCGACCATCTGCAGTGCTGACCAGAACCACGCCCTGGCGAGCATGCCAGATCTGCGCCCGCAGATGGCTGTGGATCGGTGCCCGATGTCCCTTGGCATAGGTGCGGGAAATCGCCAGCACCGGCTCGTTGGTGCCATCGATCAAATTCAGCATGTAGTTGTGGTCTTCGGCGGAAAAGGAGCCGAAGATCATGGAATTGTTTTTTGCCATTTGGCCCACTCACAAAGAAAATCGTCCAGAGCAAAGATGCAGGCCAGAAACAATATGAATAAAAGCGGGAAGAAATAAAGACACGTTTCCCGTCTTTCGATCGGGAATCTGGAGAGGATACATCATGGCCACCGTCACCAGCGCCGGGTTCAACCCGCAACGCACAGCGTTTTCAATTATCGCAGCCGCGAGCTTCTGCCATATGCTCAACGACATCATGCAATCGCTGCTGACGTCGCTTTATCCGCTGCTGAAAGCCAATTACGCGCTCGACTTCATGCAGATCGGGCTGCTGACCTTCGCCTTTCAGGTCACCGCATCGCTGCTGCAGCCGGTCGTCGGAATGGTGACCGATCGCTGGCCCATGCCTTTCTCCCTGCCCGTCGCCATGCTGTCCACCTGCGCCGGCCTCATCACACTCGCCTTCGCCCACAGTTTCGAGGTTCTGGTGATCGGGGCCTGCCTCATTGGTATCGGCTCGGCGATCTTCCATCCGGAAGCCTCGCGCGTTGCGCGCCTGGCATCGGGCGGCCGTCATGGTCTGGCGCAATCCTTCTTCCAGGTCGGCGGCAATACCGGCACGGCCATCGGCCCGCTGCTCGCCGCTTTCATCGTCATCCCGCTCGGCCAGTCGAGCCTCAGCTGGTTCTCGCTGATTGCGCTCGTCGGTTTTGGCGTGCTTTCGTGGGTCGGTGTCTGGTATACCCGCCACCGCCGCGCAACGGTCGGCAAGGCTCCGGTCAGCCGCGCCCTGCCGTTGGCACGCGGCACGGTTATGATGACGCTTCTCGTTCTGGTGGTCCTGACCGCAACCAAGAACGCCTATCTCGCCAGCCTGTCCAGCTACTTCACCTTCTACACGATCGACAGGTTCGGCCTCGGCGTACAGGATGCGCAGGTTCTGCTGTTCCTCTTCCTCGGGGCTTCGGCGCTCGGTGTGTTCTTCGGCGGCCCGATCGGTGACCGTTTCGGCTCGCGCGTCGTCATCTGGTTCTCGATCCTCGGCGTCATTCCCTTCGCGCTGATGCTGCCCTATGCCAACCTGTTCTGGACGGCGGTTCTGGTCGTCGTCATCGGCTTCGTCTTCTCGTCGGCCTTCTCGGCCATCGTGGTGTTCGCGCAGGAACTGGTGCCGGGCCGCGTCGGCCTCATCGCCGGCATGTTCTTCGGTTTCGCCTTCGGTTTCGGCGGCATCGGGGCTGCGGTTCTGGGCGTCTATGCGGATAAGGAAGGCATCGAATTCGTCTACCGCATCTGCTCCTACATGCCGCTGCTCGGCCTTCTGACGGTATTCCTGCCGAAACTGCCAAGCCACCGCTAAAAGCCTCGCGTTCAACGCTTTTCAACACGGCGGTCACCTGTGATACTCAGGTGACCGCCGTGATTTGTTAAGCGAAGACCACCTCATGCAGATACCGATAAAATCGATCCTCGTCTTCCACGCCGCGGCAAGGGCGGGCAGCATTTCGCGGGCGGCGGAGGAACTTAGCGTCACGCCCTCCGCCGTTTCCCAGCAGATTCAGGTGCTGGAAGGCCAGCTCGGCACGACACTGATGGCGCGAACCGGCCGCAAGGTAACGCTGACTGAAGCGGGCGAACGCTATTTTTCGATGATCACCGCGCAGATCGAACAGATTGCGGACGCCACCGACAGCATTCGCGGCTTCCGCTCGGTCACCACGCTGACGATCCGGGCGACGCCGACAATCTCCAACAAGTGGCTGCTGCCGCGTCTCGGCTCGTTTCTGGAGGAACACCCGGAACTGGAAGTACGCCTCGACGGCACCAACGAGCCGACCGATTTTTCGCAGGAACTCGTTGATATAGAGCTGCGCCACGGCGATGGCCGCTGGCCGGGCCTCTTCGTGGAAGGGCTGGTGGAGGAGGAATTCCTGCCGGTGTCCGCACCGGATTACGCTGCCGCCGGGAGCCTTCAGGCCGTCGAGCTACTTGAATTGCGGCTCATTCATTCTGTGAAGGCGCAGGCGCAGTGGACGCACTGGTTCCCGATGGCCGGTGTCAATTCCGACACGCGATGGCGGCGTGTGCTGTTCGATCGTAGCCATATGGCAATTGATGCGGCGGCCGGCGGCCTGGGCGTGGCACTGGAAAGCACGCTGATGATGGAACGGGAACTTGGCACCGGAGCGCTTGTCTGTCCCGTCATCGACGCGCCACGTATCAAGCTGGTCACCCAATGGATTGTTTGCCCGCATTCCCATCTGCGGCAGAGAAAAGTGATGCTGTTTCTGGAATGGATGCGAAAACAACGCGACGAGTGGCAAGCCCGTCGCGTTGTCTGATTTTTCGGTCTTCTTCGCGTGGACTTAGTAAAGCCCCATGAGCCGGATGGGCGCAAGCGTCAAATCCGGAAACAGAACCAGCGCGAAGATGGCAGCGACCAGAATGGCCATTGGCGCAAGGGAGCCTTTTATCACATCCTCGATCGACATTTTCGCGACTTGCGCAACGGCAAACAGGCATACGCCGACGGGAGGCGTGACGAGCCCCAACGTCAGTGTGATGACCATGACGATCAGGAAATGTATGGGATCGACCCCCAGCGATACCGCTGGCGGCAGAAGTACCGGAATGAGAATGAACATCGCCGCAATTGCATCCATGAACATGCCAACGACGATCAGGAAGAAAAATATCAATACCATCGCCATGGTCGGCCCGGTGCTGATATGGCCGAGGAAGACTGCGACCTGTGCGGGCAGGCCGTCGAAAGTGAAGACCCAGGCGGCCAGCTTTGCCGTCGCCGCGATGAAGAGGATCGACCCCGATGTGCGTGCGGTCTCCATGAAGATGCCGAGCAGTGCGGAAAACGGGATCGTGCGGTAGAGGATCACTGCCAGAAACAGCGTGTACACAACGGCGATGCCGGCCGCCTCCGTAGGGGTGAAATATCCGTCGACGATACCAATCAGCAAAATCACTGGCGTCAGCATCGGCAGGATGGCCGCAAGACCCGTCGTCAAAACACGTCGTACATTGAAGGGTGTGGGCGGATTGAAGCCATGACGCACGGCGTAAATATGGTTGAAAACCATGAAGACGAATGCAAGGAACAGGCCCGGCACCAGCCCTGCCACAAGCAGCGTTCCGATGGAAGCATTGGCCACTGAGCCGGCAATGACGATGAGGATCGACGGCGGGATGATGGACGAGAGCGTGGAGGTGCAAAGCGTCAGTCCAACGGCATATCCCTTGGGAAAACCGTGACGCTCCATGGCCTTGATCTCGATTGCGCCGATCGAGGCGATATCGGCGACGGATGAACCGGAGACACCGCCGAAAATCACCGACGAGGCGACATTAACATGGCCGAGACCACCGGGAAGCCAGCCGACAATCGCCTCGGCAAAGTCGAACAGCCGTTCGGCGACCTTGCCCCGTTCCATCAGAACGCCGACGAGAATGAAAAGCGGCACCGCAACCAGAAGGAAGGAGTTCATGCCGGAAAACATGGTTTGCGCCAGAAGGTCCATCGGCATCGACGTATAAAGTGCAATGGAGGCAAGGCTCGCAAGGCCGAGCGCGACGGCAAGCGGAACGCCGAAAGCGCTCATGAGAAGGAAAAGTCCAAGCAGCGTCAGGCTCATGGCCGTTTCTCCATATTTCCAACCACCAGATCGGCATCGGCAAGAGGCTGCAGGCCTTCCGGCAGTTCGATGCGGTCGCGATGCTGGCGCAGGGATTCCACGATGGCGGCAATGCCGAGAGCCGCGCTGAGCGGAATGATGACGCCGATCATCCACATCGGCGTGGCAAGCGTCGCGGCGGCTTCATTCATCACATATTGCTGGCGCACCAGCGTCCAGCCCGTCCAGATCATCAGGCCGAAAAAGACGACCGACGACACGACGTAGATGGGCAGCGCAAGACGCCGCACACAGGCCGGCATCAGGGCGATGAACACCGTTACCCGCGCCATGTCGGCGGTGCGGAAGCTGCCCGCCACACCCAGGAACACCATCCATATGAAAAGATACCGTGTCGCTTCCTCGGTCCAGGAGACCGGAGTGCCCCACATTCGGGTCGACACCTGCAGAAGCACGACGGCCAGAACCCCGATAGCGGCCAGACCGGCCAGCACGTCGGTCGCCAATCTGATGACCCTGCCGAAAAATGATGACGTTTCGTCCATAAACCTGTCCTCCCAACCGGACCGGCTGCGCGCCGGCCCGGAAGACCTGATGGCCTTACTTCTTGCCAACGGCGGCAATGGTCTTGTCAAAGAAAGCCTGATCCTTCACCAGCCCGGCAAAGACGGGATAGAGGCCCTTTGAGACTTCCACGAACGCCTTCTGCTGCTCCGGCGTCAGGCGATTGATCTCCATTCCGTGTTTCTGCAGTTCGGCGATCGTCGCTTCCGCGCTCGAGGCGTCGTTTGCAACCTTCCACACTTCCGCTTCCTTCGCCGCCTCCTCAACGGCTGCCTTGTGCGCATCGCTCAGGGCGTTGAACTTGGCGGGGCTGATGCCCAGAACCCAGCCGTCACCCATATGGTTGGTGATCGAGACGTATTTCTGCACCTCGTAGAATTTCGCCGACAATGGGACGTTGATGGGGTTTTCCTGCCCGTCGACGACCTTCAGCTGCAGGGCGTTATAAACCTCGGCAAAGGCGAGCGGCGTCGGTGCGGCGCCCATCTTCTTGAAGAATTCCACCCAGAGCGGATTGTTGGGAACGCGGAACTTCAAACCCTTGAGATCATCCGGCGAGGTTATCGGGCGCTTGGAATTGGTCATCTGGCGGAAAGGGCGCGGCCACAGATCAACGGCCTTGATGCCGATCTTTTCCAGTCCGGCAATCAGCTCCTTGCCCTGCTCACCTTCCAGATAGGTGCGAAGCTGTTCTTCATCGTCAAAAAGATAGGGAATGGAAATCGCCGAAAAACGCGGGTCGAAATTCGCATAAAGCGATGTCGCCAGAAGCAGCATGTCGAGCGATCCGCCCGCCAGCTGCTTGACGGCGCCCGATGGATCGCCGCCGTAAAGCGAGCCGTTCGGGAAGACCTTGACGGTGACTTCGCCATTCGTCTTGGCGGACACCAGCTCGGCGAACTTGTTGGCCGCGAGCGTAATTTCGGAATTGTCCGGATCCGGCGTCGAAAGCGTGAGCGTTTCCGCCTGCGCGATCGATGCAACCAGCATGGTGGCGGCGAGAGCCAGCCCGTAAAGTTTTGAAATTTTCATGTGTTCCTCCCGTTGTTGTCTCTAAACAGTTTCGAGCGTTCCTCCGAACGCATTCATGCGTTTAACTTCAAGGATCACACCGCTGTGATCAAGCTCGCCCGCGCCATGCTCGACCATGGAGCGGAACAGCCGGTCAACCTCCTCGCCGACCGGTAATTTCAGGCCACGGCTCTTGGCGAAAGCCAGCGCCGTGGACGTATCCTTCACCTGATATTTCGCCGGCCCGCCGGGGCGAAAATCGCCTTCCACCATGCGTTTGCCGTGCTGGCGGAAGACGGTGGACTCGGCAAAACCGCCAAGCAAAGCCTGGCGCACCCGCGCCGGGTCGGCTCCCCCCGCTTCAACCAGCGTCAAAGCTTCCGCAACGGCGCAGATTGTCGAGGCGACGATCAGCTGGTTGGCCAGCTTGGCCAATGAGCCGCAGCCCACCGGACCGACATGGGTGACGCGGCCGAGGCAATTGAGGAGCGGCCGCAATGCGTCCACATCCCGCTGCTCACCGCCGGCCATGATGGCGAGCGTTCCCTCAGTCGCGCCTTTTTCGCCGCCGGAAACCGGTGCATCGACATAAGCGACGCCATGAGCTTTTGCCGCCTCCGCCTGTTCCCGCGCGCTGTCGACCGGGATCGAACTCATCACCAGCAGAAATGCACCAGGCTTCATGGTGGAAACGACACCCGAGGCGCCGAGCAGAACCTCGTCGCAGACCGGCCCGGAACTCAGCATACAGAGCACGACATCGGCTTCGGTTACAGCTTCGGCAGCCGTGGCCGCCGGCTGCACGCCCTTTGCCGCCAGAACCGCAGCTTTTTCAGCACTGCGGTTCCAGGCCTTGACGGAAAAACCGGCCTCCGCCAGACGCCGCGCCATGGGGGAGCCCATGATACCCGTTCCGATAACGGCGATCTGGCGAATGTCAGCCATCGTTTCCATCTTTCAGAGCCACTGCCGGTTCAGAAACCGCACCGGCAGCTCTTCTTCGATAAGGGCGGGAAATGCTTCCCGAAACCGGTCGAGATGCGGTGTTTTCAGATGATCGTCGAAAGCCTGTCTGTCGTCATAGACCTCATAGAACACCACATTGTTTCCCGTCTCCGGCCGCACCACGTCGAATTGGCGGCAACCCGGTTCATCCTCAACCGAATGCTTGGCGTCATCGCGCGCCGCATCGAGAAAGGCGTCCATCGCTTCGGGCTTCACCCGAAATTCCGCGATCACCACGAAAGCGCCATTGGACATATCAGCTTCTCCGCCCATCACGCTGCGGCTTCTTTTTGCGGACGGAAGCGGTTTTCCATGTCCTGACGCAGCTTCACCACGTCAAGGTCATTGACCAGCTCCACATCGTCGAAGCTGACGATCTGGTCTTTCTTGATGGCGCGCTTCAGCTTGACATTATGGGCAAGACCGATCGGCAGCGCCTTGATGTCAAGGCTGCGGGTGGCGGGAATCGCATTGGCCCAGACCGCGTAACCGCCCTCGCCGTCAAGCATCTCGCCCGGCTGCATATCCTTCTTGGCGGTCGCGACGGCATCGCCGCGGAACTCCTTGGAGCAACCGGTGGCCTCGTTGCGCAGCACCGCGGACAGCACGCTGATCGAGGTTTCCAGACCGATGATATGGAACGGACGCCACATGGAAGCGTACCAGCCCGACGGATCGGTCAGGAGGCCATATTGCTTGAAGCAGGCGCGGGCATATTCATTATGCGCCTTGAAGGTGACGAAAACGCCGTAGCGGATGTTGTTGAACACCTCGCGCCCATCCGGCTCCTGGCTCGCGGCAATATCCACGAGGCCGGAACGCGCCATGCGGCCGCCATCGGCAGCGGGGCGGAAGACGCGGGCGAGATCGTGCAGGCCGGCGGGCGGGAAGGCCAGACCGTCATCCGGGCAATCCAGCCCCGTGCCGTTGGCGACGGCCGCCATTTCGATGGCCGCCTTGGTGCCATCGGTGAAGGAATTGTACATTTTCGGATTGAAGTCGCCCTTGGCCACTTCCTCGTCCGTCCAGCCGAAATAACCCCAGACCGTGTCTGGCGTCGAATAACGGTAACGCGGCTCGAAATTCATGCCCTTGCCGGCGGAGACGACCTCGAAGCCGGTGGCGCGCGCCCAGTCGACCAGCTCGCAGATCAGCGCCGGCTGGTCGCCATAAGCCATGGAATAGATCAGGCCCTTGGCGCGGGCCTTCTCGGCAAGGATCGGCCCGACCATCACGTCGGCTTCGACATTGACCATGACGACATGTTTGTTGTGGTCGATGGCGCCCAGTGCATGGCGCGCGCCGGCAAGCGGATGGCCGGTGGCCTCGATCACGCATTCGATCTCGCCGCAGGCGAAAAGCTCGTTCACATCGTCGGTCACATAGGTCTTGCCGCTCTTCAGAGCCTCGGCGCAACTGTTCGCATCGTAACGCTCCTTCGGCCAGCCGACACGGTCCAGCGATTCCTTCGCCTTGCCGACATTGAGGTCTGCGACGGCGACCATGTGAAAACCGGCGATGCGCTGCGCCTGGGCGAGCACCATGGAACCGAATTTGCCGGCGCCGATAAGGCCCACCCGGACAGGCTTACCACCGGCTGCACGCGCTGACAGGAGAGAATAGAGATTCATGTTTTGACATCCTTCGCTGGGGAAATTGCTGGCGAGAGTGTCCAGTCTGCCCGGCGAAGGCCATGCGCTGGCGAGGCTACGAAGGGTCAACCCTCGCGGCACCGACGACATGACGTTTCTGCTTTCCTCCCGGATCCCGGCACGCCTTTGCGCCGGCTCTCGCGGTCGCCTCCCAAAGCAACCTTGAGAACAGAGTAGGAGCGTTCAGATATTAGTTCTATTTAGAAAATAAGATTTTTTGTTTAGCTCACCTAACAAATAATCAGGCCGATTTGCGCAGCATCAGATCGGCACTGAGGAGAATACGCTCGCGCATCCGGGTCGCGTCATCTGCCTCTTCGTCCAGCTTCTGCAACAGAAGCTCGATCGAGAGCCTGCCGATCTCGTTATAGTTCTGCGCGACCGTGGTAATCGGCGGGCAGGCGTAACGCGACAGCGGATGATCATCATGGCCTGCGACCCTGAGGTCGTAATCCGCACCGTGGCCAACCTTGATGCCCTTCTGGAAAGCGGCTGCGATGACGCCGAAGGCGATACGGTCATTGGCGCACAGAATGGTGCGTGATGGCAAATGCCCTGCCCCATCAAGCAGCCGGGACGCTTCATCAAAAGCGAAACGCTCGAAATCCCAGGTGACGATCTCAGGGACATTGATCACATGCGGCTCGAAACCGAGGCGCTGCATGGCCTCCTCATAAGCCGTGCGACGCGTCGCGGCGTTGGTGTTGACCTGCGGCATGTCGAAGAAACAGGGCGGCTCGCCCGAACGGCAGAGATAATCCACCATCAGCCCGACACTCTGGCGGTTGTCGGTGCCGACAAAGGCCGAGGTCTCATCGAGCGGCGAATCCACATAAACGATCGGAATACTGGCCGCGAGTTGCTCCAGCGTGGCGCGGTGGGACTTGACGCCGAGCGGCGCGATGATCGCGCCCGCGACATTCATCGACTTGAAGGTGCGGATGGCGCGGTCTTCGATTTCCGCCTTGCCATCAGAAGACAGCACGAAGGCAAGGAACCCCGCCTCGTTGGCGATGAGTTCGATACGGCTCGTCAGCGCCATATAGAACGGGTCCGTCGAATTCGGGATGATGATGCCGATGATATTGGAGCGGCGGCGGTTGAGGTTCACGGCAAAGATATTGGGCCTGAAGCCCGATTTCTTCAGCGCGTCCTCGATAGCATCCCGGGTCTTCTTGCGGACCGAGGCCGGATCATTGAAGTATTTCGAAACGGTCGGGCGGGAAAGGCCGACGAATTCCGAAAACTCTTCCATCGTCCTGATAGATTTGGCCAAAGTGCTTGCCCCCATGAAATATTACATGTGGTACTTTATATCGACCGGCCTTCGCACGAAAAGCCGGTCGACTGCGGTTATCAACCACCAAACGATCATTCGGCTGCAAATTGCACTTTCATGGTGGCCGGATCGGATGGTTTCTTCGTAAAGAACGGCAGCATCTCCGAAAGCGGCAGCCGGTGCGAGACGAGCCGCGCCATGACATCGCCATCCGTTTCCAGAATGGCAAGCGCCTGCGGTATGTTGCGGTTCAGCGAATGCGAACCGACAAGCTTGAGCTGACGCCTGAAGATTTCGAAGGGCGCAACCGAAATGCGGGCATCCGGCGCGCAGACGCCAAAGAACAGCGCCGTGCCACCATCGGCAACCAGCGAGATCATCGCTTCCGCAACGGGGGCAATACCGGTCGCATCGGCGACAACATCGAAAGACTTCTGTTGCCGCAGCAGCGCTTCCGAGCCGGAAACCGCCACCTGAAGCCCGAGACCTTCGGCAAAAGCCAGCCTGCTTTCGTTGATATCGGCAATCGTAACCGTCTCGATGCCGCGCGATTTCAGCGACAGTGCAAGCAGCAGGCCGATGGGACCGGCTCCGAAAACCAGTGCATTTTCAGCCACCGTTCCGTTCCCGCCGATACCCGCGCTCTGCATACCGTTGACGACGCAGGCGAGCGGTTCGGCCAGCGCCGCGACGTGATAGGGCATGGAACCGATGCCATGCAGGTGATCGGCGTGTACGACGCTGAATTCCGCGAAACCGCCATTATGGGAAACGCCGTAGGCCTTCAGAGTGCTGCAAAGATTGGTCAGCCCCTTCCTGCAACTCGGGCAGGTGCCACACGGCAGATTGGGATCGACCACCACCCGGTCGCCGGCCTTTATGCCCGAAACATCGGCGGCCACGGCCGCGACTTCACCGGCATATTCATGCCCTGGAATGACCGGAAAGGCACCGTCGCCGTAACGCGCGTGAAGCACATCGATATCGGTGTGGCAGAGGCCGGAAGCCTTGACCCGCACGAGCGCGTGGCCCGGCGGCGGATCGGCAACCGGAACTTCCGCAAGAACGGCCTGTCCCTTCTCGACGAATTGAATGGCATGCATGGTCATCTCCGGCTTTTTCAGCTCATCCAGTTGCCGCCGTCGACATTGTATGTCTGGGCGAGAATATAGTCGCTGTCGGAAGAGGCGAGGAAAACGGCAAGCCCCTTGATGTCGTCTGGCGTGGCGAAACGGCCGATCGGCACGGATTTGGCCACCGCCGCCTTCTTCTCGCCCGGCTTCAGGCCTTCCCATTTGGCAAAATGCGCATCGACCACTTCCCAGTGTTCGCCATCCACGACACCGGGCGCAATTGCATTGACATTGATGCCATGTTTGACGAGCGCCAGCGCCGCCGACTGCGTGGCGGAAATGATCGCCGCCTTGGAAGCGCAATAAAGCGTGACAAGCGCTTCACCCCGCCGGCCGGCCTGGCTCGCCATATTGATGATCTTGCCACCGCGCGCCCGCTCGATCATCACATTCGAAACCGCCTTCATCATGAACAGCGGTCCCTTAAGATTGATGTCGAAGACCCGCTCATAACTCTGTTCGGTAATGCCATTGATCGGGGCCATGTCGAATATCGCGGCATTGTTGACGAGAATGTCGATGCCGCCGAATTCCTCATCTGCCGCCTTTACCACGGTATCGATCTCGGAAAGATCGGTCACATCCAGCTTCACGGCCTTGGCAGCAGGGCCGATGGCGGCGGCGGACGCCGTCGCGCGGGCAATATCGATATCGGCGATAATCACCTTCGCGCCTTCATCAGCAAAAGCCTGTGCGAAACCAAGGCCGATGCCGCGGGCGGCGCCGGTGATCAGCGCGACCTTGTTCTTCAATCTCATGTCGATCTCCGTGATGCATGGCAGGTACTTGGCCATGCTCGCTTGTTGTCAGATGCAATTTTTCCGGCAACCGCGAACACGGAACACCGGGTAACGATTAGATGTGACAGCACGCCCTACCCCCCCTCATTCCTGTGCTTGTCACAGGAATGAGGGCGGCGGGTGCGCCAGCCCCACCCATGCCGCCCGCCGTCAAAGTGACGAACGGGCGGCACGCCGGGAGGACGCGGCTACTTGATGTAGCCCGCGCGAGTCATGTCACGCTCGACCTGTTTCTGCGCGCCTTCGAGTGCGGCATCGACGGTCTGCTGGCCTGAAAGTGCCGCCGCAATCTGCTGGCCGACAATCGTGCCGATCGACTGGAATTCCGGTATGGCGACGAACTGCACGCCGGTATAGGGAACCGGATCCTTGGTTGGCTTCGACGGATCAGCCGACATGATGGCTTTCAGCACCGTATCCGCAAAGGGCGCCGCCTTCTTGTATTCCGGCAGTTCATAGGTGGATTTGCGCGTGCCCGGCGGCACGGCCACCCAGCCTTCGCTTTCACCAACCGTCTTCACATAGGACTTCGAAGTCGCCCATTTGACGAAGGACTTGGCGGTTTCAAGCTTCTTCGTGCTGTTTGGAATTGCAAGGTTCCAGGACCACGACCAGCTCGAACCGTTCGGCGTTGCCTCCACCGGAGCCCGCGTAAACGCGGTCTTGTCGGCAACCTGGCTCTGCTTGGGGTCATAGACCCGGCCCGCAGCCGAGGTAGCGTCGATCCACATGGCGCAGCGGCCGGATGAAAACAGCGTCTGGTTCTCGTTAAAGCCGTTGGCTGCCGCGCCGGGCGGGCCGTAGGAGGTCATCAGCGCCACATAATCCGCAATCGCCTTTTTCCACGGCTCACTCGTCAGCTGCGGCTTCCAGTCCATGTCGAACCAGCGGCCGCCATATGTGTTGATCATGGTGCCGAGGAAAGCCATGTTTTCGCCCCAGCCCGGCTTGCCGCGCAGGCAAATGCCATATTGCTGCTTCGACTTGTCGGTCAGCTTGGCGGCGAAATCCTTGATCTGGTCGTAGCTCGGATTGTCAGGCATTTTCAGGCCGGCAGCGTCGAACAGGTCCTTGCGGTAAAGCGTGAACGAGCTTTCGGTGTAGAACGGCACCGCGTAAAGCTTGCCGTCCACCGTCAGGCCTTTCTTGATCGGATCGAGCAGATCGGCGTAATCGTAATCGTCGCCGAGATCATCAACCGGCGCCAGCCAGCCCTGTTTGCCCCAGATCGGCGCTTCGTAACCGCCGATGGTCATGATGTCGAACTGGCCGCCATTGGTGGCGATATCGGTCGTCACGCGCTCGCGCAGGACATTCTCTTCCAGCACGATCCAGTTGATCTTGTTGCCCGTTTCCTTCTCCCAGGCGCTGGAAAGCTTCTGCATAATGATCATGTCGCCATTGTTGACGGTGGCGATGTTGATTTCCTCCGCCTGCGCAAGACCGGCGAAGAGGCCGACGCCGAACACGGACGATGACAGAATTCCAATAAATTTTCTCATGATACCCGCTCCTCCTTTACGGATGTCCACGCATAAAAATACATGCGTAAATTTTTTATCCCTCAAAATCCGCTCCCTTGTCAACATACGAAAATAAAACCGAGCACGGTCGCATCACTGAATATACCGATAAATAGTTGTTTTAACGCAAATAATGTCTTCATAAATTATTTCATCGCGCCAGCTTCCTGCTGCGATGCAGCAAAATTTTCATAATTACATATATTGACGCGCGTAAATTTTTGAATGATACCCGAAAACAAGAGTCCGCAGAATGACGGCATTTGATCCGCCCGAAAGCTGGGGCCGAACGTATAAGGAGGAGACGATGAGGCAGACATCCGCACTGGCGCCGCACACGAATGGTCCGACCATCACGGCAGGTGAAATCCTCGTGGAAATCATGGCGACGACGGTGGGCGACGGCTTTCTCGAACCGCAATCGCTGATCGGCCCCTTCCCGAGCGGCGCACCGGCCATCTTCATCGATCAGGTGGCGCATTGTGGCGGAACCGCCGGCATCATCGCAGCAGTTGGTGACGATGATTTCGGCCGCCTCAATGTCGAAAGGCTGCGCCGCGACGGCGTTGATGTCTCGGCCATCGCCACAATAGCCGACCGGCCGACGGGCAGCGCCTTCGTGCGTTACCGGGAAAACGGCGCACGGGACTTCGTTTTCAACATCGCCCATTCGGCGGCGCGCGAAACGCATATGACGGATGAAGCGCAGGCTCTTATCGAAAAAGCCGGGCATGTGCATGTCATGGGATCGGCCTTCGCGATTGCCGGTATTGGCGAGATCATTCTGAAGGCGATCAAAAACGTCAAGGCGCGCGGCGGCTCGGTGTCCTTTGATCCAAACATCCGCAAGGAACTGGCGCAGGACGATGCCGGCCGCAGGCTGATCGATGATCTGCTCGATGTCACCGATCTTCTGCTGCCCTCCGGCGAGGAACTTCAGGCAGCCTCCGGTCTGGATGACGAGGAGGCGGCGATCGAAAAGCTGCTCGCCTCCGGGATCGGCGAGATCGTGCTGAAACGCGGCGCGGATGGCGCAAGCCATTTCAGCCGCGCCCATGGACGTATCGACGCCCCCGGCTTGCGGGTTCGCGAAATCGATCCGACCGGCGCCGGCGACTGTTTCGGCGCAACCTATCTCACCTGCCGCCGCCTCGGCATGCATCCGCAAAAGGCGCTCGCCTACGCCAATGCCGCCGGCGCGCACAATGTCACTCGCCGCGGCCCGATGGAGGGCGCCGTCAGCCTTTCCGAACTCGACACCTTTCTGGCCGCGCAACTGTCGGAGGAAACCCTGTGACCAGCATACTCGAAAATCTCGCCGCCGCACGCCGCGCCGGCAGGCCCGCTGGCATCACCTCAGTCTGCTCCGCCCATCCCGTGGTTTTGCGCGCCGCAATTCGCCGCGCCGCCATCGGCAAGACACCGGTGCTGATCGAGGCCACCTGCAATCAGGTCAATCATCTCGGCGGTTATACCGGCATGACACCACGGGATTTCGTCAGCTTCGTCAACAGCATTGCCGAAGAAGAAGGATTGCCCCGCGAACTGGTGATTTTTGGCGGCGATCATCTCGGCCCCAATCCCTGGCGCAGGGAAACGGCCGAAGATGCGCTGACAAAAGCCGCCGCGATGGTCGAGGCCTATGTGGCCGCCGGTTTTCGCAAGATCCATCTTGACGCATCGATGGGTTGCGCCGGTGAGCCGGCAGCACTGGACGACGTCACGATTGCCAACCGGGCCGCGAAACTCGCGGCCGTCGCCGAAAAGGCCGCCATCGAGTCCGGTTTGCCAAAACCGCTTTACATTCTCGGCACCGAAGTGCCGGTGCCTGGTGGAGCCGATCATGTGCTCGACACAGTCGCACCGACGGAGCCGCAGGCAGCACACCAGACCATCGATCTTCACCGCGAAATCTTCGCGCGACATGGTCTTTCCGACGCGTTTGATCGGGTCATCGCCTTCGTCGTGCAGCCCGGCGTGGAATTCGGCAGCGATAATGTCGTCGCTTATGATCCGCAGGCAGCCACCGCCTTGAGCGCCGTGCTGGATGCCGAACCGCAACTGGTCTTCGAGGCCCATTCCACCGATTACCAGACGCAGGCCGCTCTCACGACACTGGTATGCGATGGATATCCCATACTGAAAGTAGGTCCCGGCCTGACCTTCGCTTATCGCGAAGCGCTTTACGCTCTCGACATGATCGCATCCGAGATGATCAGCGATTATGGCGATCGTCCCCTGGCGCGGACCATGGAAGAGCTGATGCTCTCCTCGCCCGGTGACTGGCGCGGACATTATCATGGCGATGACATCACGCTCCGATTGCAGCGCCACTACAGCTACAGCGACCGTATCCGCTATTACTGGACGCGGCCGGAGGCGCTTGCCGCCGTTTCCGCCTTGCACAAAGCACTGGATGGGAAGACAATTCCCGAAACCCTGCTGCGCCAGTATCTCGGCGAATTGCCGCTCGCCACGGTTGCGGGCAAGGATATGGAGGAGGTTCTGGTCGCGGCGGTGGATCAGGTGCTGGCGACCTACCATGCGGCGACGGGCGAAGGTCGCCACTGAGGCAATCGTTGAATTTGAATGCCCCGGCGGAGACGTTGCGGGGATTGGTCAGGGAGGGAACTACCAATGGCAACCCGAAACACGAGCGGTCTTGCGCGGGTTATGCTTGCGCCATCGGTGCTGCTTTTGCTGGTGTGGATGATCGTGCCTCTGGCGATGACGTTGTGGTTCTCGTTCCAGAACTACAATCTGCTCAACCCCGCCAATGTCAGCTTCGCCGGCCTGTTCAATTATCAGTATTTCTACACCGATCCGGCCTTCTTCCAGTCGATCTGGAACACGCTGCTGATCGTCGGCGGCGTGCTTGCGATCACCGTCATCGGCGGCATCGCCATTGCGCTTTTGCTCGACAATGACATTTTCGGCCAGGGCATCGTGCGCATCATGATCATCTCGCCGTTCTTCGTCATGCCGCCTGTCGCGGCGCTGGTGTGGAAGAACATGATCATGCATCCCGGTTACGGCGTGCTTGCCGATCTGTCGCGCTTCTTCGGCCTGCAGCCGGTCGACTGGTTCGCGCAGTTTCCGCTGCTCTCCATCATCATCATCGTCGCCTGGCAATGGCTGCCCTTTGCCACCCTGATCCTCTTGACCGCCCTGCAGTCGCTCGACGGCGAGCAGAAGGAAGCGGCCGAGATGGATGGCGCCAACTTCATCAACCGCTTCGTCTATCTGACGCTGCCGCATCTGTCGCGCGCCATCACCGTCGTCATCCTGATCCAGACGATCTTCCTGCTCGGTGTCTACGCGGAAATCCTCGTCACCACCAATGGCGGCCCCGGTTATGCCTCGACCAACCTTGCCTTCCTCATCTATCGCACGGCGCTTCTCGGTTACGACGTCGGCGGCGCATCGGCCGGCGGCATCATCGCCGTCGTGCTCGCCAATATCGTCGCCATCTTCCTGATGCGCGCCGTCGGCAAGAACCTCGACCGTTAAGGAGAAGCGATCATGGCCCGCAAGACAACGACACGCGCAAAGATCGGCTTTTCCATCGCGGCCTGGGCCGTGGCGCTTTTGCTGTTCTTCCCGATCCTTTACGCCTTCCTCACCTCGATCAAGACCGAGCCGGAAGCGATCGCAGGCTTCAGCCTCATTCCCTCGGGCACGCTCGAAAACTACATCACCGTGCAGACCCAGCGCGATTACTTCAAGCCGTTCATGAACTCGGTGGTGCTGTCGCTCGGCTCGACGATCATCGCGCTCATCATCGCCATTCCCGCCGCCTGGGCCATGGCGTTTTCGCCGACCAAACGCACCAAGGACATCTTGATGTGGATGCTCTCCACCAAGATGATGCCGGCCGTTGCCGTGCTGGTGCCGATCTATCTGATCTTCCGCAATGCCGGCCTGCTCGATACCCGCATTGGGCTGACCGTCATGCTCACCTTCATCAACCTGCCGATCGTGGTGTGGATGCT
>NZ_FYEM01000012.1:0-186954 GCF_900188475.1 Agrobacterium sp. 719_389
CGGCCGCCTTCGCGGATAGCGAAGCGCAGCTTTTCTTCCATCGCGATCGGAACGATCAGCTCGACGTCAACGGTGACGTTGTCGCCAGGCATAACCATTTCCGTGCCTTCCGGAAGCGTAACGATGCCCGTTACGTCCGTCGTGCGGAAGTAGAACTGCGGACGGTAGTTCGTGAAGAACGGCGTATGACGGCCGCCTTCTTCCTTCGTCAGGATGTAGGCTTCTGCCTTGAACTTCTTGTGCGGCTTGACCGAACCCGGCTTGCACAGGATCTGGCCACGCTCGACGCCGTCACGGTTAACACCGCGAACCAGCGCACCGATGTTGTCGCCAGCCTGGCCCTGGTCGAGCAGCTTGCGGAACATTTCAACGCCGGTAACAGTCGTCTTCGAGGTCGGACGGATGCCGACGATCTCGACTTCTTCGCCAACCTTGACGATACCGCGCTCAACGCGACCCGTCACAACCGTACCACGGCCCGAGATCGAGAACACGTCTTCGATCGGCATCAGGAACGGCTGGTCGATCGGACGCTCAGGCGTCGGGATGTAGGCGTCAACAGCAGCCATCAGCTCGCGGATCGCGTCTTCACCGATCTTCTTGTCAGAATCTTCAAGAGCAGCAAGCGCCGAACCCTTGATGATCGGGATATCGTCGCCCGGGAAGTCGTAGGACGACAGAAGTTCGCGAACTTCCAGTTCAACGAGCTCGAGAAGCTCGGCGTCGTCAACCTGGTCGACCTTGTTGAGGAACACGACGATTGCCGGAACGCCAACCTGGCGGGCAAGCAGGATGTGCTCGCGGGTCTGCGGCATCGGGCCGTCAGCTGCAGAGCAAACCAGGATCGCGCCGTCCATCTGGGCAGCACCGGTGATCATGTTCTTCACGTAGTCGGCGTGGCCGGGGCAGTCGACGTGCGCGTAGTGACGGGCAGGCGTCTCGTATTCAACGTGTGCCGTCGAGATCGTGATACCACGAGCCTTTTCTTCCGGAGCCGCGTCGATCTGGTCATACGCCTTGAACTCGCCGAAGAACTTCGTGATTGCTGCCGTCAGCGACGTCTTGCCATGGTCAACGTGACCGATCGTGCCAATGTTGACGTGCGGCTTATTGCGCTCGAACTTGCTCTTTGCCATGTGAATTGCTTCCTGTGAACGTGAAGTAGTTTCCCCGGCGCACCGGTTTGGTGTCGCCGTTTAAGGCTTTGTAAGCGAATGCGCAAGACTTAATTATGAAAGCGTCTTCGCGCGCGCCTTAAGCGTGCCTTGAGGCCTGCATATGGTATCTGGTTTGCGACATTTAAACCCTCGTGGGGTGAGGCAGACGTCGGCCGGGAGAGCCCCATCCGTCAGTATGGCTGATCACTAAACAAGATATTTCTATCACAACTTCTTTACCTGCACCGGCATGATGGCTTAAGTGCATTCCATCGCCGGGGGGAGACGGGCGATGGAATCCGGCGCTGGCGCGCCATCCCATGCCATATCTCGATCCGTCGCCTTTCCCTCGCGACCTCTCTATCCGTTTCAGGACTATCCCATGGAAATCTTCACAGCCGCCGGTTTCACGGCATTTTTACAGGTCATAGCAATCGACCTCGTTCTGGCGGGCGACAATGCCATCGTCATCGGCCTTGCCGCCGCCGGCCTGCCCGCTCATCTTCGCCGCAAGGCGATCCTGGTCGGCATCATCGCCGCCACGGTCCTGCGCATCGGTTTTGCCGCTATCACCGTCCAGCTTCTTGCCATTGTCGGCCTGCAATTGTTCGGCGGACTGCTGCTCGCCTGGGTGTGCTGGAAGATGTGGACGGAACTGCGTGAGGCCGCAGGTTCCATCGAAGACGAGGTGACCGACGAAGAGGCCGACCTGACCAAGGGTCACAAGACCTTCTTCCAGGCCGCGACCCAGATCGTCATCGCCGACGTCTCCATGTCGCTGGACAACGTCCTTGCCGTCGCCGGTGCTGCGCAGGAACACGTGACGGTGCTGATCATCGGCCTCGTCGTGTCTATCGCGCTGATGGGCCTCGCCGCCAACTTCGTCGCCAAGCTCCTGCACCGCTATCGCTGGATTTCCTACCTCGGCCTCATGGTCATCATCTATGTGGCGCTCAACATGCTCTACCACGGCACGCTCGAGGTTCTGCCCTATATCCAGGCCCATCTCGGCTGACACCGCCGGTCAAAACGCTGTTGCACAAGGCCCGGAAACGCCAGTTTCCGGGCCTTTTTCGTAACCTGTGACCGTCAAATCCTCCACCCGGTTTTGCCGTTGCAGAATAGGAAGAATCAATCGCCGCACTTGCTGCAACATCAGGAGAAGACAGGGAAATCGTGAATTCTCGCCGGTGGATTCTGACAATTGAGGTCAGCCACGGGCAAGCCTAGGGAGCTAGTCAATAAGTCATAATAATAAAAAGAAAGGTAAAGCTGCCAATGGCTTATGACTGGAGCGGCGGTCGTACCCGCCGCCTTCGCAGGGTGAGGCTCGGTGTTGTCGCCAGCTCTCTTATCCTGCTGGCGCTTCTTGCGTCGCTCGTTCTTGGCTGAACGCGCCGCGCGCGCACTCCCACGCTGACCGGCGGCATGGCAAGGTTTTCAAGAACCGCCCTGCCGCCGCTCCTTTGGGGGGAAAGTCCAGCGCTCAGGATTTCTTTATCTCCACGCAATGAACCGGCTTTTTCATCTCCGGGTCCGCCATCAGGTTGTAAAGATCCGCCGCATCACCCTTCGACCACCAGACATAAATACCGCCCTGATATTTGGCGCCCGAGCCCGAAATGACATTTGCGGCGACTGTCACGCCATCCTTCAACCCCAGCCGCACGAGGCTGACCTCGCCAGCATTGAAATAGACGGCCTCCACCTTGTCGGCGGCGCATTGATAGACGGTCTCCACCTTTTCGACCGTCGTGTCCTTCGGAAGCGGAATCACCAGGTCTTCAGCCATGACGCCGGTGGCGAGCGATACGGAGAAGGCTGCAACAGATATCGCGGCAACGGTTTTATTCATGATGATCCTTTCCTGATGTCACCGGATCATACGGTCATGCCAGCAAAGCCGAAATGGGGCCGCCGCCTCGCGCCTATCAAATTTTCGGGAAACCCGGCCTCGCAAACATGCGGCAGATCAACGCCGCACCGGACCATGCGGCACTTTCATTCCGTCCGGCAAGCCGGGGCAAAACCTATCGAAACAGCCAATAAACGACGCCAAGGATCACCGTCCACATCAGCAGCGATATGGCCAGCACCGTGAGATAGTTTCGAAATCGTCTGGTCATCCGCCCACATTGCCGGCGAGCCGTCATCAGACAGCCGTATCCGTTGAATTGCTGGATGCGGATCAAGCCGCAGGGTCAATTCGTTCTATCAAGAGATTGAATCTCAAGCCATTCGCAGTTTTTACCCGTCCTAAAACGTGGTTGCCCGTCTAGGGAGTTTCACCCCATCGAGAAACAGGTCCATCCGCGAACAGGTCCTGATCGCGGATGGGACGTCATATCCTCACATGCCGGCGACGGCAGCAAAGGGCCATGGGCGAGGAGGCACAGGCAAAGACGATGCGGGACAGTCGATCGCGACCGAGACCACACGCGTTATCCGAATCTATCTCGGATAACGCGCCAATACCGAAGCAGCGGTCATCGACTCGCCGCCCTGCCTCAGCTCTTCAGGGCGGTGTTGCACAGGCTCCAGTAACCGCCGCCCTTCTGGATCCATTTCAGATCGCCGAGCGTGCCGTCACTCTTGTTCTTGTGGTAGGAGTCGACGCAGGTTTTCAGGCGGGCCTTGCCGGGCGTCTCGCTTGAATATTTCTTATCGACAGCGCTCGGGAAAGCGACGCCCTTCGGGGCTTTTATCGTCGCTTTTTCGGGTTCTTTTTCGGTGGTGGCCGCGACCTGCTTGTCGTCGGCCGCATCCTCAGCGGCCGCCTCGCTGCCGCAGAACTTGGCGCGATAGTCGTTCCACTTGACGTCCTTGGCGGACCCGTCGGCTTTCGCCGCCTGATATTTCACGCTGCACTCCTTCATGGTGAGTGCGGCTGCGGGGGAGACGAACGCCGCCGATGCCAGCAGCGCAAAGGATGAGAGAATGACAACCCTATTAAACATTGAAGACTCCCGTGTGCATGATTGCCGGCCGACTATCTGACCGGATTTTCCGCTTGTCAACGAGCAGTGCGGTAAGGACGGAAACTCAGGTCAACGGGCACGGCACTTGCTCACCGGGCGCACCATATTCGTCGTCAAGCCGGCAAAGCGCCGTCATTTTCAACGCCCGTCGCAGGAACCGGGTGCACCCGCAGCACCCAGCCTCAAGAATCACGTGTTCGTGTGAAGTCAATCCTTCACCGGAACGAATTTCCTAAGTCTTCGTTAGCATACCGAACGAATAACGAGGATTTATCGATGTTGAGGATGCCGAAGACTATCTCCGCGCTCGCTCTTGGCGTCGCAATATCTGCCGCTTTTGTCGTGCCCGCCCATGCTTTCAGCCTCATACAGCCGGCCTATGAGACACAGCAACAGGCGCAGACCTCAGACCAGCGGGGTTATCCTGCCTCAGCCTTTGCGGCAGGAAAAGGCGAAGACGCCACGCCTAACGGTTACGCCCTGTCGCAGGCCGAGATCAACCATGTAAAATGGTGTGCGACGCGTTACACATCCTACCATCCCACCGACAACAGCTATATGGCGGCTGGCGGCACACGGATGCAATGTCTCTCGCCCTATTGATTCGGCTGCGGCCCGGGCCGCGCCGTTTCCGACAAGATAAAATTTACCTTAAATTCTACCGATTTGAACCATTCCCCCAACTGGCCGTTTGAGCCGCGTGCCAGCGGGGAAAATGCGATGTTGTGGAATCTGGAAAAGCTTGAGCAGGAGCGACTTGACCTGATCGAGGTCATTACAGCCTTGCGTCGCGTGGAGCGCCTGTCGCAAACGGATCGCACCTCGATCTTTGATGAAATCACGGCGCATATGGCAAGGCTGAGCGAACTGGATGCGGAGAAACTGCGAATCCAGTCAGCGCTCGATGTAGTCTGAACGCTCGCCACGCCAACCGGCTTATCGCCTCGGCGTCCCCCAATTCGGCGTCTGCTGATCACTCGTCTTCCGGAATAAACCCGCCGATCTGGCGTTTCCAAAGGCGCGCAAACAGCCCGCCCTGCTCAACCAGTTCCTCCGGCCTGCCCTCTTCGATAATCCGGCCTTGATCCAGCACGATGATCCGGTCCATTCGTGCAATGGTCGACAGGCGGTGCGCGATGGCGATCACCGTCTTGCCCTCCATCACGAGATTAAGCTTGTCCTGAATGGCGGCTTCTGACTCGCTATCAAGGGCGGAGGTGGCTTCATCGAGGATCAGGATAGGCGCGTCTTTCAACAGCACGCGCGCAATGGCGACCCGCTGCCGCTGCCCGCCGGAAAGCTTGATGCCACGGTCTCCGACAAAAGCGAGATATCCTTTTCGCCCCTCGCTATCGGCGAGATCGGCAATGAAGGCATCCGCCTTCGCCACTTTCGCCACCTGCTCCACCTCCTCCCGCGTCGCTTCTGGCCGCCCGTAGCGGATATTGTCGCCAACCGACCGGTGCAGCAACGCCACATCCTGTGCAATCACCCCGATATTGCGGCGCAGGCTCATCTGCGTGACCTCGCGAATATCCTGACCGTCGATGCGGATGGCGCCATCCTGAATGTCGTAGAACCGCAGGAGCAGATTGACCAGCGTCGTTTTTCCAGCACCTGACAGACCCACAAGGCCGACCCTCTCTCCCGCGCGGACCTTAAGCGACAGATCATCGATCACCGGTCTGCCGGACTTGTAGGCAAAGCGGATGTGGTCGAAATCAATGTCTCCACGCGCGACATTCAGTTCAGCCGCGCCGGCCCTGTCGGTAATGGTCGGCGGCGTCGTCATGACAGGCATGGCGTCCTTGATGGTGCCGATCGCCTGAAATATCTGCTGGCCCATCTGCAGGAAGGTGAATGTGTGCCCTGACAGCCGCTGCAATATATAGACCGCGCCGACGAATTCTCCGACCGTGATGAAGCCCTTCACCAGACCGGAAAACCCCACCGACAGGATTGCCAGCCACAACGCCATGTTAAGCGCAACCACGACCAGCTCAGACGCGCGGTAGACACGCTGCTCCCTGTGCTGCGTCTGCACCGCCTTCATCAGAATGCGGCGGATTGCGCCCGCCTCGCTGTCTTCGGCTGCAAATTGCTTGATCATCTGCATGTTGCTGTAGAGATCGGTGATCGCCCCCGAGACAAGGCTCTTTTGTTTCGCCGACCGGCGTGACCGTTCCGTGAAGACGGGAGCCAGTTTGACGGCGAGAACCACATTCAGCACGATCCAGATGAACACCGGCAGCGCCAGCTGCCAGGACAGGGCGGCAAGAAGCGCAAGGGAGCCGATCATTTGCAGCAGAAAACGCGGTCCGGTCTGGAATGCGTTGATGATCTGCTGCTGAACGGCTGACGAGACCTGCGAAAGCCGCGAGGCGACCTGCCCGGCATAAAGCTCATGGAAAAACGCCAGATCCTGCCGCTCCACGGCCTTGTGGCCCTGCCACTGGATGGCCGCCGGCATCGCGATGCCAAGCGTGTGCGAATTGAGTGTGTTGAGAAGAAACGATGCCACTGGCATCGCGGGAAAGATCAACAGCCCAAGAACGGTCAGCAGCGGCCATTCATTGCGCAGGAAAGCCTCCGCACCCTGCGCCGTCACGCCATCGACGATCACGGACAATCCCCAGATGATCGACAGGTTGATGGCCTCCACCGCCATGGACGACAGGGCAAGAGCAATGAGGACGCCGCGAAACATCGCAATGAAATGCAGCAGCACCGCGACGGGGCCTTTCGACGGCAGCGGCCGGAAGGGAATGTCGAGCGGCTGTATCAGCGTTTCGAAAGGGCGAAAAATCGTATCTGAAATCGACATGGGCCTCTCGGATCGCAGTTTGGCATCGACGGGGAGGAATCAGCTACGCGTCCGGCATGGAACCATGACCGGCCCTTGACCTCAATTGTAAAGAATAGCTGGTGCGCGCCTTGGCGCGCGCCCTGAACATGGCGTGAAATGAAAGGTTCGCACGATCGCGCCGATCATCGGCAGGTCGAATCAGCGAAAATGATTGCGGGTGAACATGCCTGCAATGGAGAGCAGACAAGGCAAAACGGCGCAAAATCAACGTTTAACGGTGTCTTCGATTTTCAAGGGCGAACACAGCGCCTCTTTTAGTGTTTCGACCTTAACTGGGCATCAGAAGGTAATGTCCGACACCCCAGACCTCCCCACCCTGATGCCCGAACAGCCCGGCGGTTGCGAGGAAGAAAAGTCGCCAGCGGCGTTCCCACAGTCGCGCGTCGTTTCCGTAAACGCGCTTCAGGATCGGCCGGACACGGTCAATCTCCCGGTCAAAATTCGCCAGCCAATCAAGAGCTGTCCGTCGATAATGTAGACCGGACCATCGCCAGTCCTGTTCTACAGTGAAAATCTTCCCAAAACGATGGGGAAGATCGAAGGCAGGCATGATACCGCCGGTGAAGAAATGCCGGGCGATCCAGTCTGCCGGATTATTGTGGTCAAAACGGTAGGATCGGTCACGGTGGTTGAAGACGTGCAGGAAGAACCTGCCTTCCGGCTGCAGCCAGGAACGAACCCGCTCGAATAACATCTGCCAGTTCGACATGTGCTCGAACATCTCCACCGACACGACACGATCGAAACGATTGCCTGTCGTGAAATCATTCATGTCGGCGGTTACCACCGAAAGGTTGGAGAAGCCGCGCTCCCGGGCGCAGCCGATTATGTAGTCACGCTGCGATGCTGAGTTCGAAACGGATGTGATCCGCGCATTGGGAAATCGGCCCGCCATATACAGGGAAAGCGAACCCCAACCGCAGCCGAGTTCCAGAATATCCATGCCATCAAGCAGCCCGGCATGGGCCACTGTCTCGGAAAGCGCCACGGTCTCGGCTTCATCCAGCGTCGTCGTGGCGTCGGGATAATAACAGCAGGAATATTTGCGCTGCGCTCCGAGAACCAGCGAGAAAAACTCCGCTGGGACTTCGTAATGTTGTCTGTTCGCCTCGTCGGTGTGGCTGGCGATGGGAAACGTCGCCATATCCCTCGCAAAGGCCAATTCGGCATCATCGGAAATATTTGCAAGCCGCCGTTTCGTTCGTACACAGAGCATATCTATACCTGCCAGTGTGACCGCGTCAGTGAGCGGCGCGCGTTCTGCGGCATTGATGGCGAAGGCGAGCATATTCATGGCGTTTCCTCGTTCTTGCGCGGCCCCGGAAAGAAGGCGTTGACGCGGCGTTGCAGGACGCGGAACCTCTCTCCGCGCGATTTCAACATGTGCTCTTCAAGCGGCGGAATGCCGGAGACGTGGACGAGCAGCCAGTACATCATGATGGGTGCAACAAGCGACGCCCAGGACAAGACCTGCTCCTGAACGGCGAGCAGCGGGAAACTGCACCAGAAAAGCCATTCGAAGAAATAATTGGGATGGCGGGAATAACGCCAAAGGCCGGTTTCACAGACGCCGGTTTTTGCTTCCGGCGTTTTCCTGAATTTTGAAAGCTGTGCATCCGAGAGCGCTTCACCAGCCAGTGCGGCAAAAGCGACCGCCGTGGCGAAAATATCGATGAGACGCGGAAAACCCTGGCCGTTGCCGGCAGCGAGATAAACCGCAAGAACGAGCACGAAAGCGGCAATGGCCTGTATCTGGAGGAAGATGAAAAGTCTGAGAGGGGCTGCGCTGCCCCATTGCCTGATGAGCTTTGCATAACGGGGATCTTCTCCGCCGCCCTGCGTGCGCATGCCTATATGCCCGGCAAGTCGCAACGACCAGACGACGACAAGGGAAAATACGACCGCGCGTCGCCAGCCTTCTCCTTCCGCGAATAAAACTGCCAAAACTCCGCCAAACCCGACACTCGCCGACCAGACGGTGTCGATCCAGCCGCTCGAACCGGTTGCTCTTTGCAGCGCCCACGCACCTGCCATCAGAAGCGACATGAGAACGGCAAGCGTCAGGATCACAGACAACATCACTACTTCGCTCACGGTTTGAACAGATGGAGACCGGGTTTCGTGATGGCAAATACGACCGAACCGGCAAAAGAGTTTCAGATTTCGGAAAAGACTCCAAAAAAACACCCGCCGCTGAAACTTATTCGCCCCCTGCCTCGTATCTGCGCTGTCCCACGGCAAATTTCTGTAATGCGATGGCGAGGATAGATGACCGACACGGAAACGAGACAAAAAGATAGGCGGCACCGCATCGCAATTGTGGGAACGGGAATTTCCGGCCTGTCAGCAGCGTGGCTTTTGTCGAAACAACACGATGTCACGGTCTTTGAGGCGGCTGATCGCGTCGGCGGCCACAGCAACACGGTGACATTCGATACGGATAAAGGACCGGCTCATGTCGATACCGGGTTCATTGTCTATAACGAGTGGACCTATCCCAATCTCACCGCGCTTTTTCGAACGCTTGACGTACAGACCGCAGCGTCGAACATGTCTTTTGCCGTTTCTCTCGACAATGGCGACTTTGAATATTCCGGTGGAACCGGTCTTGGCCTGCTGGCACAGAAGAGAAATGTGCTCAGACCACGTTTCTGGGCGATGCTTGCGGACCTCCTTCGGTTTTACCGCAATGCCCCTCGCGACCTGCATTTGATGGGCAATATATCGCTCGACGAATATCTCACGCACAACCGGTACGGATCGGCGTTCCGCGACGATCATCTTTACCCCATGGCGGCAGCCATATGGTCTACGCCGGCCATGGAGGTCGGCCGTTATCCGGCTGCGCATTTTATCAAATTCTGCCGCAATCACGGCCTGCTGTTGCTGCGCGATCGGCCGGTCTGGCGCACCGTTGTCGGTGGCTCGCGCGAATATGTGAAACGCATCACAGCGCCATTTGCGGATCGAATTCGCCTCTCGACACCGGTGACACGCATTCGCCGCCTTCCGCGCGGCGTCGAACTCACCACGGGGGACGGAGAAACTGCCCGCTTCGACGACGTGTTGATGGCAACCCATGCAGATCAGACGCTGGACATGCTCACGGACGCCTCGCCCGCTGAACAGCGCATCCTCGGCGCCTTTGGCTACACGAAAAACCGCGCCGTGCTTCACACCGACAGCAGTTTCATGCCCCGTCGCCGCGCCGCCTGGTCAAGCTGGAACTATGTTGCCGATACGCGCATTAAGGCGGGCCAGCCAAGCATCACATACTGGATGAACAGGCTTCAGCCGCTGGGAGAAACCCCGGACACTTTCGTAACGCTGAACCCGGTCCGGGAACCGGATCAAGGAAAGATCATCGCCGAGGAAACCTATCACCATCCCGTTTTCGACGCCGGCACAGAGCAGATGCGTCAGGAGCTTTGGGCTTTGCAGGGCCTGCGAAACACCTGGTTCTGCGGCGCTTATTTCGGATCGGGTTTTCACGAGGACGGGCTTCAGGCCGGGCTTGCGGTTGCCGAAGATTTAGGCGGGGTGACACGGCCATGGAAGGTTGCCGACGATAGCGGCCGGATCATTCGCCTGGATTTGAAAACCATTGCGACGGACACGACACTCATGGAGGCGACAGCATGACGTCTCCCTTCACGTCAGCGCTTTTTCCGGGCAATGTGACCCATGCGCGCTTCAAGCCGAAAATCCACAAACTGGCCTACCGGATTTATTCGCTGCTTCTCGATCTCGATGAACTTGAGACGCTCGACCGGAAATTGCGGTTTTTTTCCGTGGACCGCTTCAACCTCTTCTCATTTCATCGCAGGGACCGTGGCGACGGCAGCGCGATTGGTCTGCGCCGGCAGATAGAGACGGCGATGACGGCGGCGGGTATCGCCGTGGATGGAGGGCCTATTCGCCTTCTCACCATGCCGCGCCTGCTCGGCTGGGCTTTCAACCCTCTGAGCGTGTTCTTCTGCTATGGGCGCGACACGTCGCTGAAAGCCATCCTCTGGGAGGTGGATAACACCTTCGGGCAACGGCATTCCTATCTGATCCCGGTGGAGGCCGGCAAAGAGACCGAGATCGTCCAGCGATGCGACAAGGCTTTCTATGTCTCGCCCTTCATGGACATGGACCTACGTTATGTTTTTCGCGTCGTCCCGCCAGGTGACAGGCTGAAGATCGTCATCGAAACTTTCGACGATGACGGCGTGGTCCTGACGGCCCGCCATCTTGCCCGGCGCGTCGAGCTGACCGATCGCGCTCTGCTCAAAGCCTTCGTCACCATCCCGTTCCTGACGCTCAAGGTCGTTCTCGGCATTCACTGGGAAGCCCTTAAAATCTGGCTGAAAGGCGTGCGGCTCAAAAAACGTCCGCCGCCGCCCGCCGAGCCCGTCTCATTCGTTCATCCTTCATCATCGCAAATCGAGGCCAGAATTCATGACCCCGTTTGAAAATCTCTCTGAATTATCGACGCAGGGCACTCGCCTCAACGGTCGTGCCGGCATGGGCACATGGCTCATCAGCCGGATGCTGAACAATATCGAGCGCGGCCGGCTGCGCGTAACCCTTCCTGGCGGTGGAAACATCGAAAAATCGGGCGATTCGGAAGGTAACGAAGCCATTCTCGTGCTGCATAACTGGCGGGCCATCCGCAGGCTGCTCGTCAACGGCGATATCGGCTTTGCGGAAGGCTTCATCGAAAATGACTGGTCCACGCCTGACCTGACGGCGCTCATCCGTTTCGCTGCTCAAAATCGCGAGGCATTTGCAAGGTCGATGCGCGGCAGCCTGCCCATGCGTCTCATCAACCGGCTTGCACACGGGCTGAATGCCAATACCAGACGCGGCAGCCGCCGCAATATCGAGGCGCATTACGATCTCGGCAACGAGTTCTACCGGCAATGGCTCGATCCCACGATGCTCTATTCCTCGGCGATTTTCGACGAAACCACCACCAGCCTTGAGGCCGCGCAACGCAAGAAACTCGAGCGCATTGCGGAGAAGCTGCAGCTGACCGGAAATAACAACGTACTCGAAATCGGCTGCGGCTGGGGTGCGCTCGCCATCCATCTCGCCACGCAGCACAATACGAACGTGACCGGCATCACCATTTCCCCCTCCCAGTTGCGCTGGGCAGAAAATGCGGCGGAGAAAGAAAACAAGGCGGGCCGGATCGATCTCAGGCTGCAGGATTACCGCGACGTACAGGGTCAATTCGACAATATCGTCTCGGTGGAAATGTTTGAAGCTGTCGGCGAAGCCTATTGGCCAAGCTATTTCGAAACGCTGAAACGCTGCCTGAAACCCGGCGGCCGTGCGGTGCTGCAAATTATCTCCATTGAAGAAAGCCGCTTCGACACCTATCGGCGCAAGGCCGATTTCATTCAGAAATACATCTTCCCGGGCGGTTTTCTACCCTCCGATTCCGCGCTTGAAAAAGCCATGGGACAAGCCGGCCTGAAACTCACGGAGACGGAGCTTTTCGGCCAGTCCTATGCGCTCACACTGTCGGAATGGCGCCAGCGTTTTCACGCCCGATGGCAAACGATTTCCCTGCTTGGCTTCGATGAGTGCTTCCGGCGGCTGTGGGACTATTACCTCTGCTACTGCGAAGCGGGTTTTGCCGAGGGAACCATAAATGTCGGCCTATACACGATAGAACACGGATGAGGCGGGGCGAACAAGCGGAGAAAGACAATGAAAATCAGCAGATTGGCAATTGTACCCGCCCTCTTCCCGACGCTGGCAGGCCTCGGTGCGGCAGCAGGCGAGATTGACGGAAACTGGGCGCGTGGCGACGGCAAGGCGAAAGTGCTGATCGCGCCGTGCGGCGAGAAAATATGCGCCACGAACACGTGGATCAAACCCGGCACCGCAAAAGAAAAGACCGGTGATCGCCTGATCATGGACATCAAGCAGAGCGATGCGGGCAGCTATTCCGGCACCGCCTTCGACCCGCAACGGGAAAAATCCTACAAGATAACGGTGACGGTCGCGGGCAATAACATGACCACGAAAGGCTGCATCGTCGCCGGCCTGCTGTGCAAGGGCATAAGCTGGACCAGGATCGACTAGCGCATACTCAAATCGCTTCTCTTTATTCTCGTCATCCCGAAAAAACGTCGCCTGATCAAAGGCAAAGGAAAACACCGATGAAGACATACCTCGCCGCTTATTCCTTCACCCTCATCGCATTTCTGGTGATCGATTTCATCTGGCTGAGCACCATGGCGTCGCGTCTTTACCGGCCAGCCATCGGCGATCTTCTGGCGGAAAATTTCCGCCTTGCTCCTGCAATCGTCTTTTATCTCATCTACGCCGCCGGCCTCACTTTTCTCGCCGTTCGTCCGGCTCTGATTTCGGGCGAATGGACCACGGCTCTGCTTTATGGCGCAGCGGTCGGCTTCATGGCCTATGCTACCTATGATCTGACCAATCAGGCCACGCTGAAGAACTGGTCCACCACCCTGACTGTTGCCGATCTACTGTGGGGAACCTTCGTCTCCGCGGCAGCGGCCATCATCGGTTATCTCGTCACGGTCCGCCTCATCGGCCCGCTTGAAAACTCGGCGGGTCTGTCATGACACTTGTCATAACCTGCGGCTTGCGCCCGACGCTCAAAGGGAGTGCATGTAGCGAACGCCCCAAGCATCTCTTGTCTTCTTCCGAAAGACGGCCCTATAAAGGAAGGACAGCAAGGAAGGTTCGAATGCAGGGCAAAGAGATCGCAACGCTTATCAACCGCGTCGGCATGGGTGATCGTTCAGCATTCGTCTCGCTTTACCAGGCAACAAGCCCGAAGCTTTTTGCGATCTGCCTGAAAATCCTGCGGGACAGAATGGAAGCCGAAGAGGCGCTGCAGGAAATCTATATCAAGGTCTGGCAGCGCGCCCGAACATTTGCCGTAAGCGCCGGCAAACCGGCGACATGGCTTGCCACCATCGCCCGCAACCACGCGATAGACACCATCCGCGCGCGTAAACCCGCAGGCGATGACATTGACGAGGCCTATGATCTCGTGGATGAGAGCATCCGCGATCCCGAGCAGCAGGTCGTTCTGGTGGATGAAGGCCGCAGGATCGATGACTGCATGCGGGAACTTGAGACTGTGCATGCACAGGCGGTACGTCGCGCCTATGTCGAAGGTTTGAGCTATCTTGAACTCGCCGACGAATTGCGCGTGCCTTTGAACACGGTCAGAACCTGGCTCCGGCGCAGTCTTCTCAAACTCAGAGAGTGCATGCAGCGATGACAACGGGCGACCAGAGTGGCGGAATGCACGCGCGCGACGAAATCCTCGCCGGCGAATATGTGCTGGGCGTTCTGCCGCTCGAAAAGCGCCGCGAGGTGGAAAGGCGCATCCAGGACGAGGAAGCCTTCGCGCAACTCGTGCAGCGCTGGGAAACGGAGTTTTCCGACTTCAACGCCGAGTATCAGGAACAGACACCGAGCCCGACTGTCCTTACCCGCATCGAAGAGCGCCTGTTTGGCAGCAGGGCTGTCAATACCAATGGCAGTCTCTGGAACTCCGCGTCTTTCTGGCGCTGGATATCAGTCGCCACCAGCGCAGCCGCCGTCGCTGCCGTGGTCTATGCTGCGTTCCCCGACCAACGGCCGGGCACCACCCCGCTTGTGGCCGAGCTTGCGACAACCGACAGTCAGGTCAATCTCCTCGCATCCTACGATGCGGAATCGGGCCGGATGCGTATCGTGCCAGTCGCAACCGGCAAGACGGACGAAAAATCATTGGAATTGTGGCTCGTTATGGATGGCGGCAAGACCCGCTCGCTTGGCGTTTTCCAGCCCGGCACGAACGGCGACCTCATCATTCCCGCCGACATGCGCGGCACCATAACGGACGGCACGACCTTTGCAATCAGCGTGGAACCCTTCGGGGGCTCGCCAACGGGTCAGGCAACCGGTCCGGTGATCGCCGTCGGCACCGCGCGGCATCTGTGAGGTTTCAAACCGGTATTTAGCACCGCTTGAGAGAAGCCTTTTCGCCACTCTCATCACTGGCGCTGATGAGGACGGAAGATCAATCCTTACCGCTTCTCATGCCAGGTCATCGTAAAAGAGTTTGGCAAGAGCGTGCCCGAGAAACCCACCAGGCGGGGCCGAAAACAGAACAAATCAGACTCACGGCCCGACTGAATCCGCACACGAGAGGGACGAACGCCGCAAAATCAGTATTTGTTGAGCGCCATTGATTTTGTTGGAAAGGTCGCTGGAGCGGGTAGCGGGAATCGAACCCGCGTATTCAGCTTGGAAGGCTGCTGCTCTACCATTGAGCTATACCCGCGGCGGCGATTTCGATCCGTGCAGAATGGTGGAGGGAGTTGGATTTGAACCAACGTAGGCGTAGCCAACGGATTTACAGTCCGTCCCCTTTAACCACTCGGGCATCCCTCCAGCTTTCTGCTAGGATCGAGCGACCAAGCTCTTCAGATTTCGCTGCGGCGAAGCGCCATTGCGTCGTCTGTGGCGCGTATATGACGGCCTCGTTCGTTTCTGTCAACACGCCCTTTCACGAATTTTCGGGAAAAAATTCAAACCTCTTTACAGCCCTGTGGATTATCGCGGGGGCTGGTGCGCGGCTTCCGGCGGAGATATAAGGCGCCATGAGCAAAGACGATCCCAATAATAAATCCACCCGCGACACGCACTACGCCAACCTGCGCCGTGCCGTGCGCGACGCCAAGCGCGAGCGCGGCGAAATTCCGACCCCGCAGCAGCCGAAGCGCCGCAACCGCGGCGCCGATGACTGGAAGCCGCCGCAGCTTGCGCCAGATCAGGTGCATCTTTACGGCCTTCATACCGTGCGCGCGGCCCTTGCCAATCCCGAACGGCAGATCGTCAAGCTCTCCGTCACCCAGAACGCCTTTGCGCGACTGGATATTGGTGAGGCGGATGCGCAGCCTTTTCCGGTGGAGATGGTCTCCCCTCAGGATATCGACCGGGTGCTCGGCCCCGAGGCCATCCATCAGGGCGTGATGCTGGAAACAAGGCCGCTGCCGGTCAAGAGACTTGGCGCGCTGAAGGACAGCCCGCTCATCCTCGTGCTCGATCAGGTCACCGATCCGCACAATGTCGGCGCCATCATGCGCTCGGCAGTCGCCTTCAACGCCGGCGCGGTTATCACCACCATGCGCCACAGCCCGACCGAATCAGGCGTGCTGGCAAAATCGGCTTCCGGCGCGCTGGAACTCATTCCCTATATCCAGATCACCAATCTGGCCGATGCGCTGGGCGAGCTCCACAAGCTCGGCTTCTTCTCCGTCGGCCTGGATTCTGAAGGCCCCGCCCCCATCGAACAGACTTTTAGCGGTGAAAAAATCGCGCTGGTTCTGGGCGCCGAAGGCAAGGGGCTGCGCCAGAAGACGCGCGAAACCGTCTCGGCGCTCGCCCGTCTCGACATGCCGGGCGAGATCAAATCGCTCAACGTTTCGAATGCGGCGGCCATCGCTCTTTATGCAACGCAGCAATTTCTGGGCAAAGCGTCGTCCTGACGCTTTGCCTTCCTTGCGAAATGGCAAAGCGCAACGCATGCTGCGCCTTTGTCATTCGCATGGAGCAAATCTCAACATGACCAACCCGACCATCAAACCGACCGGCGAGCTGACGCTCAGAACACTCGCCATGCCGGCCGACGCCAATCCGGCCGGTGATATTTTCGGCGGCTGGGTCATGTCACAGATGGACTTGGCGAGCGGCATCCGCGCCGCGGAACGCTCCCGCTGTCGTGTGGTCACGGCGGCGGTCAAGGAAATGGCCTTCGAACTGCCGGTGAAGATCGGCGACACGCTGTCCATCTATACCGATATCGCCCGCGTTGGCCGCACCTCCATCACGCTCACGGTGGAAGCCTGGGCGCAGCGGTCGCGTTATGACAAGCTGGAGAAAGTCACCGCCGGAACCTTCATCATGGTGGCGATGGACGAAAACGGACAACCCACGCCCATTCCCGCAGCGGAATAATCGCGTTGCGGCACTGGGATTCAGTGCCGCTCTCGGCTCCCTGTTGTCTCCCCCGTCGTCATTGTGTCGCGGTGACATCTCGCCGCAAATATGACATTCCAATTCCATGGGATTCATTCGCAGGATCATGCAGGACAGGAGTTCGGCTGGCGCCATCGCCATGCTGGCGGTTCTGCTTTTCCTTTTGCAGGGTCTCGCCAATGGCCTGACCAGCGGCAATATGGCGATGGCCGCGCTGGCGGCGGATGACATCATCTGTTCCAGCCATATGCCTGAAGGCGGCTCGGATAAACAGGACCCGGCGGGCAAGATCGCCGATGACTGCTGCGGCACGCTCTGCCGTCTGGCCTCGGCCACAGTCGCCGCTCTTCCGGTTATTCCCGTCGAAGGCGCGGACAACATTCTCCCTGCGGTCGAAGTCGCCTTTCAGAATTTCGACGCAGTGTTACCGCCATCACCGCCCAATCTGGAATCGCGCCCACGCGCGCCGCCCTTCGCTCCGCAGCGCTAGAACATTGTCCGGCCAGCCGGAAAATCAATTCTCTTGCGGAGACATCCATGTCCGTTACGACCTCTTTCGAGGGCGAGCGTGCGCCTGCGCATTCCTCGTCCGCCAATCTTTACCGCGCCGTGTGGCGTTGGCATTTTTATGCCGGTCTCCTCGTTCTGCCCTTCATGATATCGCTCGCCGTCACCGGCGCGCTTTATCTCTTCCGGGACGAATTCGACAACCTCATCCATTCGGACCTGAAACGCATCGAGGTGGTGCAAAACGCGCCAAAAACCCTGCCCTCCGAGATCGTGGCCGCAGCGCTCGCGGCCGTTCCCGGCACCGCCGTCAAATACACGACACCGACCGATCCGGGCGCTTCGACGGAAATCACCGTCAATACGGCAGATGGAAAGCGGGCCGTCTACGTCAACCCCTACACTGCTGAGGTGGTCGGCTCCCTGCCGGATCGAGGCACAATCATGTGGACGATCCGTTATCTCCACAGCCTGAAATACTTCGGCGCCTATGCCCGCTATCTGATCGAGATCGCCGCCGGCTGGTCCATTCTTCTCGTCGCCACCGGCGTCTATCTCTGGTGGCCGCGAAAGCAGACAGGCGGTGTCGTGACCGTGCGCGGCACCCCGGAAAAGCGGGTCTTCTGGCGCGACACCCATGCCGTCACCGGCATTTTCGTCGGCTTTTTCATCGTCTTTCTTGCGGTCACCGGCATGCCCTGGTCGGGTGTATGGGGTGCGAAGGTCAATGAATGGGCGAATGGCAGCAACTTCGGATATCCGGCGGGCATCCGCACCGATGTTCCGATGTCCGGAGACCATCTCGATCATGTGGCGAAGACAAGCTGGTCGCTGGAGCAGGCAAAAATACCGGAATCCACCACCGCCTCCGAAGGCCAGCCGATCGGAATCGACGAGGCGATCGCACGTTTCGACGCACTCGGCCTTGCCGCCGGTTATACCGTCGCCCTGCCGGGAAAACCGACCGGCGTCTATAGCGGCTCGGTCTATCCCGATGATCTCGGTCAACAGCGCGTTGTGCACCTTGATCAATATAGCGGAGAGCCGTTGATCGACATGAGCTACGCCGATTACGGCCCGCTTGGCAAGGCGCTGGAATGGGGCATCAATGTACATCTGGGCCAGCAATATGGCCTCGCCAACCAGATCGTGCTTCTGGCGGCCTGTATCGGCATTGTGCTGCTTGCCGTGTCCGCCGGCGTCATGTGGTGGAAACGCCGTCCGAAAGGGTCGCTTGGGGTCCCACCCCTGCCGCAGGAAAAACGCGTGCTTCGCGGCCTGCTCGTCATGCTCGCCATCGGCGGCGTCATTTTCCCGCTGGTGGGCGCGAGCCTGCTGGTCATGCTCGTGCTGGACCTGATCATACAGTCCCGTCAGAAACGGCGCACAATCTGAAAACGGAAACAGCCGGGCGAAAATCCCGGCTGTTTCCCTGTCATCGGTGAGGCGTCAAGAGACTGGCCTCAGAACATCGTATTATTGTTCGCCGCCGTTTCCGGAACGGGCTGGATCACGTCCCAGTGCTCGGTGATCTTGCCGTCGGTGACGCGGAAGATATCGACGATGGCCGTACCGCGATCGCCGTCTTTTTCGGTCGAATGAATGTGCAGATAGACGAGATCGCCATCCGTGGCGCTGCGCACGATGCGCGCCTTCGACTGCGGGTTTTCCTTGAAGTGGCCGGTGAAATAATCCACGAACGGCTTCTTGCCATCCGGCACCATGGGGTTGTGCTGCTTGTAGCTGTCGACAATGACGGCAGCCCCCTTTTCCACTTCATGCTTGTTGAAGACGGTATCGTAAAACTCGATCACCAGTTTGCGGTTGGCCTCTTCCCGGGCGAGATCGCGCGTTGCGGTTTGCGCCAAAACCGGTGCGGCCATCAGCGCGGGTGCAAGGGCAAGGGTGGCGATGGCAAGACGACGTGTCACGAAATTCATGGGCGATACCTCTCAATAACCGACGGTGAAACGCTGGCGGGAATGCTGCGGCTTCTCGATTTCATCGACAAGCGCAATCGCATAGTCTTCGAAGGAAATGCGGCTGCCCTCACCATTGCTGAGGAGATTATCCTTGCCGATGCGGAACTTGCCCGTTCTTTCACCCGGTACGAATTCGGCGGATGGCGACAGGAAGGTCCAGTCGAGCTGCTTTTCCTGCTTCAGCAGGTCCAGGAACTCCGCACCCTTGGTGGCTTCGGCCTTGTAGGCGGCCGGGAAATCCGGCAGGTCGACCACGCGCTGGCCCGGTGCGATTTCAAGGCTGCCGGCGCCGCCGACCACGAGATAACGCTGAACGCCGGAGGCCCGCACGGCCTCGATCAGCGTTGCGGGATCGCTGGCGGTGAAATGGACCGAGCTGATCACGGCATTGTGACACTTCAGCAGGTCAGAAAGCCCCGCCTGATCAAAAACATCGCCCTTCTTTGCCACCACACCAGGCAGGCTGGCGATCTTTTCGGGATTGCGGGCTATCGCCGTCACCGGATGCCCCCGGTCGGAAAGTTCCTTCAGAATACGGGACCCGGCATTGCCGGAAGCGCCGATGAGCGCGATTTTAGCCATGGCTTCTTTCCTTTATCACTGACGTTAACGGTCTAAATTATAGACCGCAAAGAAGAGCTATGGTATCGCAGCCTTAGCCGCAAGAAGTCAGCGGCGGCTGATCTGGTCACATGGCGATGACCTGCAGGGGTAAAACGGGTAAGGGGATAAGGACATGGCGGATACGCAAACGAAAGAAGTTTTTGCCTTCGATCAGCCCTGCCCCATCCGCGACGTGCTGGACCGCATCGGCGATCAATGGAGCCTTTTGGTTCTCGAAGCCCTGCAGGGCGGCGTGCTGCGCTTTAACGAACTAAACCGCAGGATCGACGACATTTCCAAGCAGATGCTGTCGCGCACGCTGAAGCGGCTGGAAGAGGATGGCTTCATCCGCCGCACGCTTTATGCCGAGGTGCCGCCGCGCGTGGAATATGAACTGACCAATCTCGGCCGCTCGTTTCTCGTGCCGATGCAATTGCTGGTGCAATGGGCGGACGAAAACCACGTCCGCATCTGCAAGGCCCGCCTGCAATATTCCGAAAACGACAATCGCAGCTGACTGGAAGCAAGGCATCCAGAGCATTTCCAGTAAAAGTGCGTAGCGGTTTTACGTCCGGATAATGCGATAAACAAAGAGATGGAGCACGTCCGACGCTTCCGTTAAACCGGACGTGCCCTAGCCCAGCCGGTAAATCTTGCAGACCAGCCCTTCCGGCTGGCGATAGGTCGTGAAGCCCATGGCGTCGTAATAACCCTGCCCGAGCATGTTGTCCGCGCCGATGCTGGCATCGATATTCTTGAGGCCCCGCGCCTCTGCCGCCCTTCGTGTTGCCGCGAAGAGGGCGGATCCTACTCCTCTTCGCGCCGCCTGCGGGCTGACATGGGTGCCGATGATGCCCCAGCCTTCCGCCACGCCATAGGGATTGTCCGTCCGCGCACAACGCAGCGACTGGAACCCCAGAATGCGCCCGTCATCGTCCTCGGCGACCGAACATTCGATACGATCGGCGTGCTGGATATAATTCTCCAGCACCGCCGTAATATCCGTCGGCGCTTTTCGGAGGCCGGCCGAGAATATCTCGTTCTGGACCGCCGCCATTCCCATCGCATCGTCAACTCTTGCAGGCCGTATTTTCATCGATACATCACCTCATACCCGTTGCGACTGGTTTCGGGCCGGCAAAGCGCCGGTGTCTTTCGTTTGTCTTCAGGAGCGGAAAATGAAGGAAGCGCCGAAAGCGATCAGCGCAAAACCGATCACGTGATTGATGGTGATGCTTTCCTTCAGCCAGAAAATCGAAAACAGCGCGAAGACCGCGAGCGTGATGACTTCCTGAATGGTCTTGAGCTGCGCGGTGGAATAAACCTCCGAGCCTATGCGGTTCGCGGGAACGGCCAGCACATATTCGAAGAACGCGATACCCCAGCTGGCGACAATAGCCAGGAAAAGCGCGCTGCCCTTGTGCTTGAGGTGGCCATACCAGGCGAAGGTCATGAAAATATTGGAGGCGATAAGCATCAGGACAGGCCAGATGTGGGCAGGGCTGATTGAGAACGGCATGATGGGTCCTGAAAAAAGGGAGGGATGTCATGAAATGCAGTATAAAAAGCAGTCTGAAGGTAAACGTCATTCTGCCCGTATGGATTTGCTCTAGCGCATCCGCCCGAAAACCGGAATCGATTTTCTGCAGATTTTAGCAAAGCTGTTTTCAGCCGCTACGCAACGCATCCGGCCGAATTTTGTTCCGTACGCTTCGTTTCCTTTTTGTACTCATTTTTTCGCGGCATCCCCTTCACTTTGTGCGTGACTCCCTCCATATTTCGCCCATGGCCAGATCACCGAAAAACTCCACCTCCTCGCCCTCAGGCTTCGAGGAAGCTCCGCAATCGTCATTCGAAGGCGCGCCGCTCAGCGGCAGCGTCTCCGATTGGGTGAAGCAGCTCGAGGCGGAAGCGGAGGCATCCTCCGTGGAAACCCAGCGCGAAATCGCCTCGAAGGCGGGCAAGCACCGCAAGAAGATCGAGATCGAAGCGCGCAAGGACGCGGAGAAGGCCGCCTCGAAGACGGCCAAGAACACCACGGCCTCCAAGACCGCGCGCGGTGTTTCCATCGGCGCATCGAGCGATCCGAAAACCCGCGCCGCCGCCGGCCTCAATCCGGTCGCCGGTATGGACGTATCGCTGGAGGATGCCGCCAACCTCGCGCCGGGCGCCGTCACCGCAACGGTGGACGCGCTGTCGAAGCTGATCGAGAGCGGCAATCCGCTGTTCAAGGACGGCAAGCTCTGGACGCCGCACCGCCCGGCCCGTCCGCCGAAATCGGAAGGCGGCGTTGCCATCCGCATGGACTCGGAGTACCAGCCCGCCGGCGACCAGCCGACGGCCATCAACGACCTCGTGGAAGGCATCAATTCCGGCGAGCGCAGCCAGGTCCTGCTCGGCGTCACCGGCTCCGGCAAGACCTTCACCATGGCCAAGGTAATTGAGGCGACGCAGCGCCCGGCTGTCATTCTCGCGCCTAACAAGACGCTGGCCGCGCAGCTCTATTCGGAGTTCAAGAACTTCTTCCCCGACAATGCGGTGGAATATTTCGTCTCTTACTACGATTATTACCAGCCGGAAGCCTATGTGCCGCGCTCCGACACCTTCATCGAGAAGGAATCCTCGATCAACGAACAGATCGACCGGATGCGCCACTCCGCCACTCGCTCGCTTTTGGAACGCGACGACTGCATCATCGTCGCCTCGGTTTCCTGCATCTACGGTATCGGTTCGGTGGAGACCTACACCGCCATGACCTTCCAGATGCAGGTGGGCGACCGGCTGGACCAGCGCCAGCTTCTGGCCGACCTCGTGGCCCAGCAATACAAGCGCCGCGACATGGATTTCCAGCGCGGCTCGTTCCGCGTGCGCGGTGACACCATCGAAATCTTCCCTGCCCACCTTGAAGATGCCGCCTGGCGTATCTCGATGTTCGGCGACGAGATCGATTCCATCACCGAATTCGACCCGCTGACCGGCCAGAAAACCGGCGACCTGCAATCCGTCAAGATCTACGCCAATTCGCACTATGTTACCCCGCGCCCGACGCTGAACGGCGCGATCAAGTCGATCAAGGAAGAGCTGAAGGTCCGCCTCGCCGAACTGGAAAAGGCCGGACGCCTGCTGGAAGCCCAGCGGCTGGAGCAGCGCACCCGCTATGACGTGGAAATGCTGGAGGCGACCGGCTCCTGCGCCGGCATCGAGAACTATTCGCGTTATCTCACTGGCCGCAATCCCGGCGAGCCGCCGCCGACGCTGTTCGAATATATCCCTGATAACGCACTGCTGTTCATCGACGAAAGCCACGTCTCCGTCAGCCAGATCGGCGGCATGTATCGCGGCGACTTCCGGCGCAAGGCGACGCTGGCCGAATACGGCTTCCGCCTGCCCTCCTGCATGGATAACCGCCCGCTGCGCTTCGAGGAATGGGATGCGATGCGCCCGCTGACGGTGGCGGTTTCGGCCACCCCCGGCTCGTGGGAGATGGAACAGGCCGGCGGCGTCTTTGCCGAACAGGTCATCCGCCCGACCGGCCTTATCGACCCGCCGGTGGAAGTGCGTTCCGCCCGCAGTCAGGTGGACGATGTTCTCGGCGAAATCCGCGAGACCGCCGCCAAGGGTTACCGCACGCTCTGCACCGTGCTGACCAAGCGCATGGCCGAGGACCTGACCGAATATCTGCACGAACAGGGCGTTCGCGTGCGTTACATGCACTCGGATATCGACACGCTGGAACGCATCGAGATTATCCGCGACCTGCGCCTCGGTGCTTTCGACGTGCTTGTTGGCATCAACCTTCTGCGCGAAGGTCTCGATATTCCCGAATGTGGTTTTGTGGCGATCCTCGATGCCGACAAGGAAGGCTTCCTGCGCTCCGAAACCTCACTGATCCAGACAATCGGCCGCGCCGCCCGTAACGTCGACGGCAAGGTCATCCTTTACGCCGACAACATCACCGGCTCGATGAAGCGGGCGATGGAGGAAACCTCCCGCCGCCGCGAAAAGCAGATGGCCTATAACGCCGAACACGGCATCACGCCGGAATCGGTCAAGGCGAAAATCTCGGATATTCTTGATTCTGTTTATGAGCGCGACCACGTAAGGGCCGATATATCAGGCGCTTCCGGCAAAGGCTTCGCCGATGGCGGCCATCTGGTCGGCAACAATCTGCAGGCCCATCTCAACGCGCTGGAAAAATCCATGCGCGATGCCGCCGCCGATCTCGACTTCGAAAAGGCCGCCCGCCTGCGCGACGAAATCAAACGTCTCAAGGCCGCCGAACTCGCCACCATGGACGACCCCATGGCGAAGGAAGAGGCCCGCGCCATCGAAGGCGGCGGAAAAAACAACAGACGCAGCCACTTGTCGATCTCCCCGCCTGAGGGGGAGACATCCGGCAGGACGGAGGCGGGCGCCGCGCCGAACGAAAGCGGCAAATCCCTTTTCACCAAACCCTCACTGGATGAAATGGGCCCCGGCTCAGATGCGGGAAAACCGCTGTTCCGCAGGAACACGCTGGACGAGATGACCGTGGGCAGAACCGAAAAGCCCGTGCGCAGCGCAGTACCAGACAAGCCCGAGACCGAATCCGGCAAACGCTTCTCACCGCTCATGGAAGGCCAGCCGGAGCGTGCTACCGATGATCCGCGACCACTGGTGCGCGGCAAGATCGGCGCGGGGTCCTATGAAGACGCCGGCGAGCAGAAGCGCAAAAGCCGGACGAAGGGCAAGACGGGCCGACCGGGGCGCTAACGCGCCCCGGCAACGGCGATCAGTTTTCGCACTGTCTGATCCGCGCCGCGACCTGGCCCGCACCAAACACTTTCGTCAGATCCGCATCCACGGTCATGGCAATGTAGTCTTCATTTTCCGCAGGCTTGATGTAAGTCGAGAAATAGACCGGGCCGGTCGGGAGAACGCCTGTGACACAGGCGCGCAATATCTCGATCTCCGTACTCCCCCTGATGCGCGGCCCCTCGATGCGGGAAAGGCGCACCTTCTCCTGCAATGTTGCAAGCCTTGAAACCTCCTCAGGCTTTATTCTCCACACGCTTGTGGCGGTTCCCTCCCGCTTTTCCGCGTGGAACTGCGCGCGGGCGGCGGCGTCCTTATCCTCGATCAACGCAAACGGCTCGACAGTCTCGCCCTTTACGCCGTCTGTAACGCTGCGAATAATCATCACCGCATCACCGGAACCCAATGACAGATGGGCAGGAAGCTGCAGCCCTACACGCACATGCTCGAAATTCATCGTCAGAAAGTCGAGCCGCATCAGCTTGGGAATACTCGAGATGGGCGTGGTCATGCAGCCGGTAAGGAGAAAAAGTAAAATAAGCGAGCGTGTGAAACGCGATAATATCAATGTCACCATGTTTTAAATCCAAAATTATCAAATGTGCGCAATGGCCTTGGCGGGAACAATCCTTCCCGGACCTGAGACCGTCATACCGGTCCGCAGATGTGAGGGAATGACATTGCAGCAGCGTTACGTCTTCCGGAACTCACGGTTCCCTTGAACGTTGACCGCCCTTATGGAATGGCAAGCAGTATGGAGACACGGCATGCATCTCAGAAATCTGGCGCTCTCATACCTTTTCCTCTCCTGCGCCCCGAGCTTTGCCGGCCAGATCGAGGATGCCACCTTCCACAGCGCGGCCCTCAACGCGCCGCTTCCCGTCAACATCTACCGCCCGGATGGCGCTCCACCGGAAAACGGCTGGCCGGTGCTCTACCTCCTGCACGGCCATGATGGTGACCAGAATAGCTGGCGCGATCTCGGCAATATCGAAAAGACGCTCGATACGCTCATCGAGGCCGGCGCCATACGCCCGCTTGTCGTCGTCATGCCTGGTGTCAAGAACAGCTGGTATGTGGATTCCACCGCCGTGGGCGGTCCCGGCGATTACGAAACCGCCCTGACCGGCGATCTGCGCCACCAGATCGAAAAAACACTGCCGGTGCGGAAAGATCGGGAAGGCCGCGCCATTGCCGGCCTCTCCATGGGCGGCTTCGGCGCCCTGCATCTCGCCTATGGCCACGAGGACCTCTATGGCGCCGTCGCCAGCCTGTCGGGCGCCATCTGGCAGAATGTCCCCGCCTCCGATCTCGACAAGACACCCGCCGAACTCAGGCTCATTCAGGACAGCGCCTTTTTTCACCGGGTCGACCGCACCACCGTCACAAGCGGCATCGTGCTGCCCTCAACCGGCGATCATTTCTCCGGCGCCTTCGGCACGCCTTTCGATGCAAGGCTCTTTAACGAAAAGAACGTCTTCACCCTCGTGGCGCAGCATGTCGCCGAAAGTCAGGATCTGCCCGCCACCTATCTGACCGTTGGCGACGATGACGGCTTCTTCCTCTGGCGCGGCGCAATCGCCCTGCATGAGACGCTGCAGGCCGACAAGCGCAAATCCGAACTGCGGGTCACCGACGGCGATCACGTCTGGTCGGTATGGAAAGTTTCGATCATCGATGCACTGAAGTTTATCGATGGGGAGTGGGACAAGGCCGCAGACATAGCCCGGGACTGAGGCATCGCCCTCCCACCACCGGTTTCATCACTTTCCGGCCCGTTTCTTCCCGCTTGCCACCGCCACATTCAACGCCACCGCCGCCCGGATCAGCGCCGCCAGCGCCTTCTCATCCACGACATCTCCCTCGTGAAAATCGATCGCCCGCCGGGTATTGCCCTCCAGACTTGAATTGAACAGCCCCGCGGGGTCCTCCAGCGAAGCGCCCTTCGCAAATGTCATCTTCACGGCGCTTTTGTAGGTTTCGCCCGTGCAGAGAATGCCTGCGTGTGACCAGACCGGCACGCCGCGCCATTTCACTTCTTCGATAACATCGGGATCCGCCTTCCCGATCACCGCACGGATATGCGCAAGCGTGTCGCCGCGCCAGTCGCCCAGCTCTGCAATTTTCCGGTCGATGACCTCGGATGCCGCAGCCTCTTCCGCCGCTTTCTCCGTCACAGTTTTTGCCATTATACCCTCCCGATTTCGCCGCTCCGCCGCTCCCGGCCTGCTGCACATCTGTTCCGGTTTTCAGCATAAACCAAAATTTCCTGCGCTCCCATGCGGAACCAAATCCGCCCCTCGCCGTTTCTTCCCCGAACGCAACGTTCAGCATACAAAGGGAAGAAACATCATGAAAATCAATGTTATCGCTCTCGCTGCCGCAGCAGCGCTCTCCTCTTCCGTGGCTTTTGCCCAGACGGCAACCACGGCTCCTGCTGCCGGCGCGGACGCCACTTTGTCCGGCCCTGGAATCACCATGGGCACCAAGGCCACCGGCCCGCTGAAGTTCGTCAATGTCCAGAAGACCGATCTCACCGCCTCCCAGCTTGATGGCATGGACATCTATAACGCCCAGAACGAAAACATCGGCGAAATCGAAGATGTCGTCATCGGCGACGGCAAGTCGGTGATTGGCCTTGTCGCCAGCGTCGGCGGCTTCCTTGGCATCGACAAAAGCTATGTGGTTCTCGACCCCGCTTCCGTCGCCGTCCACAACGACAACGGCACCTGGAAGGCCTATGTCGACACCACCAAGGACGCACTGCAGAACGCGCCCAAGCTCGATTACGACAAGCTGGACGACTGATTACCCCTGCAGTCGTACGCTTGTCTCCCCCGCGCCGAGGCGCGGGGGTTTTCGTGTGGATTATTCCACGCAGGAGCCGGCAATCCTCGTCCGGCAGCCCTTGCCTGACCGCCTGCCCCTCGCCTATCTTCGGCGCGCAAACCACCAAGGATCGATGCGTGCCCGCCCATAGTCTTTTTCCACTTTCCGTCAGCGCCGCCCTGTTGCTGAGCGCCCTTCCGCTGTCAGCGCAGTCCGCCGGCTGGAAACCCACCGAGCAGATAAAGACCTATGCCATCACCGGTAATTCGGGTGGTGCGCTTTACCAGTCGATCGGCGAGCGCGGCCCCACTGCCGGCGTGCAGGCCATTGCCCACACCACCTTCAAGCTGACATGGCGGCGGGATTACCGTCCGCAGCCGGATGGCGCCTGCATTCTCGCCACGGCAAGACCCAATCTCACCATCATCTACACCTGGCCGAAAGCGCCGGCCAATTTGCCGCCGGCCGTCGCCACGAGCTGGAAGACCTTCATTTCCGGCGTGGAAACCCATGAGCGCGTCCATGGCGAGCACATCCTCGACATGGTGAAGAAGATCGAAGCCTTCAGCACCGGCCTGAGGGCGGAAAACGACCCAAAATGTCAGAAGGTGCGCGTCGTGCTGCAGCAGCGGCTGGGCGAGCTCTCCAACGAGCAGCGCCAGCGCGGCCGCGATTTCGACCGCGACGAGCTTTCCCCGGGCGGACGGGTGCATCAGCTCATTCTCGCCCTCGTCAACGGGCCGTGACAGGCGGTTATTCCGCCGCCTCGCCTTTCAGCAAGGGCTCGGCCAGCATCACGCTCTCCAGCTCATAGGAATAGCCCTCGAGCATCGTATAGGCCTGTTCGATCGCCTCGATCTGGGCTTCGGCATTGCGGATCGCTTCAGCGATGGATTGGCTGCGGGCGCGCAGCATCGAACTCAGCACATCGGTTTCCGGCTTGCGGCCGAGACGGTCCATATGTTTGCGAACACGGGTGCGGTGCCGTTCCAGTTCGAGAATATGGAAACGGCTTTTCAGAATATCGTCGGTCAGCTTGCGGCGCATGGCGGCCACGGGGTCGAAACTGCCGGGCTCGCGTTCGTCCAGAATGAACTCGTTGACCAGCGTTTCCAGCATCAGCAGGCCCTTCAGGTCCTTGGCGTCGGCAAGCTGCGGGTCATAGCCGGTATCGTCGAACACCTTGCGGCGCACCGGATCCTTCAGAAGCTCATAGGCGGTTTGCAGGCGCGCGAACTGCTCGGCGTCGCCGCCGCTATCGGGGTGGGCGGCCTTGGCCACCTTGCGGTAAGCCGATTTGATCGCCGCCTCGTCGGCATCGCGCTCCACGCCAAGCAAAACATAGGGATCAATCACAAAAACACCTTCAAACGCAAACTGTTACCCGCACACCTGATGCCACCCTCATAAGGCCTGCGGGTGGATCATAGGCCAAATCCGCCCGGCACGGCACCCCGCCCCGGCGGTTAAACCGGCAAAGCCCACACAAAAGCCTTGCCGCAGGCGGCAGGAAGACCGGCGGAAAGCCCTTGAGGCCGAAATTTGTCGGACCCAAGGCGACTATAATGACGGGCAGGACAAAATTGTGGAAAGCGGCGGCAAAACATGCCGCCCCCTGCGACGCCGCATTTGCCGCAGCCCGCCGCAAACCGTTCTGAAAAAGCGTAACCGGCACGTTTTCAGGAGGTTATGGTGGAACCTCGCCAACGGGTGTAAGCTTGGCTTTTGGATCCTGAGGGAGGACGATCCGATGCCGCAAACCATCACCCAGACCGTCACGGACTACATTCACGCCATGGCCTATGCGGATGAAAGCCTGATGCGTGACGTTTTCGACCCGCGCGCCAGCATCGTTGGAACCTTCGAAGGCGAAATCGAATGGTTGTCCCTGGAGGACTTTGTTGACCACATGCGCAAAAGCGAACGCGGCCTCCCCGATCATGATCCCGCTTTCGAAATCATGGGTATCGACAAGGAGGGCGACAGCGCCTCGGTGAAGCTGACGACTCGTTTCGACGGCATGGATTTTTATGAATATTTGTCCCTGCTGGAACGCGACGGCAACTGGTCGATCGTGCACAAGCTTTATCACGTAAAGCCATAGGGATTTTTAAAACCGCCACCCCGTATTGTGCGCTTCCGCCCGCTCGCGTTCCACTCTCAGCGACGGGCCATAGTTGCGATTCTGGTTACTTTGCCGCTGGAAGAACTAAAACAGATCGCTGTAGATCGCCGTTATCCAGAGCGCGTTAACGAAGAGCCAGACAACACCGAGCCACATGATTTTGCGGCTGCTATCGGTTCTCATTGCCACAACAGCAATCAGCAGGCCGCCGACTATCCTTGCCAGATACCATGGCCCGAGCTGTTCAAAGTGCTCCTTCCCCTTGATGTAGGTGTCCATCAGATCGAAGACGAACGAGGCGGCAAACAAGGCAAAAAACGCATGCCGCCTGCGCACGAAAAAACTTTCCCGCTCGGACAACTCCTGAATGTGATCGGGATAAAGCAGCGTCGACATCAAAAAGAAGAGCGACGTGTAAACCAGAACGAAGATGTAAATCCAGAAATTCCAGTTATGGATGAGCCGCAGGGCAAACTCCCACCACCAGAAGTGGACCGCTCCAAGAAGCAGGACAATCGACCAGACGATCTGCGCGTGCATGCGATCGGTTTTTTGCGGCTCCTGCAGCCTTCTGGAAAGACCGGACAACACTCTGGTGATTGCAAGGCCGAGGATAAGGCTAACCAATATCCGCAAATGACCGTATGCATCCATGGGAAGCGCCCGCTGTTGCTCAACTTATCGCTGAACAATATGCTTAAACCCGCAGGCTTTACAATCATCCTGAAAGACCAGGCAATAAAGGGGCCTGTCTCGCGCCACAGACTAAGCGGCAATCCAGTCGCCCTGTTGGGCGAATTGCCGCCGCATCACTGGATCGGCAGCCCAATCCGAGGCGCCAACGGCATATTCGGCGGACGCTTACGATCCGCCGTTTTTCTTTTCGTTCTTCGCTTGATCGTGATGCCATTTAATGGCGAAGAACATGCCCGTGCCTAACACGAGAATCTTGAGCGGAAAGACGACTATAGGGAACCAGTCTACCCAATCCCAATCCATCATTTTGCATATTTCCAGGCTGTTGCTTGACACTATCTGTCGTGAGGATCGCTACCTCAAAACTGCTGCTGCAACAACTTCATATGCGCGGTCCTTTTGACGCAGCCCCGCCGGTCAACTTCATCTGGGGCTGTCGTATCGGCCGCTCCCGCCACTCGAAAAGCGCTTCCCCTGGCGAAAACCGTGCCCGCGCCCTGCCCGAAATTCTTGTCTTTCTTAATTGGCGCATCCTGGTGAATTCATTCAGACAGAACTGGACGCCGAGCGGCTTCACATCATCATGGCGCAGGGAGACGCGCTGGCGACGGACTGTAAAATGCGCCACGCAGTAAAACGGATGATTTTGAAGGGAAAGATAAAACGTTGATAAACAACGAGAAAACTGGTGCCCCCGACAAGGTTCGAACTCGTGACCCCCTGATTACAAATCAGGTGCTCTACCAACTGAGCTACAAGGGCAAGCCAGTGCCTTGCCAACTATCAGATTCTGACTTGGTGTAAAGTAAAAACTGTCGGCGGGCTGCCAGTCGACTACTTTTCCACACCGTGACGGCCCGCTTGTCAGCATGATCACTATTAAAGCAGAAGGCTCACAAAATAAGCGAAGTATTTACGCGGCGAAGATAAAATGGCCATGAACCATAACCATTCCAGCGAGAATAACGCATCAGATGCGCGCGAGCATACAGAAAATCCAACTGACAGGCACAATCGTCATTGCCGTAAGCTCCATCCTGCTGGCTACCCTTGCCGCGCTGCCCAGCGTCTCCAACTATCTGCGTTACCGGACGAATGCGCAGCAGCTTGGCCGCTTTGAAACCGCGCTGCAATCCGCATGGCTGGTTTCGGCCGAGCGTGGTCCTGCCAACAATCTGATGGCGTCGTCTGCCGTGGACGCAAGGCTGGTCGAAGCCCTCGCCGCGGCGCGCAAGGCGACGGACGACAAGCTGCTCCAGGTCGAGACCTCCTTCGCCGAGGAAATCAAAGCGCAACCCGGCCTGGCGAAATCGCTTGCCGAAACCCGCCAGAAGCTGGCGGAGTCGCGAGAGGCGGTGGACGATGTTGCTGCCCTTTCGCCTGAAGCACGCAGCTACAGCGCCATGGCCAACGCCATTCAGTCGATGTTCAAGGCGGCGGATAGTGTCAACCTGCTTCGCGGCAGGGCTGCGCGCGCCATCATAACGAAGACGCCTGACGTGGCGATCGACATCGCCATGACCGGCACCGCCGGCGTGATGCGCGACAGGATCGGCCGCCTCGGTTCCTATGTCATCATGAGCATGCAGGCAAACAGGCAGGACACGTTAAGCTATCGCGCAAAGTTCGACACCGAAATGCAAAGCCTGATGCTGGTGAAGTCATCATTGTGGAACTATACCGCCGCCTATCTGTCGACCCCGCGTCTGGACGCCGCATTCCGTGAGTTTGAGGCCTATTATTTCGGTCAGGCGCTTCGCTATGCGCAGAATACGATCGCCATCGTTGTGCCGTCTGCGCGCCCAAGCGTGCGTGAGTTTTCCGAAAGCTACATTCAGGGCATGCGATCGTCAGACAAGCTGCGCGATCTCATTCTTGCCGAAACACGGGCGAGGATCGAGAGGAACAAGCAGGAAGCGCTCATCTATGGCGCCGCGTCTCTCTTGATCGCCTTCATTGCCGTTCTGGTCCTGCTTCGCCTCACATCGGTCTACAAGACAGCGCTGTTCCAGCCCATGCAGTCTGTCCGGGCGCAGATCGCCGCGATAGCGGCAGGCGACCTTTCCGAGGCACACTATAAGGATGGCGTGGCTCCGGAAGTGAAGAAGATGTTCCAGGAACTCGATTTCCTGCGCGAACAGCTTCGCCAGAAAGGCGAAATGGAGGACCAGCAGCGAGCGCTGGCCGAGCAGTTGCGCAAGCTTTCCGAAACCGACGCCCTGACGGGCGTCTTTAATCGCCGCGCACTGGAAAAGGCCGTTCGAACCATCCTCAGCGGCAACGAGCAATGTCAGGCGCTGGGCGTGATGATTATCGATATCGACCACTTCAAGTCGATCAACGACCGATACGGCCACGCCATGGGCGACCTTGCGCTGCAGAAGACGGCGAGCCTTTTGAAGGGCGCATTGCGCAAGGACGACATTCTTGCCCGATATGGTGGTGAGGAATTCGTCGTTGTGCTGCAGGATGTCAGCCACGCCACGGCGACGGCCACCGCCGACCGCCTTCGCCGCCTGATCGAGGCCCAGATCATCGATGAGCAGAGCGGCCTGTCGCTGACGGCAAGTTTCGGCGTGGTCTGGCAGGAAGCGCGTGCAATCAACAGCTGGGACGAATTGATCGCCATTGCCGACGACCGGCTTTACGAGGCCAAGCGCGCGGGCCGCAACCGGGTCTGGGCAACCTATTACCCCAAGGTGGCGAACGGCTGAATACATTGCCGGCGGCGGGTTTCGCCTCGCCTAGATCAAATCCAGCGTCATGACCACGGGGCAATGATCGGAAGCCTTCGGGCGATCCCAGCCGGTACGCGGATAGCGCTCGACCTCCTGCCCCGGCGGAAATACCGTCCGGAATGGCTGTCCATTGCGAATGATTTCCGGCACATGCGACGCGTTCGTTTCGGCGAGACGCGGCGAAAGCCAGATGTAGTCGAGCTGGCACAGATGCTGTTCCTGCGGGCCGCGCGAATGGTAAAGCGTCCAGCGGTCCATGACGTCACGGCGCGTCATCGGATTGACCACGAAGCCATCAGCCGTGAAAACATCGAGCGCGCTGCGCTCCTCCTCGATCGGCGCAAAGCTGTAGCCGCTGCGCCGGTCGCCGGAAATCGCAACACGCTCCTGATAATCGTTCATATCACCGCAGATCGCGAAGTTCTTGTTGCGGCTATTGCCGACACCCCAGCGGTTTTCAATGATGCGGCGAACGGCCATGGCCTCCGCCTCGCGGATCGGCATGGTCGCGAGCCGCGCATCAACCGCATCGCGCGCATTGGTCATGGATTTGAAATGCGTAACGTAGAGCGTCAGTGGTTTGCCGCCGATCCTCAGATCGATTTCCAGACAATCCCGTTTAAAAATCTTGTCGTCGATCTGGTTGGTCGCGGCCAGCGCAGGATTGAAAAGATCGAGATTGCGATAGGTCAGCGCCGCATGGCTCTTGATGTCGACCACCTCGATCTTGTCGCCGTCCCGCGTTTCCTCACGCATGACGACGGCGACATCGATGCCGCGGCTGTCATTGCCCTCGACCAGATATTTCTGCAGGTAGCCATTGCCGACCATGCGATAGAGATAGCCATATTCAAAGGCCTGCAGCGCGGCCATGTTGTCGACTTCCTGCAGGCAGAGAATGTCGGCATCCGCATCCGCAATGGCGAGCGCAGAAAGCTGGCGCGTATCGTCGGTGGACGAGACCATCCGCGCGCTTTCCAGCGCCTGATACGTTGCCTCGTCCCTGATATCGAAAAGCTGGATCGCCCTGTCGCGCCGCGTCTGGTTGCGAAAGCCGGTGAAATCGAAACGGGTGAGGAGATTTTCGATATTGAAGGTGGCAAGCCGAAGCGACATGAATCAATCCTATTGCTGCCGGGAAAGCTTAGCCGGTGTCGCACCGCATCGCCAGTAGCCTGAAACACATCGCGTTTGGCCAAAGTTTCCGACAGAGATGTCGTCAGGACACCATGCGCCAATACATCATCCACCCTCATTCCTGTGCCTGTCACGGGCGTGAGGAAGACGTCATTTCATGCTAAAGCCGCCACGCTGCACGAATGGCGACCGGCAACCGATCACCAACAGCCGCCGCCTCGCGCGAATAAGCCCGAAGCGCCTGCCCGTCCGGCAGATCGAGACGCAGGGCATAACGCTCACCCTCGTAAAGAACCGAAGTGACGATGCAGGTAACGCCCTCCGCATCCCGCACCACGTCCTGCGGCCGCACGAGAATATCCATCTGCGACGCTGCTGCTCCGCTCTCCATCGCGGCACGAAGCTCCGGCCAGTCGAGATCCCGTGAAGCACCTTCCTGCAATGGCAATGTCAGGATCGCCCCCTGCCCCACCAGCGAACCGACAAGCCTGCCCTCCGGCCGAGCATAAAGCTCCGCCGGCGGCGCAACCTGCAGCAGCTTGCCATGCGACATGACCGCGACATCGGTCGCGAGCGCCATGGCTTCAGCCTGATCGTGTGTGACATAGATCATCGTCGCGCCGGAGCGGGCGTGGAACTCGCGAAACGTCTCCTCCATCTCCTGCCGCAAATGGCGGTCGAGATTGGCGAGCGGTTCGTCAAGCAGCACCACATCGGGCTCGGTGACGAGGCAGCGGGCGAGCGCCACACGCTGCCGCTGCCCGCCGGACAATTCGGCGGGACGACGATCAGCAAAGCTTTCCAGGCGAACGGCGGCCAGTGCCTGTCGTACCTTCTCGCGATATTTCTCTCCCGAAATACCGCGGACCTTCAAGGGATAACCGGCATTGTCGGCGACCGACATATGCGGCCACAGCGCATAGGACTGGAACACCATCGCCATATTGCGCCGCTCCGGCGGCACCATGCTGCCGGCATCGGCCAGCACCCGCTCGCCGAGCAGGATGGAACCATCAGTCGGTTGCTCGAAACCAGCGATCATGCGCAGCACCGTCGTCTTGCCGCAGCCGGACGGCCCGAGCAAGGCGAGGAAACCGCCTTCGCGCACGGTCAGCGACACGTCATCGACGGCGGGCTTCGAACCGGCTCCAAAGCTTTTCGTCAGACGATTTAGGATCAGTTTCGCCAAGGGACGACTCCTTTCGGCAGATAGCGCCCCAGAATTTCGAGCAGCAGCATGAGAAAAATCACCATGATGACGACGAGCACCGAAAGCGCTGACGCGAGATCGAAACTGCCGCTGTCATCGAGGTTGTAGATGAGGACGCCGAGCGTCTGTGTGCCGGCCGACCACAGCAGCGCCGAGACCGTCAGCTCGTTGCAGGCGATCAGGAAAACGAGAATGACGGAGGCGCCCGCCGCCGGCCCGACCAGCGGCAGGATGATGTCCTTGAGCCGCCGCCAGAACCCCGCGCCGGAGAGCCGCGCCGCCTCTTCCAGCGATGGATCGAATTGCAGGAAGGCGCTGACCATCGGTTTCAGACTGACCGCCAAGAAGGAGGAGAAATAGGCGAGCAGGATGATCCAGATCGTGCCGTAGAGCGTTACGCCGAGAAGCGGGATTGGGGCCGCGAAAAGCAGCACGAAGGAAACGGAAATAACCACGCCCGGAAGCGCATAGGGAATATCCACCAGCGCCGAGAGCAGGAACATGAAGCGGCTCTTGCCGCGCACGAGGAAGTAGGCCGTCAGCACCGTCACCGCCAGCAGGCAAAGCGATGTGGCGGTTGCCAGAAACAGCGAATTGCGGAAGGCGGTGCGGGTCACGCTCTGCCGGTAAAGCAGTTCCTCATAGGCATGCATCGTCGCGGTCTTGAGGCTGAGCGGCACGCCATAGGCAGGCGCGAGCGAACTTGCCACCAGAGCCGCAAGCGGCGCCACCAGCATGAAGAACAGCACGAGCCACAGGGCAAGCTCCGCCGGCAACCGCCACCGCGCCAGGCCGAAGGTCGCCGCCTTGCCGGAGAGGCCGATGATGCGATAGTCCCTGCCCTTCATCGCCCGTTCCTGCAAAGCAAGCCCGGCCACGGAAATGATGGCGATCATGGTCGAGAGAATGGCGATATCGCCGAAGGTGCTGGTGCCGAAACTGGCAAAGCGGCTGTAGATCAAGGTCGGCAGGGTGAAGATCGAAGCCGGTATGCCGAGGATCGCCGGTATGCCGAAATTGCCGACATTGGACACGAAGGAAATCGCCGCGCCGGCGATCAATCCCGGCGTCGAAAGCGGCAGGATGATATCAAACAACACGCGCCGCGGCGAAGCACCCGAGAGCTTGGCGGCCTCTATGCCATCCTGCGGCAAGGCCAGCAGACCGGCGCGCAGCGACAGATAGACGAGCGGCGCATGCTGCACGCCGAGCAGAAGCGCAATACCTGCGACGGAATAAAGCGGCTGCGGCGATCCCATCGCCGGCGCAAGGCCGATGGCCTTCAACAGCGTGCTCGACGGCCCTGTCATGCCGATCCACGACAGCGCCGTCACCTGCGGCGGGATCATCATCGGCAGCATGAAGAGGAAGCTCAGGATCGACTTGCCGCGTATGTCGCAGAGCGTCAGCGAAAGCGCGAAGGCGCCGCCGATGCCAAGCGAGATCAGCATGCCGAAAAACGAGGTGGAGAGCGTGCTCAGCGCCGCATCCCACAGGGCCGGATCGGCCAGAAGCCGCCATATGTCACCATTGAGTGACGAAATGATGCCGGTATAGGCGAGCCGCCCGAGCGGCAGGGCGCTGAGTGCAAAAACAACACTCACCACAAAAGGAAACAGCCAGCGCGGCTGGCTGCTTCCATAGGCATTGGAACGGGTCATTCCGCGTTATCAGCCCTTGGAGCCGAAGATGTCGGAGAAGGTCTTCAGGTCCTGTTCGGAATTCTTCAGGGCATCGGCGGCGTTGAGCGGCAGAACCTTGAGCTTGTCGCGGGCCGGGAAACCTTCCGGCATGCCGGCATCGGCGCGCGCGGGAATGTAACCGAGCTTGACGAAGCCCTGCTGGCCCTTTTCGGAAAGCACGTAGTCAACGAATTTCTTGGCTGCTTCCTCGTGCTTGGTGCCCTTGATGATCGCGACCGGCTCGGTGACAGCAGAAACGCCTTCTTCCGGGAAGACGAACTCGACCGGCGCGCCCTTGGCCTTTTCGCGGATCGGCATGTAATCGACAACCACGCCATAGGCCTTTTCACCAGATGCGACGGACTTCAGGACCGCGCCGTTGCCGCCGCCGGCAATGGCTTCATTGGCCTTCAGCTGCTTGTAATAATCCCAGCCAAGATCCTTAACGGCGGCGAGCGTCTGCGCGTGGATCAGCGCGGCACCCGAGGTAAGCGGGCTTGGCATGGTCACGAGACCCTTGGCTTCCGCCTTGGCCAGATCTTTCCAGCTGGTCGGCTTCATCGCAGCGGCGGTGTTGTACATGATGCCAGTGGTGATGAGCTTGGTGGAGTAATAATAGCCATCCGCATCGTAGAGCGAGGCGTCGATATTCTTGGCTTCCGCAGACTTGTGAGCCAGAAGCTGGCCGGCCTGCTTCATGCGCTCGAGCGTCACGGTATCGGCGATCAGCAGCACGTCGGCAACCGGATTGCCGGCATTGATCTCGGCCATCAGCTTGGCCATGATCTTCGGCGTTCCGTCACGCACCCATTCAACTTCGAGACCCGGATTGGCGGCCTTAAAACCGTCAACGGTCGCCTGCGCGTCCTCGTTCGGCTGGCTGGTATAAAGCACCAAATCGGCGGCATTGGCGGCTGTGGCGATGAAGCCGAGCGATACGATGGCGGTGAAAGCGGAGAGCAGCGTTTTCATGGGTCCAGTCCCTGTTGTTCGGTGGGACCGCTAAAACATGATTGCATAACATGTATGTGACAGGCAGGATTTTAGGGGTGGGATCCGTGGGGGTCAGTGGGATTGAGGGGACCAACGCCCCTTCGCACTTGCGGCTCACCCCCCTCTGCCCTGCCGGGCATCTCCCCCTCAATGGGGGAGATCGGCAAGAGGCGCTGACAGCACTTCATTTTCAACCGTTGCGATAGGCGATAACTTAACCGCGAGTCGATCTCACCCCTTGAGGGGGAGATGTCCGGCAGGACAGAGGGGGGTGAAGCCGCAACCTCCGTCGCTGCCGGAAAGTCACTCAAATCGCCGGAACCACCTCGCCCGACGTTGCCTGCGCCGTCGCGATCAACCGCCCAAGCCGCTTCATGCCCTCCTCGATCATCGCCTCGTTGGCGCAGGAGAAGCTGATGCGCAGCGTATTCGTACCGGAGCCATCCGCAAAGAAGGCGCGGCCGGGAACGAAGGCGACCTTTTCCGTGGCGATGGATTTCGCCAGCAACGCCGCGCCATCCATACCCTCAGGCAACGTCACCCAGATGAACATGCCACCTTCCGGCTTCGTCCAGCGCGTGCCCTTCGGCATGTACCTGTCGAGCGCGGCCAGCATCGCATCACGGCGGGCGCTATAGGCTGCCTTGATCTTGGCGACCTGCTTGTCGAAACCGCGCGAGGCGACACGTTCGATGGCGATCTGGTTGATGGTGGAGGAATGCAGGTCGGCGGCCTGCTTCATCAGCACCAGCTTGCGGATAACAGGCGCAGACGCGACGATGTAACCGACGCGAAGGCCGGGTGCGAGCGTCTTCGAAAAGCTGCCGCAATAGATGGTGCGGGTATTCTCGATGCCGCCCGAGCGAGCGATATCCAGCGCCATGATCGGCGGAACCGCTTCGCCATCGTAACGCAGCGACTGGTAAGCGGCGTCTTCGATGACGGCGATGTCAAGCTCGTCGGCCAGTTCCAGAACCTTTTCGCGGCCGGCGAGATCGACAGTTTCCCCGGTCGGGTTGGAGAAATCGGCAGAGAGATAAGCGAACTTCACCGCGCCGCCGAGCTTGGCCGCGGTTTCGCGGTAAGCCTCGGGCGTGCGGTTGCCGCCCGGATTGAGCTGGTCGTAATTCGGCTCATAGGCGTTGAAGGCGGACAGCGCGCCGAGATAGGTCGGCCAGGTCACCAGCGCCGTATCCTTGGGCGACAGGAACAGCTTGCCGAGGTAATCGAGGCCCTGCTGCGAACCGGAAACGATGAAGACGTTGTCGGCGGTGCATTCGATGCCGATCTCGGCCATCTCGCCCGCCAGCCATTCGCGCAGCGGCTTGTAGCCTTCGCTCACAGAATATTGCAGCGCCGCGTTGACCTGCGCGCCGGAAAAAATTTCCGCGTAAGCCTGCTGGAACTCCTCTGCGGGGAAGAGAGCCGGGTCCGGAATGCCGCCGGCAAAGGAGATGATATCGGGTTGCTCGAGCAGCTTCAGCAACTCGCGGATTTCAGACGCTTTCATCCGCGAAGAGCGCGTGGCGAAAATTTGTTCCCAATCAAGCATGGGTACGTTTCCTCTTGTGTCGTTTTTATGCGTGCATCTTTACAGAAATGTCGATACGTCAGCAATACTGACTTATCAGTTTTTCGAATTATTTCTGCCTCCCTGCACATTGCCCGCAACCGGCCCCTCCTGAGGCCCGATTTTGCGGACAAAGCCAAATACACCCTTGCGCAAAGCTTCACAATCACACCTTTGCGATTGACGCGACATGGTTTTCCGGCTGGATTGCGCGCGCGCCGCAACGCGGCGAAAGCATCATGGGAGTTTGACGACATGCTGAAAAATATCGACCCGGCGCTGAATGCCGATGTCCTGCACGCGCTGCGCGCCATGGGTCACGGCGATACGCTGGTAATCTCTGACACCAACTTCCCCTCCGATTCGGTTGCCCGCCAGACAACCGTCGGCAAGGTGCTGCATATCGACAACGTCTCGGCAGCCCGCGCCATGAAGGCGATCCTCTCCGTCCTGCCGCTCGACACGCCGCTGCAGCCCTCGGTCGGCCGCATGGAAGTGATGGGCGCGCCCGATCAGTTGGAGCCGGTGCAGGCCGAGGTGCAGAAGGAAATCGACGCGGCGGAAGGAAAATCGGCCCCCATGTACGGCATCGAACGCTTCGCCTTCTACGAAAAAGCCAAACAGGCCTATTGCGTCATCACGACAGGCGAGGCCCGGTTTTATGGCTGCTTCCTCCTGACGAAGGGTGTCATACCTCCGGCCGAATGAGGCCGGGAACGGGAAATTTCGCCATCCGCCGGCCTTCATGACAATTTCAAGTTGTTGTGGCAAAAACTTCCACTAGGCTTGAAAAACCAACCGGAGGTGTGCGGATCATGGCCCAATATGTCCTGGCGTTCTGGAATGTGGAAAACCTGTTTGCGCCGGAGGGTTATCCGGCGCGCGAGCCGTGGATTGCCGAGCGGCTGAAGAATGATCTGAAGGGCTGGACCGAGGATCTGTTCAAAACCAAGATCAGGCAGCTCGGTCAGATCATAAGCCAGATCGGCGGTGCGGGGCCGGATCTGCTCGGTGTGTGCGAAGTCGAGAATCGTTTCGTTCTGGAAACGCTGGCGGAACATCTGAACGATCTCATGCCCGGGCGCTCCTACCGCGTGGTGCATGCCGATTCCAGCAAGGATCAGCGCGGCATCGACACCGCCTTCATCTATGACAGCGAAAAGCTGCTGATCAACGAGAACGAGATTTTCAGCCATTTCGTGATGCGCCGCACCGGCACGCGCGACATTACCCAATGCACCTTCATCACCAAAGGCGGACGCCAGCTCATCGCGCTCTCCAATCACTGGCCGTCGCGATCCGGCGGCGCGGTGGAAAGCGCCGGTTTTCGCATGACCGCCGGTGAGACGCTGGGTTACTGGCACCAGCGGATCAGGGAAGAGAAAGGTAACGACATCGCCGTCGTCGCCTTCGGCGATTTCAACGACGACCCCTCGGATGCATCGCTGCGCTACCACGCCAATTCCACCCGCGAGCGCGACGATGTCGAAAGCTCGCAATCGGCCATGTTCTACAATCTCACTTGGAATTATCTGCGCCAGTCGGTGGTGGATTCAGTCGGCACGGCAAGGACGATCTACGGTACGCTCTATTTCAACGGAGACGCCAATATCTTCGATCAGATCCTCGTTTCCCGATCGCTTCTGACCGGCAGCAGCGGCTTCAAGGCGCGCGAGGAGACGGCAAAAATCGAAGCCATTGCCGCCATGGTCAGCCACAGCAAGAATGAGGGGCCGATCCGCTTCGGCCTGTCGAAAGGCGATGCGGTCAAAAACGTCAACCTTGGTGGGTTCTCCGATCACTTCCCGGTTTCCGTTATCGTCGAGGAAGACGACGCCATCGTGTGATGGCACATCGAAAACAAAAAGGCCGGAGCTTTCGCTCCGGCCTTCCTATTCTCTACCAGTCAATGAAGCTTAGTTGACAGCCTTGTCGACCAGCTTGTTCTTGCCGATCCAGGGCATCATGCCGCGCAGCTTTGCGCCGACTTCTTCGATCTGGTGGGAGTCGTTGTTGCGACGGATACCCTTGAAGCGGGCGCCGCCGGCCTTCCATTCCTGCATCCATTCGGAGGTGAACTTGCCGGTCTGGATGTCGTGCAGAACGCGCTTCATCTCAGCCTTGGTGTCGGCGGTGATGATGCGTGGACCGGTGACGTATTCGCCCCACTCGGCCGTGTTGGAGATCGAGTAGTTCATGTTGGCGATGCCGCCTTCATAGATCAGGTCGACGATCAGCTTCACTTCGTGCAGGCACTCGAAATAGGCCATTTCCGGTGCGTAACCGGCTTCGACCAGGGTTTCAAAACCGGCGCGGATGAGTTCGACGAGACCGCCGCACAGAACGACCTGTTCGCCGAAGAGGTCGGTTTCGCACTCTTCCTTGAAGTTGGTTTCAATGATGCCCGAACGGCCGCCGCCAACGCCGCAGGCGTAGGAGAGAGCGAGTTCAAGCGCGTTGCCGGAAGCGTTCTGATGAACGGCAACGAGGCAGGGAACGCCGCCGCCCTTCTGGTATTCGCCGCGAACCGTGTGGCCGGGGCCCTTCGGTGCGATCATGACGACGTCGAGCGATGCCTTCGGCTCGATGAGGCCGAAGTGAACGTTGAGGCCGTGTGCGAAAGCGATAGCAGCGCCATCACGGATGTTGCCGGCAATGTCGGCCTTGTAGATGTCAGCCTGGAGTTCGTCCGGCGTCGCCATCATCAGAAGGTCGCCCCACTTGGCGGCTTCGGCAACGGTCATGACCTTGAAGCCATCGGCTTCGGCCTTCTTGACGGTCGGCGAACCGGCCTTCAGAGCGATGACGACGTTCTTGGCGCCGGAATCCTTGAGGTTCAGCGCATGGGCGCGGCCCTGGGAACCGTAGCCGACAACGACGACATTCTTGGACTTGATGAGATTGAGATCGGCATCACGATCATAATAAACGCGCATTTTATGGTCCTTCCCTAATGCTTGTCTCTCAGTTGTCTGAACCGGAATCTCAGGCGGGTTTGCCGCTGAGTTCCGAATGTACCTTTTCCGTGCCGTAGAGGGTCAGAAAGGCGACGACCGCCTTCTTCGCCCGGGCGGAAAAATCCTTGTCCGGCGCCTCGCCCAAAAGCATGCGCACATGCAGATCTGAAACGATGAGGCCGTAAAAACTGCGATATGCCTCCTCGGCATCATCGAAACGCAAGTAACCCGAACGGCGACCCGCCTCGATCAACCCGCGGGCGCGGCGGTCGATCTGGCGACGGCCACGTTCCAGAAGAAGATCGCCAAGCTTGGAACCATCACGGCTCGCCTGCCCTATCGCCAGACGGTTGAGCGCCAGCGAAACATCGCCCGCCAGCACGTCAAGCAGATCATGCGCGAAAACCTCGAGGTGATCGGCAAGCTGCGGCGCAGACACGCGGTCGCCCGCCTTTTCGAAGGTGCGAACCTTGCTCTGCTGGAAGGTGATCATCGCGGCCAGCAGGCCGTCCCGGTCGCCGAACCACTTGTAGAGGCTTTCCTTGGAACAGTTGGCCGCACGCGCCAGACCGGATGTGGTGAGCGCTTTCTCGCCGCCCTCGACCAATAGACGCAATGCCTGATCCAGAACGGCGTTCTGGCGCGGCGAAAATTCCTGCGCTGTGATCGGGTCGGAAGCCAAGTCTTTTCCACTCCAGGGGCTCGATTAATGTACCGTACGGTACGGTTCGAGCGCCATTTAAGCGGAGGCAGCGTTGGGGTCAAGCGGATTCTTCGGGGAGAATGAGAATTGACGCGGTGCGGTGAAGCGTGAATGCCGGCCTGGGAGCTTTACTAGGAAGTTTTGTGTTGATGGCGGATCGATGACGGGTGTGGCTATACCCCCCTCTGCCCTGCCGGGCATCTCCCCCTCAAGGGGGGAGATCGACTCGTGGTTGGGTCTCGCCCATCTCAACGTTTGCGAATGGAGCGCTGGTAGGGCCTCCTGCCGATCTCCCCCCTTGAGGGGGAGATGCCCGGCAGGGCAGAGGGGGGTATAGCCACACCCACCATCAATCCACTAACCGACGCAGAACCTCCCAACCTACCCAGCCACGCTGATCTCACGCGAGGCATCGATATCCCGCGACGGCGACAACCCGTAAAAGCGACTATATTCACGGCTGAACTGCGAAGGGCTCTGATAACCGACGCGATGGCCGGCGGTGCCCGCATCCAGCCGCTCCAGCAGCATCAGCCGGCGCGCCTCATGCAACCGCAATTGCTTCTGGTACTGGACCGGCGTCATGGCCGTAATCGTCTTGAAATGGTGATGGAAGGACGAGACGCTCATGCCGATATGCTCCGCAAGATCCTCGACGCGCAGCTGGCGCGCGAAATTCTCGCGCAGCCAGGCAATGGCGCGGGCGATCCGGTTGCCGTGGCTGCCGGCCGCGATGATGTTCATCAGCTGCCCACCCGCCGGTCCGGTCAGGATGCGATAAAGGATTTCCTGCTCGATCAGCGGCGCCATTGCCGCAATGTCCGCCGGGCGGTCGAGCAGGCGCATCAGCCGGATGGCCGCATCGAGCAGCTCCGGCGTGGCGGCATTGACGACGATGCCGCGCTGCGCGTTCGCCGGCTCCGCAGGCGGGTCGATGGGCACACGCCGCATGAGATCGAGCAGCTTTTCACTATCGATCGCAAGCGCGATGCAAAAATGCGGAACCTCCTTGCTCGCCTCCACCACGCGCCAGGCAACCGGCAGGTCAAGCGATGTCAGGAGATAGTCGCCCGCACCGTAATTGATGGTGTCCGTTCCCAGCTGGACGCTTTTCGATCCCTGGATCACCAATGCGAAACAGGGGCGGTAGCTGCCGTGGCACGGCGCGCTGGGCGTTGTGCGGCGGCTGATGCCGAGAGATTCGATCGCCGTCTGCACCTCGCCGTCGCTTTTGGCATATCGCGCGGCGATGGAGGCGATCTCCTGATAGAGATTAAACGGCAAGGACATAGGGGAATTCCCTTAACTGAAGGAGGAAATGCAGCGGATGTCATTTATCTAGAAAGCCTCCCGGCCCGCGCAAAGAGCACGCCTGCATATTTTTGCAGGATCGTGCAAAAAGGCTGGAGGATCGCTCTAACGCCTTCCCAAGCTTCCGTCGCATATTCCGCCGTCACTTCCCACCCCCGAAAGGATATTCAGATGGCTATAGCAAGAGGTTACGCTGCGACCGACGCGTCAAAGCCGCTTACCCCGTTCACCTTCGAACGCCGCGAGCCGAATGATGACGACGTCGTCATCGACATCAAATATGCCGGCATCTGCCACTCGGACATCCACACCGTCCGCAACGAGTGGAAGAACGCCGTCTATCCGATCGTTCCCGGCCATGAGATTGCCGGTGTCGTGAAAGCCGTCGGCTCCAAGGTCACGAAGTTCAAGGTCGGCGACCACGTCGGCGTCGGCTGCTTCGTCGATTCCTGCGTCGGCTGCGCAACCCGCGATCTCGACAACGAACACTACATGCCCGGCCTCGTCCAGACCTATAACGACGTCGATCCCTTCACGAAGACAGCCACCCATGGCGGTTATTCCGACTCGATCGTCGTCAAGGAAGGTTATGTCCTGTCGATCCCGGACAACCTGCCGCTCGATGCTTCCGCACCGCTTCTCTGCGCCGGCATCACGCTTTATTCGCCGCTGCGCCGCTGGAACGCCGGTCCCGGCCAGAAGGTCGCGATTGTCGGCATGGGCGGCCTCGGCCACATGGGCGTCAAGCTCGGTGCGGCCATGGGCGCGGATGTCACCGTTCTTTCCCAGACACTGTCGAAGAAGGAAGACGGCCTGAAGCTCGGCGCAAAGGACTATTACGCCACCAGCGACGCCTCGACCTTCGAGAAGCTGGCCGGCACCTTCGACCTGATCATCTGCACGGCAGGCGTCGCCATCGACTGGAACGCCTATCTCGGCCTCCTGAAGCCCAAGGGCAGCATGGTCGTGGTCGGTGCGCCGGAACATGCGATCCCGGTTCACGCCTTCTCGCTCATCATCGGCGCGAAGAGCCTGTCGGGTTCGATGATCGGTTCGATCAAGGAAACCCAGGACATGCTGGATTTCTGCGGCGAGCACAACATCGTCTCGGAAATCGAGACGATCAACATCCAGGACGTCAACGAAGCCTATGAGCGCGTGCTGAAGAGCGACGTGCGGTATCGCTTTGTCATCGACATGGCCTCGCTCGACGCTTGATGGACGTCAAATCGACGTCGTGATTTAAAAGGGCGGGGAGTAATTGCTTCCCGCCTTTTGATTGGGGCAAACCTCTCCTTCCACGCAAGTCATCCTCGGCCTTGTGCAGATGATCGGGACAGGCCCGAGCATGACGACGGAGAGGTTGTCACCCTAAGGACAAGAAGCGGCGCGGGCTCCCCGCCCTTTCCGCCTGCGCCTCACGCCTCATCCTTCAGCGTCTCTTTCTGGGTAATCAGCCGCGCACTGTGCTGGCCGCTCAGATAGATCCACAGCCAGCTCCACGCCACCGCAAGCCTTGAGCGCGTTCCAATCAGGAAGTAGATATGGGCAAGCCCCCAGATCCACCATGCCAGCACGCCCTTGAGCTTGAACCGGCCGAAATCGATCACCGCCGCACGTTTGCCTATGGTCGCCAGATTGCCCTGGTGGCTGTAGCGGAACGGTGATGGTAACGGCTGGCCGGAAAGCCGCGCCTTGATGACCTTCGCCACATAAGCGCCCTGCTGCTTTGCCGCAGGCGCGATGCCCGGCACCGGCTTGCCGTTCTCCTGATTGACGGCGGCCGTATCACCGATGACGAAGATATTGCCGTCGTCTTCCAGATTGAGATGCGGCCCGACGATGGCGCGTCCCGCCCTGTCGGCGGCGGCATTGAGCCACTTCGCAGCGGGCGATGCCTGCACGCCGGCGGCCCAGACAACGGTGCGGCAGGGATAATAGGTCTCGCCCACCGTCACACCCTCGTCGCTGCAGGCCGTCACGGGTGTTCCGAGCAGAACCTCGACGCCGAGCTTTTCGAGCGCCTCTTTGGCATAGGCTGAAAGATCTTCCGTGAAGACCGGCAGGACGCGAGGGCCGGCCTCGACGAGCAATACCCGCGTCTTGCGGGTATCCACATTGCGGAATTCCGGCGGCAGCGCCTTGTGGGCAAGCTCGGCGATCATGCCCGCCATTTCCACGCCCGTCGGGCCTGCGCCGATGATGACAAAGGTCAGCAGCGCCTGGCGTTCCTCTTCACTGGTCGCCAGTTCGGCGCGTTCGAAGGCCAGCAGCAGGCGGCGGCGAATTGTCGTTGCATCTTCAAGCGTCTTGAGGCCGGGGGCGGACCGCTCCCACTCGTCACGGCCAAAATAGGCGTGGCGCGCGCCGGTGGCCAGCACCAGCGTATCGAAGCCGATCACCTGACCAGAACTCAAATGCACGGTCCGCGCGGCCCGGTCTATGCCATTCACCTCCGCAAGCAGGGTCGTGACCTCCTTGCGGTCACGATAGAGATGGCGGATCGGCCAGGCGATTTCGGATGTCGCGAGAGCCGTCGTCGCAACCTGATAAAGCAACGGCTGGAACAGGTGGTGATTGCGACGGTCGATCAATGTGATGAGGACAGGGATCCCCTCCAGCCCGTGTACCAGTTGCAAACCGCCGAAGCCTCCACCCACGACGACAACATGATGTTCTTGCATATGTCTCTGCCTTCAAAAGCTCGCGCACGGAGCATGCGCCAGCTAACTATAGGCAAAAAAATTGACTTTGGTTATGAAATAGCCTGACCGCAGGCACGGCAAAAACGCCGGACCGTTTCAGCCATGCCATATTCCAGCGCATCCGCCGTCAACCCGTGACCGATGGAAACCTCGGCCAGATAAGGGATACGTTTCATCAGCTTTGGTAGGTTTTCGACGGTCAGGTCATGGCCGGCATTGACAGCAAGCCCGAGCGCTCTCGCATGGTCCGCCGTCTGTCCGAGCTTTTCAAGAAGCGCGTCGCCCTCTTGCGGATCGTCATAACAGCCGCCATAGGGGCCGGTGTAGAGTTCGATGCGCGCCGCCCCCGTTTCAGCCGCCAGCTCCACCGGCTCACGCTCGCCATCGCCATCGGCAAAAAGCGAGACGCGCATGCCGCCAGCCTTCAGGCGTCCTACCACGTCCTTCAGGAAAACGCCGTGCTTGCGGAAGTCCCAACCATGGTCGGACGTCGCCTGCGACGGGTCGTCAGGCACCAGTGTTACCTGCTCCGGCTGCGTCTGTTCACAAAGGACGAGGAAATCCTCGGTCGGATAACCTTCGATGTTAAATTCCGCAGCGGGGAAACGGTCGTCGATCAGCGCACGCAGCACCGGCAGATCGGAAAAGCGGATATGGCGCTGGTCCGGCCGCGGGTGTACAGTCAGCCCGCTTGCCCCCGCCTCCAATGCAATATGCCCGAAATGCGCGACATCCGGCCACGGAAGATCGCGACGGTTGCGTAACATGGCAATTGCGTTCAGATTGACAGAAAGTTTTGCGGGCATGGCATCGGGGCTCCGGTTCGGAATTGACATCCTGTTTCACGCAGGTTGAGGCCAATCGCAAGGAGGCCGGCAAATTTTTTATTATCGCGGGAACGAAAACAGGCAATACACGTTACGGTTCTGATGTAGCGTTTGGCATGAGGTCTTGATCGGAAAACATGTCCGTCTTGGGGGAACAAGCAACGGACACCTTTAAAAAGGCAGGCACACTGTCAAAGAGCGCGAAGGGGGAGACAATGCAGGATGGCCGGATGCCGTTCGAAAGTCACGGCGACGAGGACAAACCCAATCTAAGGATCAGCAGCTTTCTACCGGATGTAAGCCTGCCCTCCTCCCTGCCCGCGGAACCCGTCCCCATCGCCGACATGGCCAATATCTTCGGGGTGACTCACCGGACGCTGCATTTCTACGAGGAAAAGGCGCTGCTGACTTCCAGGCGCATCGGCCAGATGCGGGTCTATACCCACCGCAACGTCCAGCGCATGGCGGTCATCAACGTCTGCCGCGAAGTGGGTATTTCCGTCGCCGCGATTACCGAGATCATGGAAAAATTCGTCCGTTCGCTCTCGCAGGGCGAGGCGGACGATATATTCCACGCCGCGCTGCGGCAGCGGAAACGCGAATTGACGGCCGAGCTTTCCACCCTTCAGCGCCAGGCCCAGCAGATCGAGGAGCTGCTGGTCACCGACACGGATGCGGACGGCATGGATGGTGCGGAACGGGCGCCGGCAAAGGACATCGCCCTTACCGACACCGAGCGAAAATGTTTGGAACTGATGGCGGAGGGTTATGCGCCGGTGCGCCTTGCCCGCGCCCTTGGTCTTTCGGGCACCGATCTCAATGTTCTCGAGGCGAAGATCATCGGCAAGTTCAATGCCAGCAACCGTTTTCAGGCGGTCGCCAAGGCGGTTCTTCTCGGCGTCATCCGCGCCTGATAACGATCAGCGAACGATTGTCAGGGTCTCTGCCGCACGGGTAATGGCGGTGTAGAGCCACCTCTCGCGCGAGTCCCGGAACGCATAGCTCTCGTCGAAGAGAACCACGTTGTTCCACTGCGAACCCTGCGCCTTGTGCACGGTCAGCGCATAGCCGAAATCGAATTCGTCATAACGTTTACGCGTGGACCACGGAATTTCCGTCTCCACATCCTCGAAGGCCGCCTTCAGCAATTTTATCTTGGCCGCACCGCGATCCATATCGTCGTCTTCGGGCCGGATCATCAGGTTGATGCCGGGCTTCACCGTTTCGCGCGAAGAACTCATCACCTGCCAGAGCGAGCCGTTCAGCAGGCCCTTGGCGGGATCATTCCGGAGGCAGACCAGCTTGTCGCCGGATTGCGGGTAATCGGCGGTAAAACCCTTCAGCTCGCGAAGCCGCTGATTGTAGCGACGGCGGGTACGGTTGGTGCCGACGAGCACCTGATCGGCATCGAGCACCAGCGACTGCGTTACCTCTGACTTTGAGATCACCTGCGCGGAACCATAGTCACCGCGCATGATCTCCCGGCCTTCCCGCACATCCATGGCAAGATGGATGATCGGATTGTCCTTGGCCTGCCGATGGATTTCCGAGAGCAGATAATCCGGTTCCTGCTCGGTAAAGAAGCCGCCGCCCGAAACCGGCGGCAGCTGCCCGGGATCACCGAGCACGAGGATCGGCGTGCCGAAGCTCATCAGGTCCTTGCCGAGCTGCTCGTCCACCATCGAACATTCATCGATGATGATGAGCGCCGCCTTGGCGAGCGGGCTCTGGCGGTTGATGGAGAACATCGGCGCGATCGAGGTCTTGCCGGTTTCCTCGTCTTCCACCGTTTCTTCACCGCGCGGGCGGTAGATCAGTGAATGGATGGTGCGGGCATTGGTTGCGCCACGCGAACGCAACACCTGCGCCGCCTTGCCGGTGAAGGCCGCAAACAGCACCTCGCCATCAACATTTTCAGCGAAATGTTTGGCAAGCGTCGTCTTGCCCGTTCCGGCATAACCGAACAGCCGGAAAACCGGTGTGCGGCCTTCCTTCAGCCAGCGGGAAACAGCCTTGAGCGCTTCGTCCTGTTGCGGTGAAAATAACATGCGCCCTCATCGCAAGATTCGAGCGTTGTGCGCAACAGAAAAAGAACGAAAGATGAATCGCTTGACGAGAATGACGGCCTCAATGGGCCGCCTGCTTCTCGACAAGCTGCGCCAGTTGTTCCGCAACCGTGTTCCATCCGTCAAAGAACCCCATCTCCGCGTGCCTGTCGCGATCCTCAAGATTGTTGTGCATGGCATAGGCCACATATTCCATGCCGTCGGGGTGATCGCGAAACGTCATCACGGCCGTGAGGAACGGCTGGGCGGAGGGGCGAAAACCCGCCGTCAGCGCATCGGTGAAAACCAGACGCTCCTCATGATCCACCGCCAGGAAACATCCGTTGACATGCGGACCGAAGGCCGCGCCATCCTCGCTATAACGCGTTTCGAAGGCGCCGCCGGGATGAAGCTCCATGCGGTCGACACGGCATTGGCCGGGATGCGGCACCCACCATTGTTCAAGACTGGTCCTGTCCGTCCAGGCATTCCAGACGAGCCGGCGCGGCGCCCTTATGATGCGTGAAATCTTCAGGTCGAGATCGGGATTGAAAGTCTCGGTCATCGGTCATTCTCCCCTTTGCTGGACATCCTGTCCTGTTGTGCCATGACGAATTGTTCGAGCCGGTCGGTGCGGCCTTCCCAGATGGCGCGCTGTTGCGAAAGCCAGCCATCGAGCATGGAAAACCGCTGCTTCTCCAGGGAGCAGAACCGGACACGCCCCTGCTTGCGCGTCACGATCAGCCCCGCCTCTTCCAGCTGGCGGATATGTTTCATGAAGGATGGCAGGGCCATATCGAAGGGTTCGGCCAGCGTTCCTATGCTCGCCTCCCCGCCGCCCAGTCTCAGGATCACCGCCCTGCGTGTCGGATCGGCAAGGGACTGAAAGATATCATCGAGCGCATCTGAATAGTTTTCCATAAGGCTAACTATCACATCAAAACACTTAGCTCAATGGATAAGTTTAAAAATGCGCCGAGACAGGGAATAATCCGTCAGCTTGCGGTGTCTCTTGATGTGCTGGCGGCAGAGGCCGCCCGAACCACGGAGGATATGTCCATGAAGATCCGCTTTATCGTTCCCGCCCTCGTTCTGGCTTTTGCCGGAACGGCCTATGCGGCCCCTGCGGTCGAAACGGTCAAGACCGAAAAAGGCAATGTTCTTGCCGGCGAAAAAGGCATGACGCTCTACACTTTCAAGAATGACAAGAAGGGCGTATCCAATTGTTATGACAAATGCGCGGTGAACTGGCCGCCGTTTTTCGCAGCCGCCAGCGACAAGGCCGAGGGCGCCTATTCCCTCGTGACGCGCAAGGACGGCAAGATGCAGTGGGCAAAGGATGGCATGCCGCTTTATTACTGGGTCAAGGACACGAAAAAAGGCGACGCCACCGGCGACGGTATGAACGGTGTATGGGATGCCGCAAAACCCTGATGGCATGAATGGCAAAAAGCGGGGGAGCCACTCCCCCGCAGCCGGCAGCTTCGAAACGGAGATGCTGGCGCTGATACCCATGCTGCGCCGTTATTCCCGCAGCCTTTCCCGTTCCGACGCCGATGGCGAGGACCTCTTGCAGGACTGCGTGGAAAAGGCGCTGGCCAATCAAAGGCAATGGCGCGGAACAGGTTTGAAATCATGGGCTTATACGATAATGACGAATCTTTATCGTAACCGCTACCGCGCCGAAAAACGTCACCCGTCGGAGAGCCTGGACGGCCATGAGAGCATCGCCGGCACGGAGACGCTCTCCGATACGCTGGAGAATGACCGTCTGCACGGCGCGCTCGCGCTTCTTTCGCCTGACATGCGGGCCGTGCTGATGCTGGTGACGGTGGAAGGCTACAGCTATCAGGAGGCGGCCGAGACACTATCGATCCCGCTCGGCACCGTCATGTCCAGACTGTCCCGCGCCCGCGAAACCCTTCGCCAGCATCTGGCGGCGGATAATATCATACCCCTGCGGAGACCACGATGAAACGGCTAGAGGCCATAACCGAAGACGATCTGCACGCCTATGTCGACGGGCTTCTTTCCGACGATGACCGCGCGGCTGTCGAGGCCTGGCTGACGGAAAGGCCGGAAGAGCAGGCCCGCATAGAGGAATGGAGAAAACAGGCCGACATTCTGCGCAATGCCTTCGCCTCCTACGCCGCCGCACATCCGCATGACGCTTCGATGCTCAGCCCGCAAAAGAAGGACCGCGCATGGCGGGCAAAACCGATTCTCCTGCAAATGGCCGCAGCCCTTTTGATCTTCGTGGCGGGCGCTGCAGCCGGCAGGCTTCTGCCGCCGTCTTTTTCCACGCCGCAGGACGTGACCCTGGCTTCGCTGACGACGGATATTCCGGCACAGGCGAAATCCGCCTATCTCATCTATGCGAGCGAGGTGCGCCATCCCGTTGAAGTCGGCGCCGGAGAACAGCAGCATCTCGCGTCATGGCTCGGCAAGCGGCTCGGTTACCCCTTCACCATCCCCGATCTCTCGAAGATCGGATATGACCTCGTCGGCGGGCGCCTTATTCCCGTCAGCGGCAAGCCGGGCGCGATGCTGATGTATCAGGACAAGACCGGCCGCCGGGTAACGGTGCTGATCGGACATAACGAGGAAAACCGCACCACCAGCTTCCGCATGGCCAGCGCCGACGGCATCGAGACCTTCTACTGGATCGACAATGAACTGGGTTACGCCGTATCCGCCGAACTGACGCGCGACGAGGTGCAGGCGATCGCCGAGGAATGTTATCGGCAGTTTCCGACGTGAGGGCTGCTATTTCAACATCGGCCAAAGGCTGATGACGAGAAGCACGGCCATGGTGATATTGAACCATTTGAGCCGGACCGGCACAGCGAGCCAGTCGCGCAAGGCGGAGCCGAAGCCGGCCCAGGTCGAAACGCTGGGAAGATTGACCGCGGCGAAGGCCACGCCGACGACAAGGACGGTGAAGAAATATTGCCGCTCATCCGTATAGGTCGCCATCGCCGTCACCGCCATCACCCAGGCCTTGGGATTGACCCACTGAAAGGCGGCGGCGGCAATGAAACTCATCGGCGCCGATGCGGCAGAACCTTCGCTGAGGCTGCGGGAAGTACCGATCTTCCATGCAATCCAGACGAGATAGAGACCACCTGCGAATTTCAGGCCGGTGTAAAGAACGGGCACCGAATGCAGCAATGCGCCGAGACCGAAGCCGACCCCGATCAGCAGCGACAGGAACCCCGCGCCGATGCCCAGCATGTGCGGGATGGTACGGCGGAAACCGAAGTTCACGCCTGACGCAAACAGCATCATATTGTTCGGGCCTGGCGTGATGGAGGTGGTGAAGGCAAACAGCACCAGCGCGACGAAGGTTTCGGCAGTCATGATTTCTCCTTGAGCAGAAACCCTATCCGTCGGACCATCGTCAAGCCACCCCGCCGGATCGATGGGCGCGGTCAATTTTTTTGATGGATCAATCCTTTCCATGCCGGGTTTGAGAAGTTGGAACAAAGGGCTATTGTCCAATCACCAACCGCTGGAGCAAACCTATGTATGACGACATTCCTTCCGTCACCTTGCCATCAGGAAAAGAGGTTCCAGCCCTTGGCCTCGGCACCTGGAACATGGGGGAAACGCGATCATCCGCGCCGCAGGAGGTCGAAAGCATCCGCAAGGCGATCGATCTCGGCATGACGCTGGTCGACACGGCGGAAATGTATGCGGACGGCAGATCGGAGGAAGTGGTCGGCGCGGCAATCGCGGGCCGTCGCGACGAGGTGTTTCTGGTCAGCAAGGTCTATCCCTGGAACGCCAGCGCCAAAGGCACGGCGGAAGCCTGCGAGCGCAGTCTTGCAAGGCTCGGCACCGACCACATCAATCTCTATCTGCTGCACTGGCGCGGCGAGCACCCGCTTGCAGAAACCGTGGCGGCTTTCGAAAGGCTGAAGCGCGACGGCAAGATCGGCGACTGGGGCGTCTCCAATTTCGACAGCGACGACATGGAGGAGCTTTTCGCGGTTCCTGACGGCAAAAACTGCGCCGCCAATCAGGTGCTATACAACCTGTCCCGACGCGGGCCGGAATTTTCACTGCTGCCGTGGTGCCAGGAGCATGGCGTGCCGCTGATGGCCTATTCCCCCATCGAACAGGGCCGCATTTTGAAGAACCATGAACTCATCCGCATCGCCAAGGCCTATCAGGCAACCCCGGCCCAGCTGGCGCTCGCCTTTCTGCTGGAAAGGGACGGCGTCATCGCCATTCCGAAATCCGCCAGCATCGCACGGGTCGAGGAAAACCGCGGTGCGACGGATCTTGAAATAACCGATGAAGACTGGGCGGCGCTCGATGCCGCCTTCCCGCCACCGACGCGCAGAACCGCGCTGGAAATGCTTTGATATAACAGTACGTTAAGAGACTGTCCGGAATCTGTCGATCAGGCAGTTGAATCGGAATGTGAGCAAAGCAATTGTGCCAGCGCCACGGCAGGCCGCACTTGAAAAAACGGCGCGGAAAGCCGCGCCGTTGTGTCTAAAAAAGCACCGCTCCGTTACGGTATACGCCGCTCATATTCTTCTTTCAGTCCCAGCCATGTATCCCAGAACGGCCCCGGCTCCTTCTCCTGAAGACGGGCGGCGAGAATGTCGAGATGCACATGCCAGCCAGCGCTGACGTCAAGCCTCGTCCTCCTGTCGGCCAGCCGGCGATGAACCAGCGTCAGCAGCACATCCTTGCCAAGAGCCTGAAGTTCGATCGAGACCTCGCCACCTTCGCCCCAACTAAAGACGAGACGGTGCGGTGGGACCACGGTAATGATGCGGGAAGCCATACGGTCTTCTTCGGAAAAGCCTTCCGGGCGCCTGCCGGGCGGATTGGAAAGCTCATCGTTGCGCCACACCAGCTCGAACGGTGCATCGGGCGCAAGCCGCATTTCGCCGGAAGCCAGCCAGCGGCGGCGAAGTTCGCTTTGTGTCAGATAGGCCCAGACCCGGTCGATCGGTCCCGGCAGCAGCCGTTCGATCTTCAGGGTCGTCGGCTCGACGAGACGGCCATAGGCGTCAGGCATTGCAATATCAGCCATTGTCATTTCCTCCATCTGCAGGGATTTTTCCCTGATCATCCTCCCTGAGCATCTGCTCAAGAATATCGAGGCGACTGCCCCAGAACTGCCGGTAGAAATCCAGCCATTCATGCGCTTCCGCCAACCGTTCCGGCGAAAGGCGGCAGACATGGGTGCGCCCCCTCACCTCGCGGCGGATAAGCCCGGCATTTTCCAGAGCCTTGATGTGCTTTGAAGCCGCAGCGAGCGATATGTCGAACGGTTGGGCCAGCTGGCTTACCGTGCGCTCGCCACGGGACAGATCGCGCAGCATCGTGCGTCGCGTGGCGTCGCCAAGGGCATGAAAGACGGTGTCGAGATGTGAAGCGGATAATTCAACCATGTTGTTGAATATAGACTGCCGATCCAGAAAGTCAACCATACGGTTGAATGTTGGATCGAGCGGAACAACGCCATAAAAAAACCCGCGGCGAACCGCGGGCTTATATTTCAGCATCTGCCCAAATACGGAGATTACATTCCCTGCGAACCGCGATTCATCGCCGCAATACCGGTGCGGCAAATTTCGATCAGGCCGAGCGGCTTGATGATGGCCACGAACTGGTCGATCTTCGATGACTTGCCGGTGATTTCGAAGATGAAATGCTCGACAGTCGCATCCACCACCTTGGCCTGAAACGCATCCGCAAGGCGCAGGGCTTCGGCGCGCACTTCACCGGTGCCGGCGACCTTGATGAGCGCCACTTCGCGCTCGATAGGCCGCTCCTGCCCCAGTTCGCGGGCACGAACAGTGAGATCGAGGACCCGGTGCACCGGCACGATACGTTCCAGCTGCGCCTTGATCTGCTCCAGCACGATGGGGGTACCGCGCGTGACGATGGTGATGCGCGACAGATGCGCCTCATGTTCGGTCTCGGAAACCGTCAGGCTTTCGATGTTGTAGCCACGGCCGGAAAACAGGCCGATGACCCGGGCGAGAACACCCGGCTCGTTGCTGACGAGAACCGACAGCGTATGATTTTCGACGGCAGCCGTTTCCTTCTGGATGAAATAGGCGGAGCCGGTGGGCTGTAGGTGTGCGTTCATGTCCTTTTCCTCTCCCGGCTCAGACTAGCTGACGGCCCTTGGCGTCAATGGCGTTGGCAACAGCTTCATCCGTCGCCTCATCCGGCAACAGCATCTCGTTATGAGCCTTACCAGACGGGATCATCGGGAAGCAATTGGCAAGATTGGCAACGCGGCAATCGAAGATAACCGGCTTGTTGACCGCGATCATCTCGGCGATCTTCTCGTCCAGCTCCTTCGGATCGTCGCAATACATGCCGACCGCTCCATAGGCTTCCGCGAGCTTGACGAAGTCAGGCATCGCTTCGGTATAGGAGTTGGACAGGCGGTTGCCATGCAGCAGCTGCTGCCATTGGCGCACCATGCCCATGTACTGGTTGTTGAGGATGAAGATCTTCACCGGCAGACCGTACTGGATGGCGCAGGACATTTCCTGAATGCACATCTGGATCGAGGCGTCACCGGCGATATCAATGACGAGCGCTTCCGGGTGTGCAACCTGAACGCCGATGGCTGCCGGCAGGCCGTAACCCATGGTGCCGAGACCACCTGACGTCATCCAGTGGTTCGGCTCCTCGAAGCCGAAGAACTGCGCCGCCCACATCTGATGCTGCCCGACTTCTGTCGTAATGTAGGTGTCACGCCCCTTCGAAGCCTCATAAAGCCGCTGCAACGCATATTGCGGCATGATGACATCGTTGGAGTTCTTGTAGGCGAAGGAGTTGCGGGCACGCCAGCGCTCGATCTGCGCCCACCAGTCGGCGGTCTGCGCCTTTTCCGGTTTCTTCGGCAAGGCGCGCCACAGGCGGACCATATCTTCGAGAACATGGCCGACATCGCCGATAACAGGCACGTCGACGCGAACCGTCTTGTTGATCGAGGACGGATCGATGTCGATGTGGATCTTCTTGGAATTCGGCGAAAACGCGTTGATGCGGCCGGTAATTCGGTCGTCGAAACGCGCGCCGACGCAGACCATGACATCGCAATCATGCATCGTCATGTTGGCTTCGTAGGAACCGTGCATGCCCAGCATGCCGAGCCAGTTCTTGCCCGATGCCGGATAGGCGCCGAGACCCATCAGGGTCGAGGTGATCGGGAAACCGGTCAGCTCTACCAGTTCACGCAGCAGACGGGTGGCCTCCGGGCCGGAATTGATGACGCCGCCGCCGGTGTAGAAAACCGGCTTCTTCGCCTTCGACATCAGCTCGATGGCCGCATGAATGGCATTGAGGTCGCCCTGGACCTTCGGCTTGTAGCTCTCATGCGGGATGGCGGCGGAAGGCGGCGTGTAGGTGCCGGTGGCGAACTGGATGTCCTTCGGAATATCGACAACAACAGGTCCGGGACGACCCGTTTGCGCGATGCGAAAGGCTTCATGGATGATGCCCGCCAGCTCGTTGACGTCCTTCACCAGCCAGTTGTGTTTGGTGCAGGGGCGCGTGATGCCGACGGTGTCGCATTCCTGAAACGCATCGGAACCGATCAGCGATGTCGGAACCTGGCCGGAAAGGCAGACGAGCGGGATGGAATCCATCAGCGCATCCTGCAGCGGGGTGACCGCATTCGTCGCGCCGGGGCCTGACGTGACGAGCATGACACCGACCTTGCCGGTGGAGCGGGCATAACCTTCGGCCGCGTGGCCGGCGCCCTGCTCGTGGCGCACGAGAATGTGCTGGATGTCTTCCTGCTGGAAAATCTCGTCATAGATCGGAAGCACGGCACCGCCGGGGTAACCGAAGATGTGCTCGACGCCGTTATCCTTCAGCGCCTGCAGAACGATCTCCGCACCTGTCATGCGATTGCTGTTTTCCGTATTGTCCTTATCCGTCATTGCCTGTTTCCATCCCGCTTTGGCTTTGGATATCGAGGAGCCCGAGGGCCTGTTTGAAGACATAAAAAAAGGCCCCTAGAGGAGCCTCGTTCAGCGCATGGGTGCTTTCGCCGGATGGTTACACCATCCTGCCCATGCGCCGTCCCACCACGATAAGTACGTTAAGATTTTTCATGGGCCGGAGTGTTAGCCACAAAAGCCCCAGCCGTCAACGCATATTGCAGGAAAAAATCACCGCCGCCTTCTTTTATTACTCGAAAGCGGGCTTCCGCGAAATTTTCGAACGCAGCCGATACACCTGTTGTTAAGCATAATCTTTTATACCGGGATGGCAGATGCTGCCCGAACCACCGCGATCATCCGCATGTACCGGGAAAAAATGTGAATAACGACACGTTTCATAACGCGTCCCGCATGGACGAAAACGAACGGCGGTCCGGCCAGCAGCCGGCGAACCGCATGCTCGGCCGCGTCATCGCCTGTAACGGAGCACATGCCACCATTGCCGCCGAAACCGAACCGGGCACCACCGATGTGTCGCAGCTCTGGTCTGTCGGACGCCTGATCTCGATCGAAATGGGCACGAGCCGTGTCGCCGCACTCGTCTTCGCCATGCGCACGGGCGAGGACTATTGGGCGGCGGACAGGCCGAACAGGCTGCTGATCGACGTTGAACTCGTGGGCGAAGTTTACCGCACGGAAGACGGTAGCGAACGCTTTTCCACCGGCATCTCGCGTTACCCCTATCTCGGCGCGGTGGCGCACCGCATCCGCACCAGCGACCTCGCAAAGATCTACGACAGCGGCAAGCGCGACGCCTGTGTGATCGGCAGGCTGACACAGGACGACACGATCGGCGCCGCCATCAGCATTCCGCAGATGCTTGCCAAACATTTCGCCGTCGTCGGCTCGACGGGCGTGGGCAAGACCACCGCCGTTTCACTGCTGCTGAACAAGGCGATCGAGACCGACCCGAAACTGCGTGTCCTCATTCTCGATCCGCACAATGAATTTGCGGCCGCTTTTCCCGATCATTCCGTCGTCATCGATACCGATACGCTGGACCTCCCCTTCTGGCTGATGCGCCTTGAGGAATTTGCCGAGGTGATCTTCCGCGGCCGCAAACCGGTGCCGGAAGAAATGGACGTCCTTCGCGACATCATTCCAGAAGCGAAGAAGGCGTTTCGCGGCACCGAAGGTTCCGCCGTCCGCCGCACGTCCGACAAAAGCGCCATCACACCGGATACGCCGGTGCCCTACCGCATGGCCGATCTTCTCGCCCTCATCGACGAGCGCATCGGCCGGCTGGAAGGACGCGGCGAAAAACCGGCGCTGCGCACGCTGAAAGGCCGCATCCTCTCGGCCATTAACGACACGCGCTACAACTTCATGTTCTCCAGCAATACGATCAGCGACACCATTCTGGAAACGGTGGCGCATATTTTCCGTATTCCCGGGGAAGGAAAGCCGATTTCGGTATTCCAGCTGTCAGGCATTCCCTCCGAAGTGGTGAACTCGGTGGTTTCGGTCCTCTGCCGCATGTCCTTCGAACTGGCGGTGCTGGCGCGCGGATCGCTGCATATGCTCGTCGTCTGCGAGGAAGCGCACCGTTATGTGCCTGCTGACCCCGAGCGCGGTTTTTTCCCCACCCGGCAATCCATTGCCCAGATCGCCAAGGAAGGCCGCAAATACGGCATTTCGCTCGGCGTCATCAGCCAGCGGCCGAGTGAGCTGGACCAGACCATCCTGTCGCAATGTTCGACAGTGTTCGCCATGCGGCTTTCGAACGAGATCGACCAGAAGATCATCCTGTCCGCCGTACCGAACGCATCGACATCAACCACCAGCTTTTTATCGTCCATCGGCAATGGTGAGGCCATCGCCTTTGGCGAGGCCGTCAATGTGCCGATGCGCATGCGTTTTGACCGCGTCGTCACGGCCAAATTGCCGAAGGCAAGCGGCATCACCAGTCATGTGAACCACGAGACCCCCGATACGGTCGACCTGAACAGCATTGTCACGCGCATGCGCGCCACGCCAAAACCCGTTATCACCGGTTTCCAGCAAAGCGTTGAAGCGGCCTTTTCCGATCTGCCGGAACAAGCAGCACCGAACCGGTCAACGGATGAGGTCGATAGCTGGAAGCAGGAACTGGGCACAGCAGCAATGGAGGGATATGAACCCTATCGCCCGGATATGCTGCCTGGCCGCACGCTCCCTGCATCAACAAATCCGGCGGCACCCGATACCGCCTCTGGCGCCGTCAACGAATTGCGCAAAGCCAGTTTCCAGATGCAGGCGCAAAATGGCCCGCCGCCCGGCGATGCACGCCCTTCGCTCCGCGAGAGCCTCCTGAAGAAGCCGCTCGGCAGCCTCTACCGGAAAGACTGAGCCCCTTCACGGCTGGATGCGTGTCCAGTCGTCTCCCATCTGGTTGCGGAACCAGGTCATCTGCCGTTTGGCATATTGGCGGGTCGCGGCCGCTGATTTTTCGATAACCTCCGCCTCGCCCATGCGCCCGGCCAGCATATCGGCGATCTGGGCAACGCCGATCGCCTTCATCGCCGTTGCATCAGGCGCAAGATTGAGCGCGAGAAGTGCCCGTACCTCCTCTACCGCGCCGCTTTCCATCATGGCTTCAAAGCGACGATTGATGCGATCATGCAGCACCGGCCTTTCCGGCAGGACGACGAATTTCTGCGCCCGGTCGGGATCGACGATCATAGGGCCCTTGGCCTGCTGGAAATCCCGGATCGATTTTCCCGTCGCCTCAAGCACTTCAAGCGCCCGGACGATACGCTGCCCGTCCCCCGGTTTGAGCGTGTCCGCCATGGCCGGATCGCGGCGGGCGAGTTCAGCGTGAAGGACCGCCGCTCCCTCCTCGACCAGCCGGGCGCGCAATCTATCGCGGATATCCTCTGGAATGTTGGGCATGTCAGAGAGACCGCCCGTCAACGCCTTGAAATAAAGCCCCGTGCCGCCGACGATGACGGGGAAACGCCTCTGCGCATGTAAATCCGAAAGCAGGGCGGAGATGTCCCGCAGCCATTCGCCCGTTGAATAGAGGCTGCTCGCCGGCACATGGCCGTAAAGAAGATGCGGCACACCCTCCATTTCGTCCTCGGATGGCCGGGCGGTCAGCACCCGCAGCGTGTCGTAAACCTGCATGCTGTCGGCATTGATGACGACGCCGTCCCGCTCCCGCGCCAAACGAAGCGCAAGCGCGGACTTGCCGCTTGCCGTCGGGCCGGTTATCAGGATCGCATCAAAATTCTCATCAAGGTTTTTCATCATGGCTCTCGTTGCCACGCTTATCGCCAATCCGTCAAATCCTGTTCTGACACCGTCCCTCGGCGAAGCGGCCGCGAAGGCCGTCAACGCATCGGGCCTCTACTGGCTGGCCGATGGCGTTGCCTGCGATATCGCCCTGCCCTCCGGCACCGCCGCCGAACAGGCGCGCAGCGCGATTGCCGCCGCGCTTGCCGGAAAACCGATCGATATCGTCATCCAGGAACAGGATCAGCGACGCAAGAAGCTTCTGATCGCCGACATGGATTCGACCATGATCGGCCAGGAATGTATCGATGAACTGGCGGCCGAAGTCGGTCTGAAGGACAAGGTCTCCGCCATCACCGCCCGCGCCATGAATGGCGAGATCGCTTTCGAACCTGCGTTGCGTGAGCGTGTGGCGCTGCTGAAGGGCCTGCCGGTCTCTGTCATCGATGACGTCATCGAAAAGCGCATCACGTTGACCCCGGGCGGCAAGGAACTGATCGCCACCATGAAGGCGAAGGGTTATTACGCCGCCCTCGTGTCCGGCGGTTTTACCGTCTTTACCGGCCGCGTCGCCGCCATGCTGGGTTTCGATGAGAACCGCGCCAATCTGCTGGGTGAGGCCAATGGCGAACTTGATGGCACCGTTGCTGAACCCATCCTCGGCAAACAGGCCAAGGTGGATGCACTGAACGATATTGCCACAAAACTCGGCATTTCGCCGGAAGAGGCAATGGCGGTTGGCGATGGCGCCAACGATCTGGGCATGCTGCATCTGGCCGGCGCCGGCGTCGCCCTGCACGCCAAGCCCGCCGTTGCGGCAGAGGCACAGATGCGCATCGACCATGGCGATCTGACCGCGCTTCTTTACATCCAGGGCTACCGCAAGACGGATTTTGTCATCCCATGATCATCCGTGAGACACAAAGGCTCATTCTGCGCGAGTGGAAGGAGAGCGACCGCAATCTGTTCCGCGAAATCAACGCCGACGAAAAGGTCATGGAATTCTTCCCCTTCCGCCGCAGCCATGCGGAAGCGGACGCCGTGCTGGAAACCATCAACGGCATGATCCGCGGCAGCGGTTACGGCTTTTACGCCATGGAACTGCGCGAGACCGAAGAAGTCATGGGCTTCTGCGGCATTTCTCCCGTCATGAACCTCGACCCGCCCTTCCCGCTCGGAACCATGGAAATCGGCTGGCGGCTCGCCACCCGTTACTGGGGGCACGGCTATGTCACGGAAGCGGCGCAATCGCTGCTCGTCATGGCCTTCGATGAAAAGGAGACGCCGGAAATCGTCTCCTTTGCCGTGCACAACAACCAGCGTTCAACGCGGGTGATGGAACGCATCGGCCTCAAGCGTGACCCTTCACGCGATTTCGACCATCCGCGCGTGCCGGAAGACACCCATCCGCATCTGCGCCCGCATGTGACCTATGCATTGACGCTGGAGGAATGGCGGGCGCGATAAGCCCCCCTGCCCGCCAGTCCCAGACATTACTTCACCGCCGCATTGCCGCCATCGGCAAACAACGCCGCTCCGGCGACGAAGCTCGCCATGGGGCTCGCGAGGAAAAGTGCTGCCTGCGCAATTTCTTGCGGCTCAGCGATACGTTTCATCGCATGCAGGCCAGCGGCCCATTCCTTCTGCGCCGCATCGCCGGCTGCCGGTGTATCAACCCCGCCGGGCAGCAGCGCATTGGCGCGAATGCCGTTGATGGCATAATCGGCGGTTATGCCTTTCACCAGCCCCATCAACGCCGCCTTCGCAGCCCCATAAGCCGCCATGCCTGGTATGCCGACGCTGGTGCCGACGAAGCTTGAGGTAAAGACGATGGAGCCGCCGCCACGCATCAACATCAGCGGTATCTGGTAACGCGCGCCCAGAAAGGCGGAGGTAAGATTGACGTTGAGTACATCATCCCATTCCGCAGGCGAAATCTCCGCCAGCGGCCTCATGGCTCCCACCGCACCGGCATTGTTGACGGCGATATCGAGACCACCGAAAACGCTCACGGCCGCCTCTGCCAGCCGGGAATGGGTTTCGGCAAGACCAGCATCACCCGCGACCGCGTGGACGCGGCCGCCGGTCTCACGAATGTCGGCGGCAACCTCCTGCAGCGCCTTTTCGCCGCGCGCATTGAGAACGACAGCCGCGCCGTGAGCGGCAAACAGCACCGCCGTCGCCCGGCCTATGCCGGATGACGCACCGGTGATGATGGCAACCTTGTTTTCGAGCAATTTCATATCCTTGGCCTCCGTTTGATGGAGCCCAAGGATTAGAGAGCGGCCGGAATGACAGCCACCCGATTCCTGACGGAACAGACGAAGGGCGTTTATTCCAGCGGCAGCGCCACAACGCGCAGATTGCCCTGGGCATCGGCCACCATCATATGCGCATTCTTGCGGCCTTCGGATTTCAGGCCGTTGACGCGCACCAGCACGTCGCCTGGAACCTCCATGAAGTCCTGCCCGACCTCGACGATGATATCGCCGGCCTTCATGCCCTTCTGTTCGGCGGGGGAGCCCGGATCGACGCTGGCGACAAGCACGCCTTCGACGCTTTCGGCAATGCCCTTTTCGGTACGCAGCTCGTTGCTCAGCACCACGAGATTCATGCCGAGCACGCTCTGCGGCGCCTCACGCACTTCCGGCGTCTGGTCCTGCGCCTGATCGTCGGCGCCGCCATCATCTTCCGGTGCGACCACGCCGCCATCGCCGTCTTCGCTCTGCTGATCCTCGGCCGAGGCCTTCTCATCCGTCGCATCCTGCAACTGGCCGAGCTTGACCTTGACGGTCTCCTCCTTGCCGTCACGCAGGATCACCACATCGACGTCCTTGCCGACAGGGCTTTCAGCGACGATCCGCAAAAGATCGCGCATCTCGTGAATATCCTTGCCGTCGAATTTCAGCACGACATCGCCGGCCTGGATCGGGCCATTTTCCACCGGGCCACCCTTGGCGACGCCGGAGATCAGCGCCCCCTTGGCGCTGTCCATGCCAAGGCTTGCCGCCACATCGTCGGTGACGGGCTGGACACGAACACCGAGCCAGCCGCGGCGCGTCTCACCGAATTCGATGAGCTGCTGGACGATATTCTGGGCAAGCTCCGTCGGTACGGCAAAACCGATACCGATCGAACCGCCGCTCGGCGAAATGATCGCGGTATTGATGCCGATCACCTCGCCCTTCATGTTGAAGAGCGGGCCGCCGGAATTGCCCTTGTTGATGGCAGCATCCGTCTGGATGAAATTGTCATAGGGGCCGGCATTGATATTGCGGCCCCGCGCGGAAATGACGCCCACTGTCAGCGAGCCGCCAAGCCCGAAGGGATTGCCGATGGCCATCACCCAATCGCCGATGCGCATGCTGCGCGAATCGCCGAATTTGACGGCCTTCAACGGCGTTTTCGGCTCCACCTTCAAGACGGAAAGGTCGGTTTTCGTATCGGTGCCAACCAGCGTCGCCTTGAGCTTCGAACCGTTAGGGAAAATCACCTCGATGGCGTCGGCGCCCTCGATGACGTGGTTGTTGGTGACGACGTAACCGGCCGGGTCGATCACGAAACCGGACCCCAGCGAATTGACCTTTTCACCGCCTTCCGGCTTCTGGCTGTCGAAATAATCCTTGAAGAATTCCTGGAAGGGCGAACCCTCCGGCAGTTTCGGCGGAACCGGGCCCTTGCCGTCGGTCTTGACGTTCTGCGAGGTGGAAATATTCACCACCGCGTCCAGAAGCGGCTCGGCAAGATCAGCCACCGATTCCGGCCCATGGCTCTGCGCCCATGCCGCAACCGGTGCCGAAAGGCTACCCGCCACAAGCGCGATGCCCGCGACTGCGGCGATGCTGCTGCGAAAAGGCGAAAGAAGGGTCACGGCCATAAGCGTCCTCGCGTTTCAAATAGTCCTGCCCTGCATATATCGGCAAAGCATAAGGCGGAATGATGAAGTGTAAAAATACCTTTTCGTGAACAGGCGGAGACGCCTTGCCCGTAACCACAGCTTTGGCACGAAAACGGACCAAAAAGAAAGGGCCGGTAAAACCGGCCCCTCCAAAATCATTTTATCCGTTATCAGTTCGCCGGTGCCGGCGCAGGCGCGGCAGGCGCCGTGGACGGAACACCGTCGATGTTGTTGAAATAACGGAAGAAGGTCGAGTCCGGAGACAGGACCAGCGTCGTGCCGGTTCCGCTGAGCGAGCTGGAATAGGCCGCCATCGAGCGATAGAACTCGAAGAAGCTCGGGTCACGCTGGAAAGCCTCGCCGAACACCTTGTTACGCTCCGCATCGCCCTCACCCCGAAGCACTTCGGACTGGCGACGCGCGTCGGATTCGAACTCCACCACCTGACGATCGGCGATAGCGCGACGGCGCTGCGCTTCTTCGTTACCACGGGCGCGGATCAGTTCGGCCTCGGCCAGACGTTCCGACTTCATGCGCTCGAAGGTCTGCTGCGAGACTTCCTGCGTCAGGTCGGTACGGCGGATGCGCACGTCGACAATGCTGATGCCGAGCGATTCCGCATCGGGACGCAGATCGTCACGCACTTCCTGCATCATCGATGCACGCGCATCCGAGAGCGCGGATTCGAAGCCACGCAGACCGTAAACCCGGCGCAGCGATGCGTCGAGACGGGTGCGCAGACGCGATTCCGCCGACATCTGGTCACCCGAGACCGTCTGCCGGAAGCGGCGCGCATCCGTGATGCGATAGACCACGAAGGCATCGACCTCGTAGAATTTACCGCCGGAGACCTGAACACGGATATTGTCGTGATCGAAGCGCAGCGCGCGGTTCTCGATATATTGCACACGGTCAGCGTCCATGAAGGCGAATGGCAGCTTGAAATAGAGGCCCGGCGCGGTTTTCACATCCTGAATTTGACCGAAGCGCACGACGATCGCCTGCTGGCGCTCGTTGACGACGAAGATCGACGAATAACCGAGGAAAAGCACGACGGCGAGGCCGACGAGAATGGCCGTAAGACGGTTGCCCATATTAGTTGCCTCCCTGCTGTGCCGCGCCCGGATTGCCGCGCATGATCTCGTTCAGAGGCAGATAAGGCACCACACCCTGTTTTTCGTCGATGATGACCTTGTTGGAGCCCTTCAGGACCTGTTCCATCGTTTCCAGGAACATGCGCTGACGGGTTACATCAGGCGCGGTACGATACTGGTCGTAGATGGAGATGAAACGCTGCGCTTCACCCTGCGCCTCGTTGACGACACGCGACTTGTAGGCGTTCGCTTCTTCGAGGATCTGCGCGGCCTGACCGCGGGCGGCACCGAGCTTCTGGTTGGCGTATTGGTTGGCTTCCTGAACGAAGCGGTCTTCGTCCTGTTCGGCGCGCTGCACTTCATCGAAGGCGTCGGCCACTTCGCGCGGCGGCGCCGCGTCTTCGATAGCCACCGCATTGATGGAGATGCCGGCGCCATAACCGTCCATGGTGGACTGGATGATGGTGCGCACATCCGCTGCGATCGCCTGACGGTTATCGCGGAAGATGTCCTGTGCCGGACGACGGCCGACGACTTCGCGCATGGCGCTTTCGGAAACCTGCTGCAGGGTCTCGGCCGGGCTGTCGACGTTGAAGAGGTAGGATTTCGGATCGGAGACCGTGTAGAGCACCGAGAACTGCACGTTGACGATGTTCTGGTCGCCGGTCAGCATCACGCCGCTCGACGAGGAAGACGAAGCGCGCGAACCGATATTCTGCTGCTGCTCGGTCACCTTGACGATTTCCACCGTCTCGATTGGCCACAGATGGAAATGCAGGCCCGGCATCGAAATTTCGTCCTTCGGACGGCCGAAACGCAGCTCCACGCCGCGCTCGTCCGGCTGGACGGTGTAGATGGACTGGATGCCGAGGAAAACCAGAACGACGAGAACGACGATGGCGACCGCACCGCCGTTGAAGCCGCCGGGCAGCACATTCTTGAAACGGTCCTGGCTGCGCCGGATGATCTCTTCCAGATCAGGCGGGCCGCCATTGCCGCCGCCACCGCCGCGAGGCCGGTTAGGCCCCTGCCCCCATGGGCCGCCACCGCCGCCCTGGTTGTTTCCTCCACCGCCGCCGCCCCAAGGGCCGCCGCCGCCATTCTGATTGCTCCAGGGCATCAATACCTCTTTATAAAAGCCTCTCCCGGTTCCGTTCGAAAGCGATTGCTCGCGTGCGGCGGGAATATCGACCCGTTATAAGAAGGAGAAGCGTCCGTTTCAACGCAGAGGTGGTAACTAAATACCCAATCAGGGTAAATAGTTCACTTTGACGCGGCTCTTCGCACATAAGTGGTAAACAGAACCGGATAATTGTCCTTTTCCCCTGCGGGAGCGGGGATTTCCTCGGTTTTCTCAAAAACGCCGGGATCGATTTCCGGAAAAAAAGTGTCCCCATCCAGCTTTACCGCCACATGGGTGACGGAAAGTTGATCGGCAAGGGGCATGGCCTGACGGTAAATCTCACCACCGCCCGCAACGAAAACCTCGTCCACACCCAGTTCCGCAGCCTTGGTTTTTGCAAGCTTCATGGCCTCGTCCAGCGACGAGACGACATCCACACCTTCAGGCCGGTATCCGGCATTGCGGCTGACGATGATGTGCGGACGGCCCGGCAGAGGACGCTCGCCGACGGATAAAAACGTCTTGCGGCCCATGATGAGCGGCTTGCCCATCGTCATCGCCTTGAAGCGCTTGAGATCGGTGGAAAGCTTCCACGGCATGTCGAGGTCGCGGCCAATGACGCCGTTTTCCGACACCGCAACGATGATGGTGACGCGCGGCTCACTCATACCGCGATCGGCGCCTTGATGCTTGAATCAGCCTCGTAGTTCTCAAGCGTAAAGTCTTCGAACTTAAAGGAGAAAAGGTCCTTCACATCAGGGTTGAGGCGCATCGTCGGCAAAGCCTTGGGCGTGCGCGTCATCTGCAGCTGCGCCTGCTCGAAATGGTTGGCATAGATATGCGCATCGCCGAGCGTATGGACGAAATCCCCCGGCTTCAGCCCCGTCACCTGCGCCACCATCAGCGTCAGAAGCGCATAGGAAGCGATATTGAAGGGCACGCCGAGAAAGATATCGGCCGAGCGCTGGTAAAGCTGGCAGGAAAGCTTGCCGTCGGAAACATAGAACTGGAACAGGCAATGGCAGGGCGGCAGCGCCATCTCGTCCACCAGCGCGGGGTTCCAGGCCGAGACGATGTGGCGACGGGAGTTGGGATTGGTTTTAAGGGCCTCGATCAAAAGTGTGATCTGGTCGATATGGCGTCCGTCAGGCGCGGGCCAGGAGCGCCACTGCGCGCCATAGACGGGGCCGAGATCGCCGTTTTCGTCAGCCCATTCATCCCAGATGGAAACGCCGTTTTCCTTGAGATAGGCGATATTGGTATCGCCCTTCAGGAACCACAGGAGTTCATGGATGATGGAGCGCAGATGCAGTTTCTTGGTGGTGAGAACCGGAAAACCTTGCGCAAGGTCAAAACGCATCTGGTAACCGAAAACCGAGCGCGTGCCCGTGCCGGTGCGGTCTCCACGGTCGGAGCCGGTTTCCATGACATGCCGGAGAAGATCGAGATATTGTTTCATGCGTTCTGCCGCCGATTCCCTGATATCGAGGGAATATAATAGCACAGGGCGGCAGAACCAATCACCTAATGCGGGCTATCCCCGGATCAAATCAAAGCGACTGAAGCTTACCCAGTTCCTTGGCGACCAGGTAATAGAAAGTCACGCGCGACTTGGAGCGGTCCGCGGCCATCGCCTTGGCGACAGCATCGATTGCCTGATCGGCCGTACCGTCAGTCACGCCGAGCTTCTTGCCGCACCAGCTCGCCTTCACGCGCGCAAGCTCCTCCGGATCGGAAGCGGACACCAGCGAGGAATCCCGGTTGCGCAGGGCAATGCCGAGATGCTTGACGATCTTGCCGACAATGGCTTCGTCGGCTGCGGCGTCGTATTTCTTCACATCTGCGAGATAGTCAGTCATGTCCACTCCTTCGTGTGTCCCCGGCCCGGTGTTGCTTCTGGTGACCGGTTGCATGGAGAATGGGACAGCAATCACTCGTCGTCAAGAATTGTCTAAAGTGCGGGCGGCAATCACGAAACCTTTTCATGGAATTGTCATCACCCCCCTTTTCTCGGGCGGTCGAAACGCCTATATGAGCCTTGCCGGGGCAACCCGGCTATGGCGATAAACGGTCGGTGTAATAAACCTATTGGACCCGGGGGCGGTACCCGGCGCCTCCACCAAAAACCGGCGGACTTTCATGAAATGAAGGCCGGCTTTTGATGGGGGCGAAATAGGATCGACAAGGGCGTAAAGATCGAACTTTTGCTCGGCATGATACCGCCGTTATCGGGTCACAAGTGTAGTTGCAAATGACAACAACGCTAAGGAATACGCTCTCGCTGCCTAATGGCGGTGCGGGAATTCCGCTCTAAGTCCTCACGGTTAGCCCCGTGAGGCGGGGTTCGGAGGTACCTGGCAACAGAAACCTCCACCTTCTCCATTTTGCCTGAATTGATTATATGATAGCTGACTTGCGAACGGCGTCGGCTTTTCCGTTGCTGCCGTTCAGGACATTGCGTATACTTGGGCAACGCGTGAGCGTCAGGATCGGAAATGATCCCGGCTCGAGGATTACGCTAAGATTCAAAGTGTTACAGCGTCCTTGGCGCGCAGGCCGCGCCACACATGAAAAGACGTTTGAATAAGGGAAAGACAGGACCGCATGGGGCAGGATCATATCCGTTACGACATTCTCGCACAGGATGCCCTTCGCGGCGTTATTCGTAAGGTTTTGGGTGAAGTGGCCGCAACCAGCCGCCTGCCCGGCGACCACCATTTCTTCATCACATTCCTGACCGGCGCGCCGGGCGTGCGGATTTCCCAGCACCTCAAGGCGAAATATGCCGAACAGATGACCATCGTCATCCAGCACCAGTTCTGGGACCTGAAAGTAACCGAAACCGGCTTCGAAATCGGCCTCTCCTTCTCCGATACGCCGGAAAAGCTGGTCATTCCCTATAACGCCATCAGAGGTTTCTACGATCCTTCCGTCAATTTCGAACTCGAATTCGACGTGCCTCTGGCCGAAGAGGAAGAGATGGAAGAGGCCGAAATCACCGCTTATCCCGTTTCCCATGAGCCGAAACCGGCTGCTGCTTCCGAAACGCCCAAGGCCGGCGAAGAAAAGAAGGAAGGCTCGGTCGTTTCGCTGGATGCCTTCCGCAAGAAGCAATAACGGCTTTTACCCAGAGCTTACGAAACCCGAGGAGACATATCCCCATGGCGGCCGATATCGTCAATCTGCGTCAGTTTCGGAAACAGAAAGCCCGTAGCGAAAAAGAAAAGCAGGCGGAGCAGAACCGCCTGTCCTTTGGCCGCACCAAGACGGAAAAAAATCTCACATCAGCCCTGAACGAAAAAGCCGAAAAGGCGCTCGATCAGGGGCGGCTCGAAAAAACCGATGACGGGGTCGGCAAAGACTGACAAGCCGACGGACCGCCGCTGATTTCGGGACCATCGGAAAAGAATCGCAAAACAGGGACTTGCGGGGGAGATATGATTCAGACCTCCAACCGGATCCACCGGAGACCGATCTGATGATCCGCAAGCACTCCGCGACGTTGCACGGCCACCGCACCAGCATTTCACTCGAGGATGCCTTCTGGGACGAGTTGAAAATCATTGCGGACAGACGCAAGATCAGTTTCGCGGCCCTGCTTGCCGAAATAGATGACAGCCGCTCCGCCGACAGCAATCTGTCCTCGTCGCTGCGGGTTTACGTGCTGAACTGGCTGAAGAACCGCTGAGATGTTGTGACGTGCGGTAAAGACGCGCAATCGATCACGACCTGCGATGCCTCTATCCGGATTTGTCGTCCCGGACTACAAAAATTACTGCCGAAAACTCGTAACGCCGTGAAAGCATTCATTAAACATTAGCGGCCTAGTCTGCGCTGCAAGGCATTTCCCGTATTGCGTAGCCTTGCTTTCAAATACTGTTTCCAGACCTTTCCCATCCCCCACATCCACCACGAGGCGTTCCCGGGTTTTCCCCGTTAGGGAACGAGTTTGCCGTCATATTCTCGGCGCAGCCTCGAGGATGATGCAACGTTCGGGGACAGGTTTCCGCACTTTCGCAAGGCCGATCAGTTTCCCCCGCCCGCAAGCTTACGGCGTGGCGGGAGCGTTTTCTGGCGCCAGTTGCCGGATGGCGTTTTCTGTGGGAGGCACCACCAGAACCGGCGCGGATTGCCGCTCGGGTACCGGCTGCCCCTGTTCCTGCTGTTGTTGTTGCAACCGCTCCTGCTGTTCCTTTTCCTGGCGCAGACGTTCTTCGGCTGCCGCCTTCAAACGAGCCTCTTCTTCAGCCTTGGCCTTGGCTTCCGCCTCTGCCCGCTCCTTCTCGGCCTGCCGCTCGGCCGCCTGAGAGCGATAAAGCGCAACTTCGCGACGCAGGCGCTGCTTTTCAAGAACGCTCGCCTGCATGGCCTCCACCCGGCGGCGTTCCTTTTCGAAAGCCCGAAGCGAGAGGTAATTGCTGAGCGCCGAAACATCGGTCGTCAAAGCCGGCGCGGCAAGCGGACCGTTATAGTTGAGACGCACAGACGGCTCGGCCCCTGCAACTGTTTCAGTGCCGGGATTGAACAGAAGATCGAGGTCGCCATTCACGGTCGCGGCGGCAATATCGACAGTCGCATCAGCAGTAAGCGTGACACGATCGATCCCCGCACGCAGATTCTGGAAATGAAGCGCACCGCCATTCAGCGAGAACGGCAAGGCCACATCGCCAAGCCCGATTTCACCCTGCCACAGGTTCTGGTCCACCAGCGGCCGCACTTTGGGAGCGTCGATCGGCTGCTGCAAACCATCGGCCGCCTGCAGGATCGGCGGCAAGGCTCCGGGATTAAGCCCCTTCACCACGAGCCCGCTGGCCCTGATTTCACCCGAGCCACCCGCCGATTTCAGCATTTCACCAACGCTTTTACCCGTCGATTCGGCCGTCAGGTCGATGGCCGCCCGGCCTGTCGCAACCGGCCCGTTGGCATTGGCCCACAGGATCGGCTCCGGATTGGCGTCGGTAACCGCTATCTTGGTGCGGAAAATGCCCGCACCTTCGCCCGTCGACATGGCAAGCCGCCCCGTAAGCTTGCCGCCCATGAAGGTGCCGGCAACATCGTCGAGCGAGAGACTGCCCGCATCATGCGTGACCTTGGCCGAAACGCCGGTGACGGTACCGAAGGGACCGGCCTCGAAACTCTCCGCTTTCAAGGCCAGTGAAGCCTTGAGCTGCGGGAAAGCGGCCATGGCCAGAGGCTTTGCGTTGAGCGCGCCGGTTTCCGGATCGATCACCGGCCCATAGATCGCATCACCCAGCCAGGCGAGATCGGCCGTTCTGACAGAGAGATCACCAGCCACAGGATAGGGTGCGGCACGCTGAACAGTCAGATTGCCCGAGAAAGGGTTTCCGCCCGCCTGCCCGCCGATAGAAGAAAATGCGATCTTTTGTCCATCGACAGCCACTTTCGCATTGGCCTTCAGCGCCATGCCGCCGCCAAGCTGCGGCAGACCGACGGCGTTCATGATGAGGTATGGCTCGATATCAGCGCTTTCGAGCGCCACATCGGCGCTGCCTTCGCCGAAATTGGCGGCCGAAACGGCAAAGGAACCGTTCATCGAAAAATGCGTGCGTTCCGTCGAGAAGCGCAGTTCCGTCTGGGCGGGCGAGCCGAGCGTGCCGTTGAGCTTGACGGAGAGAAGTCCCTCGCCATCCGCATCGAAGGGCAGCGGATCGAGCCCCGCCTGGCCGAACAGGATCGCCGTCGACTGGTTCTTCAGGACGGCTTCCAGCGACATGGCCGTATCATCGGTGATCGACAGGAAATCCGGCATCTTGGCAACGGCCGAGAGCCGGCTGCCGTTGACGGTGCCGGAGACGGCGACATTGGCCCCGCCATTTTCGCTGTTGACGGAAACATCCATGGCAAGGTCGGAATTGGCGTACCATGGCGCGCTCGCCGCCAGACGGCTGAGGAATGGATGGTTTGGCAATTTCTGCTGCAGCATGGTGAAGAACGGCTGCATATCCGCTGCATGCAGGTTCACCGTGCCCTTGCCGGCATATTTCAGCAGCGAACCCTGCAATTGCCCTCTGGCTTTCACCTCCGCGCCGGCAATATCACCGGCCGTCATGTTTTCGAGCGAGAGAACCCCACCAGCCATGGTGAAGGCGGTTTCGACGTGATTGGCGGTCACACCGGCCATGTTGAACCGGTCGGCCTTGAATTTCGCGGTAATGCGGTGGTCGAGGACGGAACTGCCGACCTGATCGCCAAGCGCCAGACTGCCGAGCGCCCTCAGCGCATCGAGATCGATTTCGTTGCCCGAGAGATCGATGGAGAGATTGGAAGTCTTGCCGTCGGAGCGCCGCTCCAGCTCGCCCTTCAACGAGGCATCGCCGATTGCAAGCTCCAGTTTGTCGAAACGCTGATTGAGCGTCGTCAAAGAAACATCGGCGGAAAAACCGGCGGCATTGAGCTGGCGGATCGCCGGATCGACGGAACCGGAAAGCCAGTTCGCCAGCCCTGAAGGCTGGTTGGAGGCGAGCAGCAGATTGCCGTTGAAAGCGGGCCCGCCAAGCAGCGTCAGCGATCCCTTGGCTTCAAGCTGCGTCCTGCCCGGCAACGTCGCCACGGCATTCACCACCTGCCAGCCGCTGCCTTCCGGGCGCACATCCAGCCGGATGTCGCGGATGGTCGTATCGTCAGAAACAAGCGCGGGAAGGCTGATGCTCGCCTTGCCCGGCACCGGCGGCACCGGAATGCGGGCCACCATGGCCGCAAAGGCCTCGATGCGCTGGCGCACCGAGGCGGTGGGCTGGCGCGAGGTCTTGCCCGTTTGCACGACAGGCGGCGCGAAGCGGGCGACATCGATCTGCTGGCCATCGGCCGTCAGCAGGAATTCCGGCTTGGCGCCGGTATCGAGCGTCGCTTCACCGGTCACGACATAGGGATTTTCGCTACCGCCGAGTTCCATGCGGTAACTCGGGATACGCACGCTTTCATTGGTGAGCTCAAAACTGCCGCGGGTACGCGGCGAAGAAAACAACGATTGCCCCGCCTGCTGCTTCTGCTTTTCATCCTCACGGAAACTGAAGGAGAAGGAACCGCTATAAGCGGGCTTCCCCGCCGTTGCAGCAATCGCGCCATCGAGATCAACCTCGACCGGATGCTCATCCGGCACCACGCGGACCCGCAGCCCCATGCGGCCGGCGGCGTAATCCGGCTCGCTGCTGGAGAGGGAGAAGGAACCCGGATGCCCGTCAATGGCGGCGCGCCCTTCGGCCTTCCACGGCCCGGCCAGCGAATTGGCGGACATGTCGGCGTTGAGACCCGTCACCACGCGATTGCGGCCGGATTGCTCGTCGATGAATTCGATCTGCCCGCCTTCAATCTGCACGCTTTCCAGAACGACGGTGCGGGCGGGAATTTCCGCCCGGCTGCCGCGCATCCAGTCCAGCGTGCCGTCTTTCAGCAGCCTGATCTTCGCCTTGGGCTCCTCGATGCGCATGTCGAAGATACGCGCCTCGCCGGAAAGGAAAGGCGCAAGCTCGGCATCCATGGAAAAACGCGCGACCTGAATGAGCGGCGATCCATCCGCATCCGTGCCGGCGCGCACATCATGCAGCGTTACCGAGGGGAAAGGCAGAATGCGGGCCTCAACGCGGCCATGCACAACCACCTTCTTGCCGAGAATACGGCTTGCCTGGTCTTCAAAATCGCGGCGGAAATCCGTCCAGTCGACGAAATAGGGAATAAGCAGCGCCGAGAACAGCACCACGGCCAGCAGTCCGCCCAGAAAAACCAGAATACGCCCGAGCACTGACCTGCATCTCCCTTCGCGAACGCTGCAAACCTATTCTTTTCTGCCTTAACGGCAAGCAGCCTTTTGTACCAATCAATTGTGAGGATGATCAGACAAGCCGGAACAACTTGCCCGGATTGAAGATATTATCCGGATCGAGCGACGTTTTGATGGCGCGCATCACATCCAGTGCATTGCCGGCCTCTTCGGCAAGGAAACTCATCTTGCCCTGGCCGATACCGTGTTCGCCGGTGCAGGTGCCGTCCATGGCGATGGCGCGGCGGTTGAGACGGGCGACAAAGGCTTCGGTCTTCGCGACGCTTTCGGCATCCTTGCCATCAAACAGAATAAGGACGTGGAAGTTCCCGTCACCCGCATGACCGACGATCGGCGCGAGAAAACCGTTGTCCTCAATATCCCGCTGCGTTTCCACCACGCAGTCGGCAAGGCGCGAAATCGGCACGCAGACATCGGTGGACAGCCCATCAAGATGCGGCGCGAGCGCCCGGGACGCCCAATAGGCGTCATGACGCGCTTTCCAGAGCTTGTTGCGCTCGGCGGCATCGCTCGTCCAGCGGAAATCGATGCTGCCGCATTCGGCCGCGATCTCGGCAAACTGCTGCGATTGCAGCGCCGCCGTCTCCTCGGTGCCGTGGAACTCCACGAACAGCGTCGGTCTTTCCGCATAGTTCAGGCCGGAATAGGCGTTGCACGCCCGCACCTGCACCTCGTCAAGCAATTCGATGCGAGCTACCGGAACGCCCATCTGGATCGTCATGATGACGGCATCGCAGGCCGCCTTGATCGTGTCGAAGGTGCAGACACCGCCGGCGATCTTTTCCGGAATGCCCTGAAGCCGCAGCGTCACGGAGGTGATGACGCCAAGCGTCCCCTCGGCCCCCACGAAAAGCCGCGTCAGGTCGTAACCGGCGGAAGACTTGCGGGCGCGGCGAGCCGTGCGGATTTCCTCGCCATTGGCGACAACAGCGGTGACGGCCAGCACATTGTCCTTCATCGTGCCATAACGAACGGCGTTGGTACCGGAGGCGCGCGTCGAGGCCATGCCGCCGATCGAGGCATTGGCGCCCGGATCGATCGGGAAGAACAGGCCGGTATCACGCAGATAAACGTTGAGGTCCTCACGCGTAACACCCGGCTCCACCGTCACGTCAAGATCTTCGGCATTCACCTCAATGATGCGATTCATCCGGCTGAAATCGATGCAGATTCCGCCGTTGGGCGCATTGACCTGCCCTTCAAGTGAAGACCCCGTTCCGAAGGGAATGACCGGAACCTTGTATTGGGCGCAGGCCTTCACAACAGCTTTCACATCATCGGCGCTTTCGGCAAAAACGACTCCGTCAGGCGCCTGCAGGGTCAGATAGGTGGTGGTGTGGCCATGTTGCTCGCGAAACGCCTGGCCCGTCTGGACCTTGTCGCCGAGCTGCTGCTTCAGCACCGCGAGCGCAGACGCAATGCCCTCTTCATTCCGCTCACCCGCCACAACGTCTTTCAGCGCCATCATCCATCTCCACCGCAACATCTGCCCGTAACGGATTCGATCCGTTACGAAATTCCGTCAGGTGGTATGGGATAAGGTTAACGCTTTGTCCAGCATCGCGATTGCGCCGAATGTGGTTTGGCGACAACCCCACCTTATTCCGCTGCGAGCAACGGCTTGTCCTCCTCCAGCGCCTTGCGGCGGGCGGCAAGTTCGAGTTCGCGGTGGAGGCGGATTTCCTCATCCGCCTGCGGCTTGGCAAAGCGGGCGATGAGCAGATAGGAGACCGGCGTGATGTAAAGCGTCACCAGCGTCGCGAAACCGAGACCGCCGACGATGACCCAGCCGAGCGCGATGCGCGCTTCCGCGCCCGCGCCCTGCGCCAGCACCAGCGGCACGCCGCCAAGAATGGTGGCGATCATCGTCATCATGACAGGGCGCAGGCGGATGCTGGTGGCCTTTTCGATGGCTTCCCGCACGGTCGCACCCTGATCGCGCAGATGGTTGGCGAATTCCACGATGAGGATGCCGTTTTTGGCCATCACGCCAACAAGCAGCACGAGACCGATCTGGCTGTAAACATTGAGGCTGGAACCGGTAACCAGCAGCGCGATGACGGCGCAGGCAAGGCCGAGCGGCACCGTCGTCATGATGATGACCGAACTCAGGACGCTTTCGAACTGCGCGGCGAGCACGAGGAAGATGATGACGATCGCGAAACCGAAGGTCAGCAACATGCCGCTGGAATTCTCCTCAAGCGTCGCCGCCTCACCAAGAGGCAGCAGGCGCGCGCCGGGCGGCAGGACGGATTGCGAAAGCTCATTCACCTTTTCCAGGGCCTGGCCGAGCGAAACGCCGTCCTTCAGGTTGGCCGTGAAGCCGACGGAGGGCAATTGCTGCTCGCGGTTGAGCTGCGGCGCAACCGCATTTTCCTTCAGCGAAGCGATGACCGACATCGGCACGATCTTGCCGTCGCCCGTTTTCAGGAAGACATTTTCAAGATCGGTCGGATCGTTGATCGGCCGGGTGGAGGACAGGAGCCGCACCGGGATTGCATCGCCATCGACGAAAACGTCAACGACCGAGCGTCCTTCGAGCAGCGACTGCATGGCGCGTGAGAGCCCGGTGATATCGATGCCGAGATCGGAGGCGCGCTCGCGGTCGATCGAAACGGAAAGCTGCGCCTGATTGGGCTCATTGTCGAAACGCGGCGTATCGAACAGGCCACTTTCCTCCATGGAAAGCAGCAGTTTCTGCGTCGCCGCCGTCAGCGCCGCATAATTGCTGCCGACCATCGCCATCTGCAAACCGTTACCGGCGCCACGAATACGCAGGCTGTTCGGCTGCATTGCACTGCCGCGCAGCGCCGGCACCTTGTTGGCGGCGGAAGTGACGTCAGCGGCGATCTGGTTCTGGGTGCGCTCGCGGTCGGCCCATGGGGCGAGCGTCAGCACCATGAAACCGGTATTGGAGGAACCGTTCATGCCGGTGATGGAATAGATATTGCGGATTTCACCACTGTCGCGCAGCGGCTGCAGGTTTTCCTCAATGCGCTGCAGCTGGTCGCGGGTATATTCGAGACTGACGCCCTGCGGCGCGGTGACCCGCATCATGATCGAGGCACGGTCCTCGCGCGGCGTCAGCTCGTTCTGGATCATACCGAACGCAATCCACGACAGGCCCGAGAAGATCAGCGCCACGATAATCACGATCAGCGGATTGTTCAGGCAAGCGGAGAGCGTTGACTTGTAGGTGGAGGCAAAGACATTGCCGAACCAGGCGAGCGGTCCGGTCGGTTCCTTCAACCCCTCCTTCAGCATGCGGGAAGCCAGCATCGGGCAGAGCGTCAGCGCCACGATGGAAGACAGGCCCACGGCGAAGGCCAGCACGAAACCGAATTCGCGGAACAGGCCGCCCAGCTGACCCGGCAGGAAGGAGAGCGGGATGAAGACGGCCGCAAGCGTCGCCGTCGTTGCGATGACGGCGAAAAAAACTTCCTGCGTGCCGAGAACGGCAGCGGCCCGCGGCCCCATGCCTTCCGCCCGGCGGCGCACGATATTTTCCAGCACCACGATGGCGTCATCGACCACCAGACCGGTGGCAAGAACGATGGCAAGAAGCGTCAGAATATTGACCGAGAAGCCGACCATGTAGATGGCGACAATGGTGCCGATCAGCGCCACCGGCATGGTAATCGCCGGAATGAGGGTGGCGCGCCAGTCGCGCAGAAAGAGATAAAGCACAACGACGACGATGATCGCCGAAAGCCCGAGCGCCAGCTCGACTTCGTGCAGCGCGCCCTCGATGAAGACGGCGTCGTCGCTGGTGACGATGATGCGTGTACCATCAGGCAGATTGGCGGACATGGCATCGACGGCGGCCTTCACGCCGGTGGAAATATTGAGCGTGTTGGACTGCGCCTGCCGGATGACGCCAAGACCGACACCCTGCACGCCATTGGATCGCAGCGAGGTGGATTCGTCATCCGCACCGAGCATGACTGTCGCCACATCGCGAAGGCGGATATTGTTCTTGATGAGGAGGTTGGAAAAATCCTCGGGCTTCGTCAGGCTCGCCGTGGCGCGCACGACGATGTCCTGCGTCGTGCTTTTCAGCGATCCCGCCGGCACGTCGAGTGCCGCGCTGGCCAGCGCGTTGGAAACATCGGTGACGGTCAGACCACGGCTGGCGAGTGCTGCCTGATTGAGATCGACGCGAAAAACCTTTTCCTGATCTCCGTAAAGCTCGACATCGGCAACGCCGTCGACAGCAGCCAGGCGGTCGATGATCTCGTCATCCACCAGCTTGGTCAGATCTTCCATGCTGAGCGTCGACGAGGTGACGGCAAGACGCATGATCGGCTGGCTGTCGGAATCCGCCTTGATGATCTGCGGCTCGTCGGCATCGTCGGGCAGCTGATTGGTAACGCGGCCGATGGCGTCACGCACATCGTTGGCCGCAACGGCCATGTCGACATTGTCACCAAATTCCATCGTCACGCGGCTGGTGCCGAATTGCGAGTTGGAAGCGATGGATTTGATGCCGCTGACACGCGCCACCGCACCTTCGATGGTCTGTGTCACTTCCTGGTCGATCGTCTCAGGCGCAGCACCTTCATAGGTGGTCCTGACGCTGATCGACGGCCGGTCGACGTCAGGCAATTCGCGCACCTCGACGCCAACCAGAGCGGCGAGACCAGCGACGACCAGCAGCGTGTTGAGGACCGCCGCCAGAATAGGCCGGCGCACGAACAATGCGGTGAAAGCGAGCTTGGAATCCTGACCGGAAGGCGGCTGCGTCATTGGCTTGCGATCTCCTCCGGCTTCGGCTGTTCGCCGACGCGGACAGCACCGCCTTCACGCACGCGCTGCAGGCCCTCGATGACGACCGGCTCGCCTTCCGCCAGCTCCGCCTTGACGAGAACCGCATCGGGGTTGCGCTGCACGATCTGTACGCGAACCTTATTCGATTTGTTGTCGGTGACGCGCCAGACATAGGAGCCTTCCGCATCCCACTGCACGGCCAGAGGATCGACCGAAGCATAGGTCTCCCCGGCAAAACGCATGGTGACGCCAAAGGACATGCCGGCCCTTAGCTCGTCCTTCTCGTTACCGAACTTCGCCCGGATGCGGATCGTGCGGCTTGCCTCATCGACACGGTTGTCGACCGCTTCGATTTCGCCCTTGAAGGTTTCGCCGGGACGCGAAATGGAGGTCGCCTCCACCGGCATTCCCACCTTGATCACGGTTGCAAACCGCTCGGGCGCCCAGAAATTTACGAGGATTTCCGACCGGTCGTCGATGCTGACGATGGTTGACTGCGTGGTGACGTTATCGCCAATATTGGCGGCGACGATACCGGCCACGCCCTCAATCGGCGCGACAATGTCACGACGCCTGAGATTGAGTTCGGCGGTGCTGAGCGCCAGCTTGGCGGATTCTTCGGCAATCTGCGCATCCATCACATCGAGGCGGGAAACGGATTTGAGGTTCTTGTAGGAACTGGATTTTTCAATCGCGCTGCGCAGCGCGACCTGCGCCTTGTCGCGTTCGATCACCTGCTCTTCGTCATCGAGCCGCGCAAGCACCTGCCCCTTCACGACGCGTGCGCCGGCGGCCGTGCGGATTTCTGAAAGCGTGCCGGAGGTCTGCGGCATAACGACAACCGACTGGATCGCCTGGCCGTTGCCGATTGCGTTCAGCCGGTCATTGACCGTGCCTTTTTTCACCGGAGCCGTCACCACCAGGGTGGCGTTGCCGTTGCGCCGCGAACCAGCATTCTGACCTGTGGGCGAACCGGCCGCTGCGACCTCTATCGCGCCTGCCGGCGTTTTGCCGAGCCGGATGCTGGCGAGCACATTGCGGGCGTCGGGCGAATAAAAGCCCCAGAGACAGAGCCCTGCCCCCACCACGGCCAGACTGACACCCACCTGTTTCCAGACCCGCATATAGTTCTCCGGTTGATCATCGCAGCATAAACCAGCCCCTGAAGCGAAGGCTTTGGGACAGCAGCAGTATTCCCCCTCGTTTAGAACGAGGCAACGCACAAATCCGTTTCTTACGTAATTGTAATTTGTGATGGATTCTCGTCGAACACACGACGAGGGCCATTTTTATCGCAAATATTCTTCAGCGCGGTAATCTGCCCCCAGGAAAAGAGCCGGAGAAAGCCATGAGCACCGTCACGAAAGCACAAAATCCCGAAGCCGATCCGCGCGTGAAGTCGGTGTTTGACGACATCCGCACCACCCGCAAATCTGACTTCATCAACAATATGTGGCTCTACCTTGCCTTCGATCCTGATCTTCTGGAAAAGACATGGGCCGAGGTCAAGGCGGTGATGGCGACACCTTCGGCGCTCGACCCCGTGGTCAAGGAAATGCTTTACATCGCGGTGTCCGTCACCAATGGCTGCTCCTATTGCGCCCATTCCCACACGGCCGCCGCCAAAGCCAAGGGCATGACGGGCGAACAGCACGCCGATCTCCTGCGGGTCATCGCGCTGGCCGCCAAGACCAACCAGCTTGCGGTGGCGCTGCAAGTCCCGGTGGATGCCGCTTTTGACACTGACAGGCAGGCATGATGCAAAAAATGCCTTGGAATAGGCGTTTTGACCGACGATACCGGAATAAAAGCAGAACGCGGTTCTGGCCTTTATATCCCGAATCACTACATTGGGCCGCATGAGCAACAGTTTCGACGATATGCCGTTCTTCGATGAAGAACCCGTGACGCCGCGCAGGGCGACGAATAATGCAGGCGCGGAAAGCGGCGGCGGGCTCGGCATTGCCGCCCGCGCCATGGCTGCGCGCGATCAGACGCGTGCCGCGCCCGATTATCTTTCCGGCCTCAACCCCGAACAGCGCGATGCCGTGGAAACGCTTGACGGACCCGTTCTCGTCCTCGCCGGCGCCGGCACGGGCAAGACCCGCGTTCTGACGACCCGCATCGCCCATATTCTCGCAACCGGCCGCGCCTATCCCAGCCAGATCCTTGCCGTGACCTTCACCAACAAGGCGGCCCGCGAGATGAAGGAACGTATCGGCGTTCTGGTCGGCGGCGCTGTCGAGGGCATGCCCTGGCTCGGCACCTTCCACTCCATCGGCGTCAAGCTTCTGCGCCGCCATGCCGAACTCGTCGGCCTGAAATCGGATTTCACCATCCTCGATACGGACGACGTGGTGCGGCTGATCAAGCAGCTTATCCAGGCCGAAGGTCTTGATGACAAGCGCTGGCCCGCCAAGCAATTCGCCGGCATGATCGACGGCTGGAAGAACAAGGGGCTGACCCCGCCGGATATTCCCGAGGGTGACAGCCGCGCTTTCGCCAATGGCAAGGGCCGCGAACTTTACACCGCCTATCAGAACCGGTTGAAAACGCTGAACGCCTGCGACTTCGGCGATCTTCTGATGCACCCGATCAGCATCTTCCGCCGCCACACGGATATTCTGAAGGAGTATCACCAGAAGTTCCGTTACATTCTGGTGGACGAATATCAGGACACCAATACGGCGCAATATATGTGGCTCAGGCTTCTCGCGCAGCGCGCCAAGGGTGAGCCGCAGAACGTCTGCTGCGTCGGTGACGACGACCAGTCGATCTATGGCTGGCGCGGCGCGGAAGTGGACAATATCCTGCGCTTCGACAAGGATTTTCCCGGCGCCAAGGTCATCAAGCTCGAACGCAACTACCGCTCCACCGAGCATATTCTCGGCGCAGCCGGCCATCTCATCGCCCATAATGAGGGCCGCCTCGGCAAGACGCTGTTCACCGAGCGCAGCAGCCCTGACGATGAAAAGGTGGTGGTGCATGCCGCCTGGGATTCCGAGGAGGAAGCCCGCGCCGTCGGCGAGGAAATCGAACAACTTCAGCGCAAGAACCACAAGCTGAACGATATGGCCATCCTCGTTCGCGCCTCCTTCCAGATGCGCGAATTCGAAGACCGTTTCGTGACACTCGGCCTCAATTACCGCGTCATCGGCGGCCCGCGCTTTTATGAGCGTCTCGAAATCCGCGACGCCATGGCCTATTTCCGCCTCGTCTGCCAGCCGGCCGACGATCTCGCCTTCGAGCGGATCGTCAATACACCGAAACGCGGCCTCGGCGATACGACCATCCGCAACCTGCACGACTATGCCCGCGCCCGCGATATCCCGATGCTGGCAGCAGCGGCCGACATCATTGAGACCGACGAGCTGAAACCGAAGGCCCGCAAGGCGCTGTTCGATGTGGTGCAGGATTTCCGCCGCTGGCAGGGCCTCTTGGAAAACACCGAACACACCACGCTTGCCGAGCAGATCCTCGACGAAAGCGGCTATACCGCCATGTGGCAGGCCGACAAGACGGCCGAAGCGCCCGGACGCCTTGAGAACCTCAAGGAACTCATTCGCTCGATGGAAGCCTTCGAGAGCATGCGCGGTTTCCTCGAGCATGTCGCGCTCGTCATGGATGCCGAGCAGAACGAAAATCTCGATGCCGTCTCGATCATGACGCTGCATTCCGCCAAGGGTCTGGAATTCGACACCGTCTTCCTGCCCGGCTGGGAAGAGGGCCTCTTCCCGCACCAGCGGGCGCTGGACGAAGGCGGTCGCTCCGGTCTGGAGGAAGAACGTCGTCTTGCCTATGTCGGCATCACCCGCGCCAAGAAGCTCTGCCATATCTGGTTCGTCTCGAACCGCCGCATTCACGGGCTGTGGCAATCCACCCTGCCCTCGCGTTTCCTTGATGAACTGCCGCCCGCCCATGTGGATGTCGCGGCATCCGACAGCAATTACGGCGGTTATGGTGGGCGCGGCGGCTACGGCCAGTCGCGTTTCGACAAGGCCGACCCCTTCACCAACAACTATTCCACCCCCGGCTGGAAACGCGCGCAGCAGAACCGCAGCGACGCCACCCGCGACAATTGGGGCACCCGCTCCGGCCATGCGGTGGAGCGGATCGGTTACGGCGAGAGTGGCCCGCGCACCCGTACGATAGAGGGCGAGCTGGTGGCAAAATCCGTCGCGGACAAACCGTCGAAATTCTTTGTCGGCGACCGCGTCTTCCATCTCAAATTCGGCAACGGCAATATTTCCGCCATAGAAGGCAACAAGCTGACGATCGACTTCGATCGCGCCGGCCAGAAGCGAGTGCTGGATGGATTTGTGGAAAAGGTTTGATTCGACAACTATGAGTGCCCGCAGACCGCTTTTTCCGTAGCCCACGTCATGCCGTTGCAATAAAGGAGTTGCAATGGGGATGTGAAAACCGGGTGAGGACTGCTTTGCATATATTACCGAAAAGCCAGCGCAAGCTTGCGGTTTTCCTGATCAACATGGACAGCGCCACCAAGCGTCTCGCGGATATGAACGCGCGCCTTGACGCCATGGGGCTGAAGGCGGAGCGCGTCCCCGGCGTCAATGGCAGGGAACTGAATTATCCGATCCCGGAATTCAGTGAGATTTCCTACATGCTCATGCATGGCCGCCGAACCTCTCCACCGGAGATCGGCTGCTATCTCAGCCATGTCGCCTGCGCCCAAAAATTCATGGAAGGCGACGCCGATATAGCACTCATCCTCGAGGATGACGTGGTCTTCGATAATGATTTTCTCAACGCCGTCGATGAGGCGGTGCTAAACGGCAGCGACTGGGATCTGCTGCGGCTGACGACAGTCAGCAATGGCCGGAAATTTCCGTTCCGCCCGCTTTCCAACGGTCGCTCGCTCGCCATTGCGATCACGCGGGAAAAAGGGTCTGGAGCCTATCTCGTCAACCGCCGCGCCGGAAAATGGATATCGAAACTGATCCCCATGCGGCTCGCATACGACATCGCATTCGATCTGGAATATCTCGCTGGCCTCAAGGCCGCCTTCATCTACCCGCTTTGCGCCACCCAGGATGCGGACGGGGAAAGCCAAATCCAGAACAATCTGCGCATTTACCGCCTTCCGCGCTGGCGCTATTTCACCGTCCTGCCCTATCGCGCCTTTCTGGAAACCAGTCGTTTCCTGCTGCGCGGCATCCGCTTCGCCATAGCGAAGGCGAAGGTGGTTATGGGAGGCGGCAAGGGCAAGACCGCTCCAGCCGCTCATTGAATTATCTATCTTACACTTCGCCGGGCGTGAATCCGACAAGATAGACGGCCGCGACCACGGCTGCGAGAACGAAAATCGAAATGACGAAAATCGTCATCCGGCTCAATGGTTTGCGTGTCGTTTTCTTCATGGTGGAATAATGCGCGGCAGGGTGGCTTGTTCCGCAACGCACAGGATAATGTCGCGTGAAGTAGCAAAGCGGCGCAATTCGATTCCGCTTCAGGTACATATCGGCTAAAGCTCGGGTTCCTCTTCAGCTTTCCGGCCCGCCATGACAGACACGACGCATCCTCGCCTCAACCCGCTGCATCTTGCCGCCGCTTTCGCCAGCGGCTGCCTTTTGACATTGATGGTGCATTTCAACGGTCAGCTTGCCCATTACGGCAACGCGCTTTTTTCCTCCTGGACAGCGCATGGAACCGGCACGGTGGCCGCCCTGATCTATCTCGCCATCATGCGCCCGAAGAAAGATCCCGCAGCACCGGCAAAACCGAAAGCGCCGCTCTGGGCTTATTGCGGCGGGGTGGTGGGTGCCGCCATCGTCATCCTCACCTCCACCGCCGTCAATTCGCCGCTGGCGCTTTCCGGCACCATTGCGCTTGGGCTTGGCGGACAGGTGATCTTCAGCCTCCTGGCTGATCTTTTCGGCCTCTTCGGCCTGCCCAGAAGAAAGCCGGACCTGCGGGACATGGCGGCGGTGGCGCTGATCCTGTGCGGCAGCGCGCTTATCATCCTTGTGGGGAGAACGGCATGATACTCTGGATCGCCATGGCCTTTACAGGCGGCGTCTTCGTGGCGCTGAGCCGCCAGATCAACGGCCGCCTCAGCCTGTCGAACTCGCCGCTCATCGCCTCCTTCTGGAACCACATTGTCGGTTTTGGTGTGCTGACCGTCATAGGCCTCATCGTCGGCGGCCTCATTCCGCCGGGCGCGGCCGATGCGCCATGGCTCGCCTTTATCGGCGGCCCGATCGGGGTCGTCTTCATCGCTTCGGGAAGCTGGCTCATCCCGCGCATCGGCGCGGTCAATACCGCCCTTCTGGTCATCAGCGGCCAGATGGTTTCAGGCGTGGTTCTTGATCTTTTCAGCGATCATCCACCGAAAATCTGGGCAAGCGCACTTGGGATTCTGCTGATCCTGGCCGGCATGATGCTGACACAGCGGCGCAGTCGCTAAAGCATTTTCAGTAAAAATGCGCAGCGGTTTTACGTCCAGAAAATGCGTAGAACTTAAGAAAGCTCAGGAGTCGCTGCCGCGCGAGAACATGCCGATCAGGGTCTTGCCACCGCTTTTACCGCCGCTGCTGGCAAGTGTCGGCCGGTTGCCGTTCAGCTTCGGCACCACCACCATGCGCTTGACTTCGCCGCGCTTGAAGGCCGCAAGGAAGCGCGAATAATCACGGAATACAACGCAGCCATTCGATTCGCCGCGTTTCGCCAGCATGTAGGTGTGCGCCAGAAGACCGTCGCGGCCGTGCGGGTTGACGCCGTTTTCCGGTGTCAGGCGAATGGCTTCGACTCCGTGGAACCGCGCCTCGCGCATCGTCAGACGATAGCTGGAGGGCGGCGTCGAACCGCGCATTCTCACATGCACGTAATCGGGGTTGTCGCGCATCTTGCCGATGCCGGAATGTGCTTCCAGCTTCTCGCCGTTCGGCATGTGCACGACACCGGAGGAAATATCGTAGATCGCCGTGCCGTTGCCGCGATCCGGCCACGGAACCGCATCCATCTTGCTCGGTTCGCGTATCGGATTATCAGGCTTTGCAAAGGCGAGCATGGCGCCGGTGCTCTGCTTGGGCGGCGCAGGTGCGCGCAGGGGAACCGGCGCATCAAAAGCAGGCGCCGAAGCAACCTCGACCCTGGAAGGTGTGGCAGGGCGCGGTGACGGCTCGACCGCCTGAGCCGTCGCGACTTCAGGACGGAAACTCGGCAGCGGCACATCATCGGGCAGCAGGCTGCTTGCTTCTTCCTCGATCTGCGGCCGCGCCAGCGCCACTTCAAATGCCGGATGCTGCGGAACGGCGCTCTGATAGGCGACCTCGGAGGTGCGTCCAAGCGCCGAATCGACGATTGCCGAAGGCTTGAGCGCGGCAAGTTCCTTAACGGTTGCCTGCCCTTTCGCGTTCGCTGCCGCGCCGAAGCGCTCGCCGAATTCCTTCGCACCAATCTCGGGCATGATGCCGGCAAGGCGAACAGCCTTCTGCTGGCCGTGGCTATGGTCGCTCAAACGGGAAAACTTGCGGATGTGAATATCTCGCGCGGCCGTGCGAACAATCGCCGTCTCAGCCGAATCGAGCCTCGTCACCAGGGTCTTTTCAAACTGTCCGACACCATGCGAGGCAGCGGCCATGCTATGCAGCGAGGCAAAGGCTGCGACTGCGAAAAGGCTGGCAAAAACGCCGCCGCCGAGAAGCGCGGACATCCGTCCGAGCGAAGAGGATTTGCCTCTCTTGGCGGAAGACGAACCGGTAAAGCCGGCACCATTATAGGCCGCAGCAGAAAACGCCATGATACTCGTTACTCGAACCGTTCACGCATACCCGGCCGACGCCGGAGGGATTTTGGGACATCCGAAGAGCGGGCAGACACCACGCCGGTTTCGGAATTGACTGGCTCGAAGCATGACGAATTATGGTAACCAAAGTGTTTACGAGTCCCTGCAAAAATATTTCGTTAAGGTCTGCGCATTGTAAGGCGAAGGCAAAACAATGACTTGCGCGGGTACTGCGTGCATCCGCACTGCATCGTCCCGGGAAATGCCCCTTAAAGAGGCGTCATCGGCCTTAAAATTTCCGTCGCCGCACTGTCAGGTAAATTCCGACTTGGCCGGAAATTTGCTGCAAATGCGGCAGGACTGCGACAGGGCGAGCCCCTGCCGGAAAGACGCGTGCCTGCAGGATAGGTCGAAAGGGGCTTGATCCGCCAAAGCCGGCTTGGCATCCTGCCCTCAAAAGGGAGGCACATCATGAAGGCGCTGCTGCTCATCGATATCCAGAACGGGTTTTGCCCGGGCGGCAACCTGGCCGTTGCCGATGGCGACCAGGTCGTGCCCATCGCCAATGCCCTGATCGACAATGGCGGTTACGATCTCATCGTCGCCTCGCAGGACTGGCACCCGGAAAATCACGGCAGCTTCGCCTCGCAGCATCCCGGCAAGAAGCCCTTCGACATGGGCGAACTCTCCGGCAAACCGCAAATGATGTGGCCGGACCATTGTGTGCAGGGCACGTCGGATGCGGAATTCCACCCGGATCTGAAGACGGAAAACTTCGATTACATCCAGCAGAAGGGCGAAAACCCCGCCGTCGACAGCTATTCCGCCTTTCGCGACAATGACCAGGGCGCGACGACGGGACTGGCCGACTATCTGAGCCGCCAGGGCGTCACGCAACTCGACGTCTGCGGCCTCGCCACCGATTACTGCGTCAGCTTTTCGGTCCTCGATGCCCTCGACATGCTGCCTGATGTGAAAGTGCGTTTCATCGAAGATGCCAGCCGCGGAATCGATTCCCAGGGCATCAAGGCCGCGATTACCACCATGCGGGAAAAGGGCGCAATCGTTCTCAAAAGCCGCGACATATTGCGGGATTAGGCCCCGTTCCTGTGCTCGTCACAGGGATGAGGAAGGAGAGTGCCGTTACCGCGGCTTCGCCTTCTCCAGCACGTCGATATCGCCCGCCGCATCCTCAAGGCGTCTCAGGATCGCCGCATGCGCATCCCGAAGCCCTTGATTGTAAAACACGTATCCCATTTCTTCGGCCAGAAAATCGACGAATATCTCCGCCTGTAGATGGCCGATCTCGGTTTCGGTCTCACGGGCAAGATAATCCCTGATACGTGCGGCCAGCGCGGCCTTTTCCTGCTTTTCCAGCATCGATCTTCCATCGTCTGACTGTTGAGGTGCGCGGGAAGACGGCGGTGAAGCCGCCCGGCACCGGCCATATGGGGCGATACCGTAACGGAAGCTTCAAGTTAATCAATCGATCCATTCATGCAATTCGTTTGCCAGCCGGCCGGCACGGCGATAGAGCGGCGGGCAAGGAGTTTCCAGACATGTTCAATGCAGATTTTCGCGAGGGATTGAAGAGCGGTTTCCCGATCGCCCTCTCCGCCGCCCCCTTCGGTGCGCTGTTCGGCGCGGTCGCAGTCGATAACGGGCTGAGCGTCACCGAAGCCACGATCATGAGCGGCACCGTCTATGCGGGCGCAAGCCAGCTTGTCGGTATCGAACTGTTCGGCCAGAAGGTTGCACCCTGGCTGATCGTTCTTTCCGTCTTCGCCGTCAATTTCCGCCATATCCTCTATTCGGCTGCCATTGCCCGGATGATCTCGAACTGGTCTTTCCTGCAGAAGGCCGCGGGTTTCTTCGTGCTGGTGGATCCGCAATTCGCCGAATCGGTCAGGAAATACGAGAATACTGGCACGGTGGGCTTTTCCTGGTACATGGGCTTTGCCGCGCCCGTCTATGTGCTGTGGCTGGCCATGACCATCCTCGGCGCATCGCTCGGCAATATGGTCGGCGATCCGAAAGCCATTGGTCTCGATGTGCTGCTGCCGATCTATTTCATGGGCATGGTATTGAGCTTCCGCCAGCGGGAGAATTTCTACCCTGTCATGCTGGCAAGCGCGGTTGGCGCAACGGTTGCCTATCACATCGTCGGTTCACCGTGGCATGTGAGCCTCGGCGCAGTCGCCGGAATTCTCGTCGCGGTCCTTTATCCGCCGAAACCGAACGGCGGGACGAATTCTGAAAGCGGGGTGGAAACGCCATGAGCGATATGCTGCACACCGATACGCTGATCCTGATCGCGCTCGCCGCCATCGCCACCTACCTCACCCGCATCGGCGGTTATGTGCTGATGATGCGGATGAAATCCATCCCGCCGCGCATGGAGGCGGGACTGAACGCCGTTCCGGTCGCGGTTTTGACCACGCTCGTCGCACCCGCCTTTTTTGAAGGCGGATACGAGGTCAAGATCGGCATGGTGGCGGCGCTTCTGGTCTGCCTGCGGTTTCCGGGCCTGACGATGCTGGCCGTCGGCTGGGCCATCGTCATCGCCATCAGGCATTTCGGGCTGCTTTAAGCGACCCGCTCCAATGGCTTCGTGGCGGCAACGAGCCACGCCTTAACCTCCTCGTCGGTGATCAACGGAGAAAGCTTCTCCAGAACCCCGGCGTGATAAGCGTTCAGCCAGTTGAGTTCTTCTTCGGTCAGGAGAGCGGTGACCACCAGCCTGCGGTCGATGGGGCACCAGGTCAGCGTCTCGAAGGAGAACATCGGCTGGTCCCCGCCAGCCACCTCTTCCGCCTCGCGCACATAAATGAGGTTCTCGATGCGGATACCAAAAGCGCCGGGCCGGTAATAGCCCGGCTCGTTCGACAGGATCATGCCGGACAGCAGTTCCTGCGTCGAAAGCCGCGAAATACGCTGCGGGCCCTCATGCACCGAAAGATAGGAGCCGACGCCATGGCCGGTGCCATGGGCGTAATCCGCTCCCGCTTTCCAGAGCGCGATGCGCGCGAGCGGATCGAGGTCGCAACCGCGCGTTCCCTTGGGAAACCGTGCGGTGCTGATGCCGATCATGCCCTTCAGCACCAGTGTGAAGAAACGCTTCTGCTCGTCCGGAACGGCGCCGATAGCAACCGTGCGGGTAATATCAGTGGTGCCGTTGACATATTGCGCACCGGAATCGACGAGAAACATCTCCCCATCAGCAAGTGTGCGGTCGGTATCCGTCGTGACGCGGTAATGGATGATGGCGGCATGTTCGCCGGCGCCTGAAATCGTGTCGAAAGACACGTCCTTGAGCGGGTTTTGCAGCCCCTGCCCCACCTTGACGCGAGCGGCCTCCAGCGCCCTGACGGCGGCGATTTCGGTAACGCTGCCGGGCTGCTGGCGGTCCAGCCAGCAGAGATATTCGACCATGGCCGCCCCATCCTGCACATGGGCGGCTGCCGAGCCGGCCAGCTCCGCCTTGTTCTTGCGCGCGCGCGGCAAGCGGACAGGATCAGCCTCCTCGATCAGGGCGCCACCCGCCGCGGTGATTGCACCTGTCAGCGCCACCGGCGTCAGATCGGCATCGACCATCACCCGCCCCTTGGCGCTGGCAATGGCGTGCAGGCGATCTGCGATCTTCGACGGCGGCAATTGTGTCGCGAGCTGCGCCAGATAGGCCTCGGCCTCGATGCCGGTCTTGCGCTTGTCGAGAAAAATATCCGCCCTGCCATCCGCATAGATGATGGCACGAGCGAGCGGATGCGGCGTATGCGGCACGTCATTGCCGCGAACGTTGAAAATCCAGGCGATGGACGACGGATCAGTAACCAGCAGGGCATCCGCGCCCTTTGCCGAGACCGTTTCCGCCAGCGAGGCGATCTTTTCCTTCGCCAGCTTACCGGTAAAGGCCTCGGGCTGGATAACGACAGGCTCAAGCGGCTCGGATGGACGATCCCGCCACAGGGCATCGAGCGGGTTCTTCTCCAGGAGAACGATCGAGCCGCCCTTGCCGGCAAGCACCTTTTCCAGCCGCTTCAACTCCGCGCCGGTGTGCAGCCACGGATCGATGCCGAGCCGGAAACCCTGTGGCGCATGTTCGGCCAGCCAGACGGAGGGCGGCGCGCCAACCAGATCGCCGCCGCTGAAGACCGATTGATCGACCTGCGACTTCAGCTGCGTCGTATAACGGCCATCGACAAAAACCACCGCCTGCGTGCGTGTCACCAGCGCAATGCCGGCGGAACCGGTAAAGCCGGTCAGCCATGAGAGGCGCTCGGCGCACTCAGGCACATATTCTCCCTGATATTCATCGGCGCGCGGCACCAGAAAACCGTCGATGCCGAGGGCGTCGAAACCGGCGCGCAGCGCCTCGACACGGGCCTTGCCGAATTGTGGCGCGGATTTGTTTTCGAAGGTCTGGAACATGAGCGTCTTTCGGGAACTGTCATGAGAAAAACTGGACGGTCGCGCCATCAAATCATTGGCGCGCAACGACAATGCCATGCGGACAAAGCCGGTTTCAAGCCATATATGACAGATGGGATTGCGGCGATAAATTGTGCATATTTCGCGAAATAAGTAATACTCAAGGCAATATGATATGCGAAAAACGCATATCTACCCTGAGATATCCCCTCTAACCAAACAAAAACACATCGCTTATCTTCAGGGCAACACAGCGAGAGAGACACTCTCCTGGCAAACAAGGATTTGAAGCAATGGCAAAATCTTTCCTCCGCACCGCCTTCGATCGCGTCGTTGAAGCACGCGAGCGTCAGGTCAGCCGCCACGTCAACGCCGCCCTTCTGAACCTCGACGACAAGTCGCTGGAAGCGCTCGGCATGAACCGCGCCGATCTGCGTCGCAAGGCAAATTCCAGCTACGTATTCTGATGACGTCCGGCGCGGCTATCCTCCCTCCACTGCGCCGAACAGGAATACGTCGACCCGCTTGAGCAAGCTCCTCCCATGCTCGCGGGTTCCCAGGCGGCGCGAAAGCGCCGCCTTTTCTTTTGCCCGAAAGGGATGTTGCCGCTGGTTCAGTCCCTGCGCAGATGCAGCGTGACCCAGCCATTGCGCCAGATGGTGCGGACATGGGAAAGCCGGGCGCCATTATAGGCGGAAAGCACCCTCCAGCGCTGCGACGCCAGAATGCCGGACAGGATGACGGTGCCGCCGGGCGCCAGATGCGTGACGAGCTGCGGCGCCATCTTGATGAGCGGCCGGGCCAGAATATTGGCGATGATGAGATCGAACGGGCCGTGCTTGCGGAAGGCGTCCGAATGGAAGCCCGGCGCGGTTTCCAGCGCCAGCCCGGAGACGATACCGTTCAGCCGCACATTCTCCTTCGCCACCTTCACGGCGATGGGGTCGATGTCTGTCGCAAGCACGGGAATAGGACGCATCTTGCGCACCGCAATCGCCAGAACGCCGCTGCCGGTGCCGAGATCCAGCGCATTGCGCACCGTCCGCGCCCGCAGAACTTCCTCTATCATCTCAAGGCAACCTGCCGTCGTTCCATGATGGCCCGTACCGAAAGCTTGCCCCGCCTCGATTTCGATTGCCAGATCGTTCGCCTGCACCTTATCGCGATCATGGGCGCCATACACGATGAAGCGCCCTGCCCTGACCGGCTTCAGCCCCTCGAGCGACTTGGCGATCCAGTCAACGTCAGGAACGGTCTCCTTCTCGATGACGAGACCGGGAAAGGCAGGAGCAAGCAGGGCGCTGACACGCTCGCGGAACTCTTCTTCCTGATCGGCCATGAGATAGACCGAGGCTTCCCAGATATCGCGCTTCTCATCCACCTCGGTGGTGGCGATCGCGACATCCTCCTCGCCGAAATAGTCCGACATGCGATCGAGGATTTCACCCGCCTGGATTTCGGTCGTGGTGACGTAAAGTCGGATTTCGCTCACGGCGGGCTGCTTTCTCTGGCTAATAGTTCTGTGTCTGCCTTTGCCACAAAACCGCAGTCAGTCCAATAAGCCGCGCGTAATTAAACCTTCGTACCCTTCAGAAGATTTTGAAGTTTCTGCTCGGCGACATCGGGATTTTCACCATAGGCAATCGTCCCCGCAAAGCGGCCATTGGCATCGAGCAGGATGACGGACGCCGTGTGATCCATGGTGTAATCGCCATTCGGATCCTTCTCGTCCACCGGCACCTTCTTGGCATAGATGCGGTAACCCTTCAGCGTCTCGGCAATCTTGTCGGCCGGGCCGGTGATGCCCGTGATCCGCTTCGAGACGTTGGAGACATATTGCTGCATGATCTCAGGCGTATCGCGCTCGGGATCGACAGAGACAAAATAGGCCTGCAGCTTGTCGCCGGCCGGGTCCACCTTCTCCATCCAGCCGTTAAGCTCGAACAGGGTTGTAGGGCAGACCTCCGGGCAATGGGTGAAACCGAAGAACAGCGCTGTCGGCTTGCCCTGAAAGGCCTTTTCGGTGATCGGCTGGCCGTTTTGCGCCGTGAGTTGGAAAGGCACGCCATAGGCCGTCTCCACCATTTCATTACGCGTCTTCGTCATTTCGATCGTCAACCAGCTGACGACGCCGGCGAGAACGAGCACGACGGCCCACAATACGATGCGAATATTTCTCATTGTCCAATCCTACCCCGAAAGCCGGCGGCATATCGCAGGCCCTGGCAGACAGATAACGAAAGGCGACGGGGACGGCAAATCAACTGGGCGTATTTGCGGGAACCGCGCTGATTTGTCACAAATCCGCAGCTGGAAAACGCGTCACAGGCACCAGGCGATGCCGCTCTGTACCGTGGACAGGAAAATATCCGTGCCGTGCCGCACCCAGCCGTCAAAGGCAAGAAGCACAATGGCAAGCGAGGCCACAGCGGCAAGACTAGCCAGAATAAACTTCAGCGGATGGGAAACGAGCGCGTTCATATGCCCATCATAACCTGTTTGCGTGAGCGCGAAAACCGCCAAAATACTGGGTTTTGCCGGCGGGGCAGCAGCAATTGTTAGGGAAAGTTTAAAATCTTGCTGTGCATTATGACCATAGCGGTTTTTAAAGCCTCGACATGATGTCTCCCGGTCCATTCTCCGGCCACCGCATAAAGCTCAATCCTGCGCGGGCCTGTTAGAGAGCCATCAGAGGAAACCTGCCGTCATGTCCAACGCCATCAAGCAATCCGGCGCATATCTCGAAATCGTTTCCTTCCATCTGGGCGATCAGGAATTCTGCATCGACATCATGGCGATCCGCGAAATCCGCGGTTGGGCGCCGGTCACCCCGATGCCGCACACGCCGCCTTATGTTCTCGGCCTCATCAACCTGCGCGGCGCCGTCATCCCCGTCATCGACATGGCCGGTCGTCTCGGCATGAAGATGACCGAGCCCTCCGAACGCTCCGCTATCATCGTCACCGATATCGGCGGCAAACTGGTCGGCCTTCTGGTGGAACAGGTCTCCGATATGATGACCATCCGCTCCGAAGACCTGCAGCCCGCGCCCGATATCATTCCGGAAGAACAGCGCAGCTTCTGCCGCGGCATCGTGGCGCTGGAAAAGAGCATGGTCTGCTTCCTCAACCTCGACACGGTCATTGCCGACGAACTGGCGCGCGAAGCAGCCTGATCCAAGCATCGATAGGGTAATTGCAGGGGCGAGCCTTACGGCTTGCCCTTTTCCCATGTGACCTGCTGGTTATAGAGCGGCACCGTGGAAATCGCCATCTTGGCCGAACCGTCAGTCAGCTCCCGTGCATGCACCAGATAGATAAGCGTGTCATTGGCCTTGTCATAGACGCGGCTGACGACCAGCTTCTTCCAGACCAGCGACATGCCCTGTCGGAACACTTCTTCCCCGCCCTTCGAGAGATCGATATCGCCGATCTCCACCGGTCCCGTCTGGCTGCAGGAAATGGCGTTGTTTGATGGGTCTTCAAACCAGTTGCCGTTCTTCAGCCGGTCGATGACGCCGCGCTCGAAATAGGTCACATGGCAGGTCACGCCCTTGATCTTCGGATCGGCAATCGCCTCGATGACGATGTCGTTGCCGATCCAGTCGACGCCAACTTCACCGACAACCTGCGAATGCGCGGCAGTGACCGGAAGCAATGCCAGAAAGCCCGCAAACAAACCCGACAGAGTTTTCATCGTCATCGCATCTTCTCCGTTACGCTGCTTCAAACATAAGTGCGCGGAACGGTTACGCAACCCGGGAGACGGCGCGTTTTTTCATGCTGCAGGGCTGGTAGCCGGTGGAGGTGAGACGGCCTGCGACCATGCCGATCTTCTCCGGCAGGTCGCGGATATGGGTGACACGCAGCGCCTTGGCCGCCGCAATCGACGCCGCCGCGCAGACAACGGCATCTTCGGCGGCATTATGGTGCACGAAACGCAGCTGGAGGTGATGGGCAATGACATTCAGCTTATGCGATTCAAGCTGCGGCCAGACGTGCCGGGCGATCTTGACGCTGCACAGATAAGAAAGATCCGGATAGGACTGCCGGTACTTGTCGAACGACGCCCGCATGACGCTGAAATCGAAGGCGGCATTATGGGCGATCATCGTCGCACCGTGGAAGTCGTCGATGAACTCCTCCATCACCTCAGGGAATTCCGGCGCGTCCTCGACATCGGCAGGGCGAATCCCGTGTACGGCGATGTTGAAGGGCGAAAACCGCATGTCCTTCGGCCGGATGAGACGCTCCTCGACGCGAACGATCTCGCCGTCCTCTATCCAGGCAAGCCCGATGGAGCAAGCGCTGCCCCGCTCCTCATTGGCGGTCTCGAAATCGATGGCGATGGTTTTCAAGAGTGATTCCCGTTGTTTCATTCCGGCATAAACCAGATTGACCTCAAAGAGAACCGGCCTCGGCTGATCGCGCCTCCGAAAGCATCCAGTCGATGAGCGTCACCAGATCGGGATTATCGAGCATACGCCTGGGATAAACGAGGAAATAGGCAAGCGTGCTGGCCATGTCCTTGCCAAAGGGGGCGATCAATGCGCCTTCCGCAAGCTCGCGGGAAACGAGCGAACGCCGGGTCAGCGCAATGCCGTGCCCGGCCTTGGCCGCATCCAGCGCGCCATTGCTGTCGATGAAGACGGTGCCGCCGGTGGCATCGACATCAGATGCCCCCGCCGCCTCCAGCCACCGCCGCCATTCATTGCGGTTTTCATCATGCAGCAGGGGAACGGACTTCAGATCACCCGCCTCCTGAAGCGGCCCGTATTTTTCAAGAAGCTGCGGCGAGCAGACCGGCAGCGTGCTGTCATCAATGAAGCGGATACTCTCAAGCCCTTCATACCGGCCAAAACCATGCCGCACCGCCAGATCGACGTCGTCCCTTGAAAAATCCACCAACCGGTTCGTCACGCTGATGCGGACATCCACATGCGGGTGTTGCTGCTGGAAGGCCGGCAATCGCGGCATTAGCCATTGCACGGCGAAAGTCGGGGTGCAGCTGAGCGTCAGAACGGTGATTTCGGAGCGCGCCGTCAGTTCAGCCGTCGCCTCGCGCATCATCCGGAAGGCGGTGCGAAGCGCGCCGTAATAACGTTCCCCTTCACGCGTCAGTTGGATGCTGCGCGGTTTGCGGGAAAAAAGCTGCACACCGAGCCGTGCCTCCAGCTCCCGGATTTGCAGGCTGACCGCGCCCGGTGTGACATTCAGCTCATTGGAAGCAAGCGTGACGCTGCGATACCGCGCTGCGGCCTCGAAGGCCTGCAGTCCTTTCAAAGAAGGAAGTTCGGTTGCCATAATTTAGCTCATCTCAATTATCGCACGAGAAACAATCGTTTGAAAACACCATAAAACAGGGAGTAAATAGACGCAATAAGACCTGAAACGCATTAAAAACCGCCCATCTTCGGTTTGAGGTAAACTCAACCGATATCGGGTGGATGGCGGCGATCCCGCCTGCGATCATGTCGATGCTCATGCTTTGGGAGATGATGATGGCGATACAGAAACAGATGGATGCCAGTGAATGGGCGATGCTTGTCGCGCTTTCGCTCCTGTGGGGCGGATCATTCTTTTTCATCGGTGTTGCGGTCAAGGAATTGCCGCCCGTCACCATCGTCACGCTGCGTGTCAGCCTTGCGGCGATCGCGCTTCTGTTCGTCTGCCGCATCATGGGCCTTCGCCTGCCGCGAGAATGGACGGTGTGGCGTGCGTTTTTCGGCATGGGCCTGCTGAATAACATCATTCCCTTCTGCCTGATCGTCTGGGGTCAGACCCATATTGCCAGCGGGCTTGCCTCGATCCTCAATGCCACGACGCCACTTTTCACCGTCATCGTCGCCCATTTTCTGACCGCCGACGAGAAGATGACCGGCAACAAGCTCACCGGCGTGCTGATCGGCTTTGTCGGCGTGGCGACCATGATCGGCCCGGCCGCCTTTACCGGCTCATCCGGTCTCTGGGGCCAGATCGCCATTCTTGGCGCGGCCGTCTCCTATGCCTTTGCCGGCATTTTCGGCCGCCGCTTCAAGGCCATGGGCGTGCCGCCACTGATGACCGCCACCGGCCAGATTTCCTCTTCAACGCTGATGCTGATCCCGGCCGCCCTTCTCATCGATAAACCTTGGACACTCGCCATGCCGAGCCTCGGCACATGGGGCGCGCTGATCGGCATCGCCCTGTTGTCGACAGCGCTCGCCTACCTCATCTTCTTCCGTATTCTTGCCAGCGCCGGCGCCACCAACCTTGCCCTCGTCACCTTCCTCATCCCCGTCAGCGCCATCCTGCTCGGTTCGCTGCTGCTCGGGGAGCAACTGGAAATGAAGCACTTCGCCGGCATGGCAATGATCGCCGCCGGTCTTGCAGCGATCGACGGCAGGCTTCCGGCAAAACTCAGAAGCCTGCTGCGCAACGCACCGGCTTGACAGCGCTACACGGCAAAAGCATTCTGCGCGCATGATCGCGAAACAGAACACCACCCGTCGCCATACCATCACCGGCCACCCGGCAGGGAAAGGTATGGCATCGCGTTAAGCGATCCATTTCCACCCTGCCAATAGAGCAGGGTTTGCAAGCCTGCTCCCATACCACCCAAGGAGACAGGCATGCAGAACGTGAAATTTGCCGATAATGAAGATGATCAGTTCCAGTTACGCGACATCCTCCTACGCGCGCCGCGTCTGGATGATGCCGAAGCCCTGACCGAACTGTTCAACCTGCCGGGCGTCCGTCACGGCACGCTGCGGCAACCTTTCCAGTCTGTGGAAAAGACCAGGAAGGCGATGGAGAACCGCGGTCCGAACGATATTTCGATCATAGGAGAATGGCGCGGAAAGGTCGTCGCCAATGGCGGACTGTTTCGCAGGGCCGGACGACAGGCCCATATCGCCGATCTGGCGATCAGCGTTCACGACGATCTCGCGGGAAAAGGGGTAGGGTCGCACCTTCTTGGGGCGCTGATCGACACCGCCGATAATTGGCACGATATCCGCCGCATCGAACTCAATGTCTTCACCGACAATCTTCCGGCAATCCGGCTTTACGAAAAATTCGGTTTCGAACGCGAAGGCACCCTGCGCAACGATGCCTATCGTGATGGAAAATTCGTCGATGCCCATGTGATGGCACGACTTCGATAGGCGCTTTCAGCGTAGTAAGTGATCCGCAAACACTTCCCGAATGGTCCGTCGCGACCATTCGGCCATTCTTTCGTTCCGGTCGCGCTCGGCATCCAGCACGATCAGCGCCTTCCACAGCGCCCAGCCGCGCCCGCGCTGCCATGTGGCATCATCAAGCTCCAGCGCCCGGCGAAAAACGGCGCGGCTTTCGGCATTGAGTACATTCCAGGCGAGAATGAGATCGGAAGATGGATCGCCGACGCCCGAACTGCCGAAATCGATGACGGCTGAAAGGCGGCCGTCCTGCATCAGCAGATTGCCCTCGGCAATGTCGCCATGCACCCAGACACCCCGCCCCTGCCAGCGGCTGGAAAGCGCCAGCTGCCAGATCTCCATCGCCAGCGCATGATCCACCTCATCGGCAAGGCGTGCTGCCGAGGCCCGCACCTCCCCGTCATAGACCGAGAGCAACCCGCCGCGATGAAAGTTATGCGCGCCCGCGCGCGGGCCATCCGAAGCATCCACGCCGTGCAATGTTTTCAAAAACGCGGCGACATCAATGGCGACAGTCGAAAGATCGACGCGCTCCAGATGCCGTGCCAGAGGTTCGCCTTCAAGCCAGCGGTAGACGGACCAGCAGAACGGATAGTCCTCTCCCGGCTTTCCCAGCGCCAATGGTGCAGGGATCGGGAAAGGCAGGAGCGGCGCAAGCGCCGGCAGCCACCGTTGCTCCTTTTCCACCTGTGCAACATAACGGGCGGCACTCGGCATGCGGATCAGCATATCGTCACCGAGACGAAAACTGCGATTATCCCAGCCGCTCAGTTCGACCGGCCGGACATCGAGATCAGCCCATTGCGGAAACTGGCTGGTGACCAGCGCCCGGACCTGCTGTGGGGTGACGACAATACGGTCATCCATGCTGTGCTCTCCGTCTCAGGCGCAAAGCTTTAGCGGCAGAGGACAACATTGCCATGACGGCGCATCAGCCACCGATCAGCGCCAGCCACTCGTCCTCGTCCATGGTCTGCACGCCCAGTTCAGTCGCCTTGGCAAGCTTGGAACCGGCCCCCGGCCCTGCCACCAGAATATCGGTCTTTTTCGAGACGGAGCCTGCAACCTTGGCACCGAGGCTTTCGGCCCGGGCCTTCGCCTCATCGCGGGTGAACTTTTCCAGCGAACCCGTAAACACGACCGTCTTGCCTGCCACCGGGCTGCCTTCGGTAGAGGGCTTTTCGGCCTCCTTCGGGCGAAGCTCCCGTATCAGACGGTCGATGACATCGAGATTGCGCGGTTCCTTGTAGAACTCGATGATGGCGCGGGCCACCACCTCGCCAATGCCGTCGATGCTGTTGAGTTCGGCCCAGGCATCGCTCGCCAGATCGGCCGCCGCCTTCATGCTCTCTTCGAAATGTTCGTAAGTGCCATAGGATCGCGCCAGAAGCTTCGCCGTGGTCTCGCCCACATGACGGATACCGAGTGCGAAGATCAGCCGGTGCAGGTCGATCTCGCGGCGGGCATCGATGGCGTCGAACAGCTTCCTGACACTGACCTTGCCGAAGCCGTCGATATTTTCGAGCTTGGTGAGCGTAGACGCCTCCTGCCGAACCTTCAGCGTAAAAATATCCGGTGCGGTCTTGATCGACAGGGTGGGATCGTCGCTTTCGAAGAAGAAGTCGATCTGCTTGGTGCCAAGCCCTTCGATATCGAAGGCGTTGCGCGAGACGAAATGTTTCAGGTGCTCCACCGCCTGCGCCCGGCAGACGAAACCGCCGGTGCAGCGCGTGACCGAATCGAGCTTGCCGGTCTTTTCGTTGCGCTCCCGCACCGCATGGCTACCGCAAACCGGACATTTCTCTGGGAATGCATATTTCACAGCCTCGGCCGGGCGCTTTTCCAGAAGCACATCCAGCACTTGCGGAATGACGTCGCCGGCGCGCTGCACAATGACCGTGTCGCCAATGCGTATATCGTGGTCCTCCGGGCGGATGCGCTCGCCGCTATTGCCGATACCTTCGATATAATCGGCATTATGCAGTGTCGCATTGGTGACGACGACACCGCCGACGGTGATCGGGGTAAGTCTGGCAACCGGCGTCAGCGCCCCGGTGCGTCCCACCTGGATTTCAATATTCTCAACCGTGGTAAAAGCCTGTTCGGCCGGAAACTTGTGCGCGGTCGCCCAGCGCGGGCTGCGCGAGCGGAAGCCCAGTCTCTCCTGAAGGTCGAGCCGGTCGACCTTATAGACCACACCGTCGATATCGTAGTCGAGATCCGGCCGGGCGACGCCGATTTCATTATAATGTTCAAGCAATTGCTCGGCCGAGGTGAATCGCTTCATCAGCGGATTGACCGGAAAACCCCAGTCCCGGAATTTTTCGACAATACCATATTGCGTATCGGCGATGCGCGTCGGCTGGCCGCCATTCGAGACCTCGCCAAGCGCATAGGCAAAGAACCTGAGCTTGCGTTTCGCCGTCACATTGGCGTCGAGCTGGCGCAGCGAACCGGATGCCGTGTTGCGCGGGTTCACATAGGTCTGCTTGCCTTCGGCCTCCATCTGGGCGTTGAGCGCCATAAAGTCGCTCTTGGCCATATAGACCTCACCACGAACCTCCACCACATCGGGCGCGTCCGAAGGAAGCTCGTTCGGGATTTGCTTGATGGTCATGATATTGGCGGTGACGTTTTCGCCCGTCGTGCCGTCACCACGCGTCGCCGCGGTCTTCAGCCTGCGGTTCTCGTAGCGGATCGACATGGAAAGCCCGTCGATCTTCGGCTCGGCGGTAAAGGCGATGGAGTCATCAGGCAGATGCCCGAGGAAGCGATAGACGGAACTGACGAAATCGCGCAGATCCTCTTCCGAAAACGTATTGTCGAGCGACAGCATCGGCCGCGCATGCACGATGGGCGCAAAGGTCGGAAGCGGCGCAAAGCCGACTTTCTTCGATGGGCTGTCGGCCCGCACCAGCGCTGGAAAAGCCGTCTCGATGGCATCGTTGCGCCGTTTCAGCGCATCATAGTCGGCGTCCGAAATCTCCGGCGCGTCCTTGCCGTGGTAAAGGGCATCATGGCGCGCAAGCTCGGCCGCCAGAAATGCGAGCTCGGAAGAGGCTTCAAGCTCGGTGAGGTTTTCGACGGATTTCTGGTCTTGCGACATGACGGCCTCTTTTCGGAATTACCGAACGCTTTTAGCCGAAATAACAAACATTAAAAACAGTTTTGCCGCTGGACTCACAACACCGAACGACGCTCCCACGGCATTGTCGCGAAAGGTCAGTCCTTGGCTGCGAGCAGACGAGCGGCCGCAGCCCTCGCCTCGTCCGTTACCGATGCGCCGGCGAGCATACGGGCGATTTCTTCGGTGCGGTGTTTCGGCTCCATGGTGGCCACGCGCGTCGCGATACGCTCGCTGCCGTCGCCGGATGGGCCCTTGGAAATGAGGAGATGAGTGGCCGCCCGTGCCGCCACCTGCGGCGCATGGGTGACGGACAGGACCTGCACGGTTTTCGACAGTCGGCGCAGCCGCTGGCCGATGGCATCCGCCACAGCGCCGCCAACGCCAGTATCGATTTCATCGAACACCAGCGTCGGCGCCGAACCGCGATCGGCGAGCGCCACTTTCAACGCCAGCAGGAAACGGGACAGTTCGCCACCTGATGCGACTTTCATGATCGGACCGGGACGCGTGCCCGGATTGGTCTGGACGTGAAACTCCACGGTATCGATACCGTCGGCCGTCGCCTGCTCAGGATCGGAGGTCACCTCGACGGTAAATCGCGCCCGCTCCAGCTTCAGCGCCGGAAGCTCGGCCATGACAGCGTTGGAAAGCGCTTCCGCCGCATTGCGGCGTTTGTCGGAAAGCGACTGCGCGGCACGGTCGAAGTCGGCCTTTACGACGCCGAGATTGGCCTCGAGCTTGCCGAGCTTCTCTTCACCGGCATCGAGATCAGCGAGATCGGCCACCATTTTTTCGGCGAGAGCCGGAAGGTCTGGCACGGCGACATTATATTTGCGGCCGGCGGCGCGCAGCGCAAAAAGGCGCTCTTCCACCCGCTCCAGCTCGCGCGGATCAAATTCGGTGCGGCGCAATGCCGCCTCCACTTCCATCTGCGCATTGGAAAGGTTGTCCAGTGCTGCATCCAGCAATTGCACGGTGTCTTCGAGCAGGCCGGGAGCCTCGTGGCTCTTGCGCTCAAGCCGGCGCATCATGGATGCAATGACAGGCACGGGAGAGGCATTGCCGTTCAGGAATTCGCTGGCCTCGGCAATATCGCCGGCGATGCGTTCGGATTTCTGCATCACCGCCCGGCGCTCTGCCAGTTCTTCCTCTTCACCGTCACGCGGCGAGAGCGTTTCCAGTTCCTCAACGGAAGAGCGCAGGTAATCCGCCTCGCGCGCCGCCGCCTCCACCTTGGCGCGGTGCGTCTTCAGAGCCCGGTCAGCATCTTTCCAGGTGCGGTGGAGACCCTGAACAGCGCGAGCCTCATCGCTCAGCCCGGCAAAGGCATCCAGCAGCGTGCGGTGGGCATCGGTGTCGACAAGCGCGCGATCATCATGCTGGCCGTGGATTTCGACCAGGAATTGGCCGAGCTGGCGCATCATCTGCACGCTGATGGCCTGATCGTTGATATAAGCCTTGGTGCGCCCGTCGGAGGATTGCACGCGGCGGAAAATCAGGTCGCCGTCGTCATCGAGACCGTTTTCGCGCAGGAGAAGCCGGGTCGGGTGATTGCTCGGGACCTCGAAAGTGGCGGTAACCTGTCCCTTTTCTTCACCGTGGCGCACAAGGCCGCCATCGCCGCGGCCGCCAAGCGCCAGCGAGAGACTATCGAGAAGAATGGATTTGCCCGCACCCGTCTCGCCCGTCAACACGGAAAGGCCTGCCTCGAAACCGAGGTCAAGCCTTTCGATCAGAACGATATCGCGAATCGAGAGCTGGACCAGCATGGCCTATGCCCCGTCTCAGGCGCCGATAAGCTTCTTACCGGCGCGCGAAATCCAGGACCCCTTGTTTTCACGCGGCTCCAGCCCCTGACCCTTCAGCAGCTTGTAGGAATCCGCATACCATTGGCTATCAGGATAGTTGTTGCCGAGAACGGCGGCCGCTGTCTGCGCTTCGTCCACCAGGCCCATGGCGTAATAGGCTTCGGTCAGACGCGCCAGCGCTTCCTCGATCTGGTTGGTGTTCTGGTACTGCTCGACGACGATGCGGAAACGCGAAACGGCGGCGAGATATTCCTTGCGCTCAAGGTAATAACGACCAACCTGCATTTCACGGCCGGCGAGCTGGTCGCGGGCGAAACGGATCTTGGCCTGTGCGTCGGCGACATATTCCGAATCGGGGTAGTCGTTGACGACCTTGTTCATAGCCTCGACGGTGCGCTGTGCTGCGCGCTGATCCTGCGTCACGTCGGAAATCTGCTTCGAATAGGCAAGGCCGATCATGTACTGAACATAAGCGGCGTCCTTCGAGCGCGGATATTGTCGCAGGAAGCGGCTGCCATTCGTGATGGCCACATCGTTCTTGTTGGTGCGCGTAGCAATGAAGGTCTGCATGACAAGCGCCTTCTGGCCCCATTCGGTAAAGGGATATTGCTTGTCGATCGCCTCGAACTTGCGTGAGGCCTCCGTCATGTTGCCGGCGTTCATGTTGGCAAGCCCCTGCTTGTACAGAACATCAGGCGGATCGGATTCGAAGCCGAGCTTGGTAATGTCGATATCCGGATCGGACTGGCAGGCCGTGACGACAACACTTGCGCCGACCAACATCAACGAAACGGCGATCCCCCGCATCGTACCCTTCATTGCACCAGACCCTACATGCTTCATTCGACAGTTCCCACTTCCCGCGCAAATACATAAGCATCGGCTTTGCACTGGCGTTCTAGCCATAAAAGCATCCGCAGGGCAACGCAATGATGACGCATTAACGCATTTTTATGGCATCGACCCATGCAATCGCATGAATATCAGACGATATAACGCAACTTCTTGTTCGCATCACGAAAAAGCCGCCCCAAGGGGAGCGGCTTTTTCTGTCAATTGATAGCCTGCGAAGGAACTCAAGCAGACCAGGGTGCGAATTCCGGCATGTTGACCGCAACGAATTCGCGGGCGCGCACCATCTGGTTGCGGGCAGCCGGAGCCTCGACGATCTCGTAAGCGGTGCGGTCGCTCAGCAGGGCCTTCAGCGCATTCGCATTGACCTTGTGGCCGCCGCGATAGGACCGGTAGCAACCGATGAACTGCGCGCCGGCAAGCGCCAGGTCGCCCACGGCGTCCAGCGTCTTGTGACGGACGAATTCATCCTTGGCGTAACGCAGGCCTTCCATGTTGATGACGCTGTTGTCGTCGGAGATGACAACCGAGTTCTCAAGCGAGGAGCCGAGTGCGTAACCGGCAGCCCACAGGCGCTCAACATCACGCATGAAGCCGAAGGTGCGGGCGCGCGACAGTTCGTTCTTGAACGTATCCGCCGTCAGGTCGCCCTTCCAGGACTGCTTGCCGATCAGCGGCGTGTCGAAATCGATGTCGACTTCAAAACGCGTGCCGTCATAGGGACGGAACTCCGCCCAGGACGCGCCCGAATCGATGCGCACCGGCTTGGTGACGCGAATGTAACGGCGCTTCACGCCGAGGTTCTTGATGCCAACAGATTCGATCGCTTCGATGAAAGGTGCGGAGCTGCCGTCCATGATCGGCGCTTCCGGACCATCGACCTCAACGACAAGGTTATCAAGACCCATGGCGTAGATGGCAGCCATGACGTGCTCGATCGTCGCTACTGACTGGGAGAGCGAACGGCCGAGCACGGTGCACAGATCGGTATTGCCGACATTGGCCGAAACCGCCTTAAGCTCTGTAACGCTGCCATTATCGTGAAGGCGGTGGAAGACGACGCCCGTTCCGGCTTCTGCAGGCTGGAAGGTCATCGAGACCGGATTGCCGGAATGCACGCCAATGCCTTTAAGCTGAACAGCATGTGCGATAGTTGTCTGAAATCCGAGCAGTCCGATAGTCATGCGTCTATGCCTTGTTTTGCAAACCGCGCTGCTTCAGCCAGCGCCGTTCAAGTTTTTCAAGCCGGTTTTTAACGACCGGAAAAGTCAATGTGTTCCTTCACCCAGCCTCATACATACGCACATGTAGGTGCCACGACAAATCACTGTTCGTTTCGGATTGTTACATGCGCAAGCCATTGAAAAAGCGAATTAATTTAGTGTTAATAACGTAAAATAAACAAAACGCCCGGATCGTGTGATCCGGGCGTTTCAAGGGGCTTATGGAATCGCCTTTAGTTGGACTGGCGGCGCAGGAAGGCCGGGATTTCCAGCTGGTCATCGTCGTGATGGCTGGACGAGGCAGGCGTTGCACGGCCGTGGTCGTCAAGCTGGCCGCGACGCGGTGCGTAGAGGCTTGCTTCCGGCGAAAGCGGTGCGCGGCGCTGCTGAGGAGCCATGCTCGGCGCATCCATCATGTCGGACGGAACTTCTTCCTCTTCACGGCGACCAAGCGAGTTGGTGATGCGCTTCAGAAGACCCATCGGGCCACGCTCTTCCTGTGCGGCAGGAGCGGCATGGGTGCGGTGGTCCAGCTCGGCCTTCACGACCGGCGGGAAGTCTTCGACCTTCGGCATGCGAACCGGCTCGGGCTGACGGGCAACCGGAGCAGGCTCCTGGTAAACCGGTGCCTGCGGCGGCTGCATCCGCGGAGCCTGTGCGGCAACCTGTTCCGGAGCGTGATAGACCGGCGCCTGCGCAACCGGTGCCGGAGCGGCCTGCTGAACCGGCTGGGCCGGACGGAGGGCAGCCGGTGCTTCAGCCGGAGAAGATGCGAACAGCTTGCTCTGCGGACGGAAATCCTGGGCGGGCTGCTGGTGTGCGGCGAAACCGAGTTCACGTTCCATTTCGGCTTCCGCCGAACGGATGGTCTGGGCGATCGGGTCTACGGCCTTCTGTGCCTGCGAGACTGCTGCAGGCTGTACTGCGGCCGGAGCGGGAGCAACGGCCGCGGAAGGACGGATAAGCGGCTTGGCAACAGCAGCTGCGGCGCGCATATCGGCAATGTTCTGTTCGCCAACGCCAGCAACGCGGTCGATGCCGGTTGCGACGACGGAGACGCGGATGAGGCCTTCAAGCGCTTCGTCGAAGGTTGCGCCGAGGATGATGTTGGCATCCGGATCGACTTCTTCGCGGATACGGGTCGCCGCTTCGTCGACTTCGAAGAGGGTGAGGTCGCGACCACCGGTGATGGAGATCAGGAGGCCCTGCGCGCCCTTCATCGAGGTTTCGTCGAGCAGCGGGTTGGCGATCGCCGCTTCCGCAGCCTGCATTGCGCGGCCCGGACCGGAAGCTTCGCCGGTGCCCATCATTGCGCGGCCCATTTCGCGCATGACCGAACGGACGTCGGCGAAGTCGAGGTTGATAAGACCTTCCTTCACCATCAGATCGGTAATGCAGGCAACGCCGGAGTAAAGAACCTGGTCGGCCATGGCGAAGGCGTCCGCAAAGGTCGTCTTGTCATTGGCAATACGGAAAAGGTTCTGGTTCGGAATGACGATCAGCGTATCGACGGACTTCTGCAGTTCCTCGATGCCCTGTTCGGCAAGACGCATGCGGCGGCCGCCTTCGAAGTGGAAAGGCTTTGTGACGACGCCGACCGTCAGGATGCCCTTGTTGCGCGCAGCCTGTGCGACGACCGGGGCAGCACCCGTGCCGGTGCCGCCGCCCATGCCGGCGGTGACGAAGCACATGTGGGTACCGTTCAGGTGATCGATGATCTCGTCGATGCACTCTTCAGCAGCCGCGCGGCCGACTTCCGGCTGGGAGCCGGCGCCGAGGCCTTCGGTGACGTTGACGCCGAGCTGAATGACCCTGTCTGCCTTCGTCATGGTCAACGCCTGAGCATCCGTGTTGGCGACGACGAAGTCGACGCCCTGGAGGCCGGCCGTGATCATGTTGTTGACAGCGTTACCACCACCGCCACCGACACCGAAGACGGTGATGCGTGGCTTCAGCTCTGTGATATCAGGCTTCTGCAGCTGTATCGTCATTTTAACATTCCTTCTTTCTCTGGCCGCATCGCCCCGCTGGCCGATTCTTGAAACTCAACTCTGAAACCTCCGGCTTGCGCCACGAGGCCACTCAAAAACTCTCTTTCAGCCATTGCCCCACCCGGGCTATCCGGCCGCTACCGTTACCAAACGGCGAGAACATTCCGCCTTGCGCCGCATGAATTTCGATGTCCGCCACCTGCGGGTAGATCATCAGTCCGCAGGCGGTTGAAAATGCCGGTCCCTTCGCCGCCACCGGAAGACCGGCAACGCCCATGGGGCGGCCGATGCGAACGTTGCGGGCGAGAATGCGCCGTGCCGTTTCCGGCAGCCCCGTCAGCTGGCTTGCGCCGCCGGTCAGGACAACGCGCTTGCCGACGATGGGACTGAAGCCGGACTTCTGGATACGATCACGGATCAATTCCAGCGTCTCTTCGATACGCGCCCGCACGATGCGGGTTACAAGTGCTCTTGAAACTTGCGATGGTTGATCGCGATCATCTTCGCCAATCGGCGGGATCGAAATCATGTCGCGCTCATCCGCGCCATTCAGCAAAGCCGAACCATGCACCACCTTCAGTCTCTCCGCATCTTCGATTCGTGTCGAGAGGCCTCGTGCAAGATCTGTCGTAACGTGATGGCCGCCAAGGCCGATCGCGTCGGTGTGAATGAGACGGCCTTCGGCGAAAACCGAGATCGTCGTGGTGCCGCCACCCATGTCGATGGCCGCGCAGCCAAGCTCGACTTCATCGTCCACCAGAGCGGCAAGACCGCTGGCATAGGGCGTCGCCACCATGCCTTCGACGGAAAGATGCGCGCGGTTGACGCAAAGCTCGAGGTTCTTCAGCGCCGTGCGCTCGACAGTCACCACATGCATGTCGACACCGAGAAGATCGCCATACATCGACAGCGGGTCACGAATGCCGCGCTCGCCATCCAGGGAATAACCTGTTGGCAGCGAATGCAGGATCGCCCGGTCCTGACGCATGGACTGCTGGCTCGCCGCCACCAGAACCTTGCGCAGGTCGCTTGCTTCCACTTCCTGGCCACCGAGATCGATGCTCGCGGTATAGATATCGCTTGCCAGTCTTCCTGCCGAAACATTGACGATCAGGCTGTCGACGGTAAGTCCCGCCATGCGCTCGGCCGCATCGACCGAAAGGCGGATGACGCCTTCCAGCGCGTCGAGATCGGCGATGACGCCGGATTTCACGCCGCGCGAACGTTGGTGGCCAATGCCGATGATTTCCACCTTGTGGGTACGGCCAGGCAGGATTTCACTCTCTTGACGCGGCGTCAGCCGGCCGATCATGCACACGACCTTGGTCGAACCGATATCCAGCACCGAAACGATGTGGCTGCGCTTGGAAGACAGCGGCTTCAGCCGAGGCAGGCCGAAATGGGAAGAACCGAAAAAGCTCATGTGTTCTTCTCCGCTTTCTTGAGAGCCTTGGTGCGCGCGTCGACAGCAGCCTGACGGCGCTCCGTCGCACCTTCGGTCAGCTGGATCGTGGTGCGATCCGCCAGTCTGAGATCGACTGCGGCGACATCTCGCGACAGGACCTTTTCTTCGAGATCAAGCCGCGCCAGCAATTGCAGCGCCTGCGGCAGGTTTTCTTCCGGCAGCTTGACGACGATGCCGTTGTCGAGGTGCAAATCCCAGCGGCGGCCGGCAATGCGTACATAGGCGCGAACGCGGTTGCGGATTTCCGGCCAGTCGGCCAGCTGCTCGACGAAACCGGCAGCGCCCGTTTCCGCGTCGCGTCCAACGAACAGCGGCAGGGAAGCGAATTTATTGTCACGCAGCGGCGCGATGACGCTGCCGCTCTTTTCGATCAGCGACAGTTCCGAGCCATGCTGCCAGATGCCGAAGGCCTGGCGTTCCTTCAAGCGAACCTCGATCGTCTTCGGGTAGACCTTGCGGATATCCACGTCTTCCACCCAGGGAAGCTGCACGAGCTTGCGGCGCGCCGCATCGATGTCGAGTGCAATCAGCGAGGTGCTGCCATCAAGGCCGAGAAGCTGGAAGACATCGATTTCGGAGGTCTGCAGATTGCCGGAGACCTTCACGTCCTCAACGGCGAAACCCGCAGCAGAGGTCGTCGCCTGCGTAACGATATTCGTGTGGCCGCCGAGCGACATGCCATAAAGGCCAGTCACCGCGTAGAAGGCGACGGCCGAAATCGTGCCGGTATGGGCGGGAATGTGGATGCGTCCGGTCGCAAGGCTGACGCAGAAGCGCACAACACGACGCAGCGGGCGCGGCAGCACCATGCGGTCGTCGGCATTTGCCGTCGCTGCGAATTGCTCGCGCTTTTTTGCCGTCGACTTTTTGCCGGTCACCGCAAACACGAAGCGTCCTCCACCATCCAGCTGACAAGGTTACCAAAGGAGCGGCCAGCATGGGCCGCCATTTCCGGCACCAGGGAGGTCGGCGTCATGCCCGGCTGCGTATTCACTTCAAGCCAGATAACTTCGCCATCTTCTGAGAAGCGGTCGTCGTAACGAAAGTCTGAACGGCTTACGCCACGGCACCCGATCGCCCGATGCGCCATAACCGCCAGTGTTTGAATTTTTTGGTAAATTTTCGGTGAAATTTCTGCCGGAATGACATGTTTCGAGCCACCAGCAGCGTATTTAGCGTCAAAATCATAGAAATTGTGACCGAGCGGCACCACTTCGGTGACGCCAAGCGCCTCGCCGTCGAGCACGCCGCAGGTCAATTCGCGGCCATGGATGTAGCGTTCAACCATCACCTGGTCACCATAACGCCATTCCGACGAAGTGAGGATTTGCGGCGGATGCGACTGGTCTTCCTTGACGATGACAACGCCGAAGCTCGAACCTTCACGCACCGGCTTCACCACATAGGGTGGAGCAAGCGGATGTTCGCTGGTGAAATCGAAGCGGTTCATGACGCGCTCGGCAGCAACCGGCACCCCGGCAGCCGCAGCGACTTTCTTCGCCTGCGCCTTGTCCATGGCGAGTGCGGAAGCCAGCACGCCGGAATGTGTATAGGGAATGGCCAGATATTCGAGAATACCCTGAATGGTGCCGTCTTCACCGAAAGGACCGTGCAGCGCATTAAAGGCGACATCCGGGCGCAGCTCATCGAGTACGGCCGCGACATCGCGCCCCACATCGACCCGGGTGACCTTGTAGCCCTCGCCCACAAGCGCGAGCGCGCAGGCATTGCCCGACGACAGGCTGACTGGCCGCTCCGACGAAAACCCACCCAAAAGAACAGCTACGTGCTTGCCGCCCATCGATACCTCTGACACCAACTCTCCGTTACGAACCACGCTCCGAACCGACCGAATTTGAAGAACGGTGATTCTGGTACATGACCCTTGAGATCAGTTAAACGCCATTAAGGTTAATGAATCGTTTACTTTCGTTAACCACCGCGCTCAACGTGCCAAGTTCCGTTAAAGAATCAGCACCGATCCGGATTCCCTCCTTGGAATCAGAGAGTTGCATGGATTGCAACATGCAGGTTTTCAATGATCGGAAATAAAATCGCACGAGCGCACCTGCTGCTCCGCGATAAAGGCAAGATCGAAACGTTAACGGACGGGATTATTCCCCAGGGAAAATTATCTGGCGTTTCAGCGTTTTAAAACCGCAGCCTGAATCAGTCTCTCAATCGCCGAAGCGCATCCGGCAGCACGCAGCCGAGCCTGTCGCATTCATCAATCACATTATTTGCATTATTTCTTTTTTAGCATTCCATAGGAACAAAAATTGCGTTAACGCAGACATCGCCTCCCAAGGCATGACATTGCAATCATCCAAAATGGAACCAATACCATGACCGACGCGATATCTCCGGTATCGCCGACCGCTGACAATTCGAACGTTGTAAAGACAAATTCGCCTGCACGAGTTCTCACTGCCAGCCTGGTCGGCACGACCATCGAGTTTTTCGATTTTTACGTTTACGCCACGGCCGCAGTGCTCGTGTTCCCCGCCTTGTTCTTTCCGAACAATGACCCGATGACGGCGCTTCTGGCGTCCTTCGCCACCTTCTCCATCGCCTTTTTTGCCCGTCCGCTGGGTGCTGTGGTCTTCGGTCACTATGGTGACCGCGTCGGCCGCAAGACGACACTTGTCGCCGCGCTGCTGACCATGGGTGTATCGACCGTCGTGATCGGCCTCCTGCCCTCCTATGAGACCGCCGGCGTCCTTGCACCGCTGTTGCTGGCGCTGTGCCGCTTCGGCCAGGGCTTTGGCCTTGGCGGCGAATGGGGCGGCGCCGTCCTGCTCGCCACGGAAAACGCGCCTCCCGGCAAGCGCAGCTGGTACGGCATGTTCCCGCAGCTCGGCGCGCCTGTCGGCCTGTTCCTCTCCTCCGGCGTGTTCTGGATCCTGCTGCACTTCATGTCGCAGGAAGCGTTGCTCAGCTGGGGCTGGCGCATTCCCTTCGTCGCTTCGATCATTCTGATCGCGGTCGGCATGTGGGTTCGCCTGTCGATCACCGAGACGCCCGACTTCCAGAAGGCGATCGAAAAGGAAGAACGTGTGGCCGTGCCAGTGGCGGAACTGTTCCGCAACCACAAGCGCAGCCTCGTGCTCGGCACCTTCGTGGCGCTGGCCACCTTTGTGCTCTTCTACATCGGCACCGCCTATCTGCTGTCCTATAACGTCAAGGTCCTGAAAATCCCGTTCCTTGACGCGCTGGAAGTGCAGATTCTCGGCTCCATCGTTTTCGGCATCTTCATCCCGATCGCCGGCAAGCTCGCCGAAAAATTCGGCCGTCGTGAAATTCTGATCATTACGACGGTGCTGATCGGCCTGTTCTCCTTCCTGCTGCCCGGCCTGATGACCGGTAGCGAAGGCTCCATCTTCGTCTTCGCGGCCCTTGCCATGATGCTGATGGGCATGACCTACGGCCTGATCGGCACGGCGCTCGCAGCCCCCTTCCCGACCCGGGTGCGTTACACCGGCTCGTCGATCACCTTCAACATGGCCGGCATCTTCGGCGCATCGCTGGCGCCTTACATCGCCACATGGCTGCAGGTGAATTACGGCATGGGTTATGTCGGCTATTACCTGTGCGTATCCGCCCTCATCACGCTGGCCTGCATTCTGCTTTCCCGCAAGGACGAAGTCTGAGCCAAGCGCAGCCCAACAGGAAAAGCCGCGAAACCGGGTTTCGCGGCTTTTTCCATTCTACGATAGCAAATCCTATGCGACGGTCTGGCGGCTGACCTTCTGGCCGGCAAAACAGATGCGATTGCGCCCCGATCGTTTCGCGTCGTAAAGCGCCATATCGGCATTGTGCATGACTTTCTCGAAAATCTCCCAATTCGCCCGGAAAGCCACACCCATCGAGACGGCGGTCCTGATCCGCATGTCCTGGAAATCCACCGGCGTCGCCGCGATCCTCGCACGCGCCTTTTCGCAGAGCTCCAGAAAATCCTGCGGAGCCAGCTCCTGCACAACGACGAATTCTTCTCCACCCAGACGCGCGATATAGGCGGTTTCATCGAAACAATCGCGGATCATGGCGGCTACACTGGAAATAACCATATCGCCAGCCAGATGGCCGTATCTGTCATTCACCGATTTGAAGCGGTCGATATCAACGAAGGCGACGCAATATTGCGTATCGAGACGGGCGCAGTTGGCGTAAAGCCCCAGCCTGTTGTTGAGGCCGGTGAGCGCGTCGGTGTGGCTGAGATGCAGAAACCGCTCATGCGACTGGGCAAGCAGCTTCACTTCGCGCGCATTGATCCAGCCGATGATCAGAGCCAGGGTAAACGCGATCGTTGCCGACAGGGTCGTGCCGAGCATCAGCCCATTCGCAAGGTCGGTCACCAGCCCTAACAGCGAAAGAATGAAGAGCCCAGCCGTATCGATCACGACGGCGATAATGGTGACCAGAACCGCCACACGCAGCGCAAAATCGAGCGGTTCCAGCCGCTGGCGGCCTTCAGGCGTCGCAACTGAAAAACTTATGCTTTGGATCAGTTTATGCCAGAGACCCAACTTAACCCCCAACGGGTTTGGATGTCGCGTGAATTAAAATTGCCTAAAATACCAAAAAGCTGGATAATGAACCCAGCTATTCTTGTCACTTGATAATAAAACATAAGTATTGACCGGGCGTTACCATAAACACCCGGCCGAAAAGGAAGCATCAGCTCCCTAGAAACGGTTCCACCTCACGGCCCGGCATGAAAAGCCCTAGCCGCTTGATTTCCCACTCCAGCCGGATGCCCGACTTCTCGAACACGCGCTTGCGGATGGTCTCACCCAGATATTCCAGATCGTAACCGGTCGCATGGCCGGTATTGATCATGAAATTGCAATGCAGTGATGACATCTGCGCGCCGCCGATAACCAGACCGCGGCCGCCCGCCTCATCGATGAGTTCCCATGCGGAATGACCTTCGGGATTCTTGAAGGTCGAACCACCGGTCTGCTCGCGGATCGGCTGCACGGTTTCGCGGTGATGGCGAACGGCATCCATATCCGCGCGAATTTTCGCCTTGTCTTCCGGATAACCCTCGAACAACGCGCCGGTGAAGATCAGGCCCTTGTCGGCGCCGGAATGGCGGTAGCTGTAGCCCATATCGGCATTGGAAAGCACATGCTGGTTGCCCTGGCGGTCCACCGCATAGACTTCCACAACGCGCTCACGCGTCTCACCGCCGTTTGCGCCCGCATTCATGCGTAGCGCACCGCCTATGGAGCCGGGAATGCCGTAATAAAAATGGAAGCCGCCAATGCCGTTATCCATAGCCATGGCCGCAATATGCTTGTCCGGGCAGATCGCACCGGCCTTGATGCGGTTTTCGCCGGCAAGCTCTACCTGGCCGAAACCCTTGGCCGACAGACGGACGACAACGCCCGGAATGCCGCCATCGCGCACCAGAAGGTTCGAGCCGACGCCGACCACCGTCAGCGGCACGTCTTCCGGCAGAATTTTCAGGAAGGCGACCAGATCATCGGTATCGTGCGGCTGGAACATGACTTCCGCAAGTCCGCCTGCCCTGAACCACGTCACGCGGTCCATGGGCGCATCCGGTGTCAGACGTCCCCTCAGTTCGTTTACCCCGTCGCCGAGCCTCCCCAGCAATTTAACCCCATCGACCTGTCTCATTCAGACTTTCCTGATATGCTCTTCAATTCCGAAGGCAGCGCCGCTGCCCATTGCGTGATATTTCCAGCCCCCAAGAGAACCACGAAATCACCCGGATTCGCAATGGCTGCAACCTGCGACGCAAGGTCTTCCCGCTTTTCGAGAAAACGGGCATCGCGGTGGCCGGCGGCCTTGATGGCCGAAACCAGCGCTTCGGAGCTTGCGCCTTCAATGGGATCTTCGCCCGCAGCATAAACCGGGGCAAGAAGAATCGTATCCGCATCGTTGAAACAATGCGCGAAATCGTCAAACAGGCTGGAAAGGCGGCTGTAGCGGTGTGGCTGGTGCACGGCGATGATGCGGCCCTTGCAGGCCTCCCGCGCCGCCGCCAGCACAGCCTTGATCTCGACCGGATGGTGGCCGTAATCATCGAAGACCTGTACGCCGTTGGCTTCGCCCGTCAGCGTGAAACGCCGCTTGACGCCGCCGAAGGAGGCAAGGCCCTTCTTGATGTCGGCTTCGGAAATGCCAAGACGATTGGCAACCGCGATTGCAGCCGTCGCATTCGACACATTGTGGCGGCCGGGCATCGGCAGGACGAGGTCCTTGAAGGAGAATATCTTGCCGGTACGGCGGCGACGGATTTCCACGTCGAAGACTGAGCGTGTGCCATCGATGCGCACATTCGAAAAACGCACATCGGCCTGCGGGTTTTCACCGTAGGTGATGACCTTGCGGTCCTCGATCCGGCCGACCAGCGCCTGTACTTCCGGATGGTCGAGGCACATGACGCCAAAACCGTAGAACGGCACGTTCTCGACGAACTGGCGGAAAGCGGCGCGCACGGCATCGAAATTGCCGTAGTGATCCAGATGCTCGGGATCGATATTGGTGATGACGGCCACATCGGCCGGCAGTTTCAGGAAGGTGCCGTCGGATTCGTCGGCCTCCACCACCATCCACTCGCCCTCACCCATGCGGGCATTGGTGCCATAGGCATTGATGATGCCGCCATTGATGACAGTCGGGTCGAGATTGCCGGCTTCCAGCAGGGTCGCGACCATGGAGGTCGTCGTGGTCTTGCCGTGGGTGCCGCCGATGGCGATCGCATTGCGGAAGCGCATCAGCTCGGCCAGCATTTCGGCACGGCGAACGATTGGCAGGTGTTTTTCCCGCGCGGCGATGAGTTCCGGATTGCTCTTCTTGATGGCGGTGGAAACCACCACGACCTCGGCGTCACCGATATTGTCCGCCGTATGGCCGACAAAAACCTCGATACCCTTGTCGCGCAGGCGCTGCACATTGGCGCTGTCGGCCTGATCGGAGCCCTGAACGCGGTGGCCGAGATTGTGAAGCACCTCGGCAATGCCGCTCATGCCGATCCCGCCTATGCCGATAAAATGGACAAGGCCTATGGCTTTCGGCATCTTCATGCCCCAACTCCTTCATTCTTCTTCTTGAATTCCTGTACGGACTGGCCGGAGGCAATGGCCTCCACCAGATCGGCCAGCACATCCGCCGCATGCGGTTTACCCGTCGCCTTGGCCGCCGCCGCAGTCGCGGACAAACGATCCGGCTCGGAAAGCGCCGACGACAACAGGCCGGAGAGCTTCTGCGGTGACAGTTCCGCCTGTTTGATGACACTTGCCCCGCCGGCTGCCGAAAGCGCTGCCGCATTGGCGGCCTGATCGTGATCCAGCGCATGCGGATAAGGCACGAGAATGGACGGGCGGCCGATTACCGAAAGCTCCGACACTGTCGAAGCGCCCGAGCGGCTGATCACCAGATCCGCCTCGCCGATACGCGACGCCATATCACCGAAGAAGGGCGAAACGTCAGCCTTCACGCCAAGCTTCTGATAGGACGCGATGACGCTATCCTTGTCTTCCGGACGCGCCTGCTGGGTGACGACGATGCGCTTGCGCTGCTCGTCTTTCAGCAGGCAGATAGCCGCAGGCACCGCACTCGAAAAGAACTGCGCGCCCTGGCTGCCGCCGAACACGACAAGCTGAAAAGTTTCATCCGCCTGCGACGGGGTATAGGGAATATCGGAAGCCGCCAGCACCGCCGGGCGCACGGGATTGCCCGTTGCAACCGTCTTGTCGGAATATTGGCCATTGGCAGGCGGCAGGAAGCCGCCGGCGATCGCCTTCACGCGTGTCGCCAGCGCCTTGTTGGCGCGACCCATCACAGCATTCTGCTCATGAATGATGGAAGGCACACCAAGGCCGGTGGAGGCCAGAAGCGGCGGCACGGTGGGATAACCGCCGAAACCGACAACCGCAACCGGCTTCAGCTTCGCCACCAGACGGCGCGCGGCGCGCAAACCTACCCAGAGCTTCCAGAGCGAACGCGCCACGGAAATCGGGTTTTTCGAGCCGATGGTGGCAGACGGCACCACATGGATTTCATCCGCCGGGAACTTGCCCGCATAACGCTCGGCGCGGCTGTCGGTGACGAGATGCACCTGATAACCGCGCGCCTTCAGCGTATGCGCGAGCGCCTCCGCCGGAAACACATGGCCGCCGGTTCCACCGGCGGCAAGAAGAACAATACCCTTGCTCATGATCGTTTACTCCGCGGGAACGCCGGAACCGACGCGGAAGAAACTCCGCTCCTGCGCCCGCTTTTCGGGTCTGTGGCGCGTCAGCGCCAGAAGGAAACCGGCGGTCACGCATATCGCCATCATCGACGAACCACCGTAAGAAATCAGCGGCAAGGTCATGCCCTTGGCTGGCATCAGCTCCAGATTAACGCCGATATTGATCATCGACTGCATGCCGATCTGCAGCACGAGACCGGCTACGGCAAAACGGCAGAAATCGTCCTTCTCCTTGAAGGCGTGCGACAGGCCGCGCAACACGATGAAGGCGAAGATCGCAACGAGGAACATGCAGAAGACGATGCCGAACTCTTCCGCCGCCACCGAGAAGATGAAGTCGGTATGGCTATCGGGAATGATGCGCTTGACGATACCCTCGCCCGGTCCGCGCCCGAACCAGTCACCGCGAATGATCGCCTCGCGCGCGGTATCCACCTGAAACGTATCGCCCTCTCCCGTCCAGAACCGGTCGATACGGCCCGCGACGTGCGGCAACATGAGATAGGCGGTCACAATGCCGCCGACGCCAAGGCCGCCGAGCATGATGATCCAGAACCACGGCACGCCGGCCATGAAGAACATGCCGCCCCAGACGACCGAGGTCAGGATTGTCTGGCCGAAGTCCGGCTGGGCGATCAGGAGCGCCGCCACGATGCCGAAGGTGATGATGGCGAAGAGATTGCCCGGAATTTCCGGATGACGCGCCCGCTCGGCAAAAAGCCATGCGCAGACGATAACGAAAGCCGGCTTCATGAATTCCGACGGCTGGATCGAGAAGGTGCCGATGGAAATCCAGCGCCGCGCGCCCTTGACCTCGATGCCGAAGAACAGCGCGAAGATCATCATCAGCAGCGAGGCGATCAGCATGATGACCGCCACACGGCGAACCTGGCGCGGTGACAGGAAGGAAAGACCGACCATGATCGCCAGAGACGGCACCATGAACATCGCCTGACGCTCGACGAAAAAGAAGCTGTTGAGACCGATGCGTTCGGCAACCGCAGGCGACGCCGCAAAGGACAGCATCAGACCGATGCCCATCAGCGCGATGAACGCCGCCAGAAAGAAACGGTCGATGGTCCAGAACCATTCCGCGACCGGACCTCGATCAACTCGGCTTACCATGGCCTTCAGCCCCCTTTTCCAGAGTCAACCAGCATCGTCATGCCATCGAGCGCCGCGACCTGCGCGACGAACGAATCACCTCTGATTTCAAAGTTCTTATATTGATCGAAGCTTGCGCAAGCCGGGGATAACATCACGATATTGCCGGCCGTCGCATCTTTTTCCGCATCCGCCGCCGCATGCTGCACCGCTTTGTCCAGCGTGCCGGATATTTCGTAAGGCACGGCTTCGCCGAGCGTTGCGGCAAATTCCGCGGCCGCCTCGCCGATCAGATAGGCCTTGGCGATGCGCGGAAAGAGCGGCGAAAGGCTGGTGATGCCGCCCGCCTTGGGCAGACCGCCGGCGATCCAGTAGATGCGGTCGAAACTCGAAAGCGCCGGTGCCGCGGCATCGGCATTGGTCGCCTTGCTGTCGTTGACGAAGGTGACATTGCCACGTCGGCCAACCGGCTGCATGCGGTGCTTGAGGCCGGGGAAAGACTTCAGGCCAGCGCGAACTTCATCCTCGGAAACACCGACCGCAAGGCAGGCGGCAATCGCCGCCGCCGCATTCTGCGCATTGTGGCTGCCGCGAAGCGTCTGGATGCCATCGAGATCGACCAGCAGCGAAGACGTGCCGCCATGTGCGCGCAGGATGCGGCTGCCGTCGGCATAAAGACCTTCGGAAACGACATTACGCTTGGAAATGCGCTCCACCTTGACGCCGGCGCGTTCGATACGGTCAGCAATCAGCGTCGAATGGCTGTCGTCAACACCGACGATTGCCGTCCCGCTGCCGGCCACCAGCCGTTCCTTGACGTCGGCATAATGCTGCATCGTCCCATGCCGGTCGAGATGGTCAGGCGTCAGGTTGAGCAGGATACCGGCAGTCGGATTGATCGTCGGCGCCAGATCGATCTGATAGGACGAGCACTCGACCACGTAAAAGCGCTGCGCCTTCGGCGGGTCAAGGCTCAGCACCGCCGTGCCGATATTGCCGCCAAGCTGCGTATCGCGGCCCGAAGCCTTGAGAATATGCGCGATCAGCGCCGTTGTCGTCGATTTGCCGTTGGTGCCGGTGATGGCGATGAAAGGGCAATCCGGCGCATGGGCGCGGCGCTCGCGGATGAAAAGCTCGATATCGCCGATGATCTCGACGCCCGTCGCCTTCGCAAGGTCGACCGACCAGTGCGGCTTCGGATGTGTCAATGGCACGCCGGGCGCCAGCACAAAGGAAGAAAACGAGGCCCAGTCAATCGTGTGCAGGTCCGCCGTGGTGATGCCTTCGGCCTCAGCCTTCGCGACACTGTCGGGATTGTCGTCGAAGGCGACGACATCCGCCCCGCCGGCAACCAGCGCCCGGGCGGTAACGAGGCCCGAACCGCCGAGCCCGAAGAGAGCGACTTTCTTACCCCTGAACGACGTGACCGGGATCATCGCTCACCTCAGCTTCAGGGTAGCGAGGCCGAGCAGCGCAAGGCCCACGGAGATGATCCAGAAACGGATGACCACCTGGCTTTCCGTCCAGCCTTTTTTCTCGAAGTGGTGATGGATCGGCGCCATCAGGAAAACGCGCCTGCCGGTACGCTTGAACCAGAAGACCTGGATGATGACCGACAGCGTTTCCATGACGAAAAGACCGCCGACGATGACCATGACGATCTCGTGCTTGGTGGCGACAGCGATGGAACCGATGAGGCCGCCGAGCGCCAGCGACCCCGTGTCGCCCATGAAGATTGCGGCGGGCGGCGCATTGAACCACAGGAAGCCAAGCCCCGCACCGATGACGGCGCCGACGATGACGGCGAGTTCACCCGTGCCGGGCACAAAATTGATCTGCAGGTAATTGGCAAAAACCGCGTTGCCGGCGAGATAGGCGATCACGCCGAAGGTGGCTGCCGCGATCATGACGGGCACAATGGCAAGCCCATCGAGACCATCCGTGAGGTTCACCGCATTGCCCGCGCCGACGATGACGAAAGCACCGAAGAGCACGAAGAAATAGCCGAGATTGATCACGAGTTCCTTGAAGAACGGAAAGGCGATGGAGCTGCCGAGCGTGCCGCCATGCGGTGCGGAAGCAAGCGCCATCTTCATCATGAAGAACACGGCAATCGCCGCAATCAGGAATTCGATGCCAAGACGCGCCTTGCCGGAAAAGCCCTTGTCGCTCTGCTTCGTGACCTTGAGATAATCGTCGTAAAAGCCGATTGCGCCGAAACCGAGCGTCACCATCAAAACGGCAACGACATAGACGTTGGAGAGGTCACCCCAGAGCAGCGAACCGCCGAGGATACCGGCAAGGATCATCAGCCCGCCCATGGTCGGCGTGCCGGCTTTCTTGAAATGCGTCTGCGGCCCGTCGGCGCGGATCGGCTGGCCTTTGCCCTGACGCACGCGCAGCGAATTGATGATGGCCGGTCCAAACAGGAAAACGATCAGCGCAGAGGTGAACATCGCCGCACCCGCCCGGAAGGTGATGTACCGGAAGAGGTTGAAGACTTGAATTTTATCCGACAGTTCGACGAGCCAGATCAGCATAATTGCCCTTTCAAAAGGCTATTTCAGACTTGGCGTTCCGTCTCGGGGAATGCCGGATACTTGTCAAGCAGCGCGGCGACAATCTTGCCGAAACCGAGGCCAAGTGACGATTTTACCATCAGCGCGTCTCCCGGTTGCACCCATTGCAGGGCAAAATCGGTGAGTTCCGCCGTCGTCGGGAACCAGATGACGGTCACGCTATCAGGCAGCGCATCGCGCAGCGCCGCCATCGCCTCGCCCGCAAGCCACACATGCTCGATGCCGGCTGCGAGCAACGGCCCGGCCAGCTCCTCATGCAGCTGCGCCGAAAACTCGCCCATCTCCAGCATGTCGCCGAGAACCGCGACCCGCCGGCCGTGACCCTGCGTTTCCGTTTCCGCCAGCACGGCAATCGCGGCGCGCATGGAGGCCGGATTGGCATTGTAGCTTTCATCGATCAGCAGGAAGGAGCCGCCATTGATGGAAAGATGATGGCGCTGGCCGCGCCCCTTCACCGCTTCGAGCGATCCGAGCGCCTCGAAGGCGCGGTCGAGATTGGCGCCCGTTACGGCAACCGCGCCAAGGACCGCCATGGCGTTGTCTGCGATGTGCCGGCCGGGAATATTGATGTGCAACTCGCTGGTTTCGCCGTTCAGGATCGCCCAGATCGTCGAGCCCGTCGTCGTGCTCTCGAAATCCGCGAGGCGGAAATCCGCTTTCGCGTGCTGCCCGAAGGTAAGGATATGTTCGATGCCCTGTTCCTGCGCCGCTTCTTCAAGCTGTTCGAACTGGGCGTTATCGCGGTTGAGGATGACGGAACCACCCTCCTCCAGACCTTCGAAAATCTCGGCCTTGGCGGCGGCGATCTCTTCGATATTCTTGAAATTGCCGAGATGCGCCGGTGCGATGGTCGTGATGATCGCCACATGCGGGCGGACCATTTTCACCAGCGGCCGGATTTCGCCGGAATGGTTCATGCCGATTTCGAACACGCCGAATTCCGTATCGGCGGGCATGCGCGCGAGCGTCAAAGGCACGCCCCAATGGTTGTTAAAGGAGGCAACCGCCGCATGCACCCGGCCCGAAGGGGCCAAAGCCTGCCGCAACATTTCCTTCGTCGTCGTCTTGCCGACCGACCCCGTGACCGCGATGATGCGCGCCGACGTTCTTTCACGCGCCGCGATGGCGAGTTTGCCAAGCGCGATAAGAACATCTTCCACGACGATCATCGGCACCGTCAGACGGCCAAGAGCCGGCAGCTTGCCTTCGGCCACGACGAGCAGACTGGCCCCGTTGGCGACGGCAAAACTCGCATAGTCATGGCCGTCAACCCGGTCGCCCTTGATGGCGAAAAAGGCCTCGCCGGCTTTGACAGTCCGGCTGTCGATGGAAATGCCGGTGATTCCGGTCGACAGGTTGCCCACGGGGCGTCCTGCCGTAATGGCGATCATGTCGGCGACTGTCCATAACCAGCTCAAATCTTCGATCCTTCCAGCCCTGCCAGCGCAGCGCGCACCTGTTCATGATCGGAAAACGGCAGCGTCACGGAACCGACGATCTGCCCCTCCTCATGCCCCTTGCCCGCAACGATCAGCGTATCGCCATGTGAAAGCATCGACACCGCATGGCGGATTGCCTCCGCCCTGTCGCCGATTTCCAATGCATCGGGAGCCGCCGCCATGACTTCCGAACGGATCGTCGCGGCGTCTTCCGAACGCGGATTGTCGTCGGTGACGATGACGATGTCGGAAAGCCGCGTTGCAACCTCGCCCATGATCGGGCGTTTGCCCTTGTCACGGTCGCCGCCGCAGCCGAAGACGGTGATGATGCGGCCAGAGGTGAAGGGCCGGACCGAAGTCAGCACGTTCTCCAGCGCATCCGGCTTGTGGGCGTAATCCACATAGGCGAGCGCACCGTTCCCCGTCTGGCCGACGAGTTCCAGACGGCCGGCAGCGCCGATCAGCTTTTCAAGCGCCTTGAGCGCCGTTGTCGCGGCAACGCCGGTGGACATGGCGAGACCTGCAGCGACGAGAGCATTCGCAACCTGAAAATCGCCCGCCAGCGGGATGTCGACTTCATGGATCACGCCGTCATGATGCACTTCGATCATCTGCTTGTGACGGAAGTGCTCCACCCGTTTCAAGGTCAAATAATCACCCTTGCGGCCAACGGTGCGCACATCGAGACCCGCTTCGCGCGCCGCGCGGATTGCCTTGTCCGACCACGGATCGTCAGCAAAGATCACTGCGGGAGAGCCCTTCTCCATCAGCGTATCGAAGAGCCGCATCTTCGCGGCCATATAGTCCTCGACGGTCGGATGATAATCCATGTGGTCGCGGCCAAGATTGGTGAAACCGGCGGCTGCCAGCCTCACTCCATCGAGACGGCGCTGGTCAAGACCATGGCTGGACGCCTCCATCGCCGCATGGGTCACGCCTTCGGCCGCAAGTTCGGCGAGAAGCGCATGCAGCGTCACCGGATCGGGCGTGGTGAGCGCGCCATAATCCTCGCGGCCGGGAGCGATGACGCCCGTGGTGCCGATCTGGGCGGCGGCATGGCCGGCGAAAGCCCATATCTGCCGCACAAAGGAGGCGACGGACGTCTTTCCGGCAGTGCCGGTGACGGCGACCATGGTTTCCGGCTGTTTTCCGTAAAAACGGGAAGCGGCAAGGGAGAGATAAAGGCGTGGGTCCGTGACGGAAAGCACCGGCACATCAGCCTCCAGCGCGTGTCCGGAAACGACAGCGACCGCACCCTTGGCAACCGCGTCCTTTACATAGGCCGCGCCATCCGCCCTGGTGCCCGCAACCGCCACGAACAGGCTGCCGGGCGCAGCCTTGCGGCTGTCTGCGGTGATCCCCCCGATTTCGATCGCCCCGATCTCAGACAGGAGCAATTCTTTCAATTCCGGAAAGGCATTTCCGGATATATCTCGCAAATTCATCGACTGTGTCCGTCTTGTCCCCCCGGCGCGAATCGCCGGAACATCATAAGCTAACAATCAATAAGACACGAGCAAGGCCGAGCCATCCTTGCCGAACTTCGGCTTCACGCCCAGCACCGCCGCCGTGCGGGTGATGATATCGTGCACCATCGGCGCCGCAGAGGTGCCGGCAAGCGCTGCGCCGTTGCCCTTGTCCGTCTTTGGCTCATCGATGAAAGACAGCACGACATATTGCGGATCGTCCATCGGAAAGGCCGAGAGGAAGGCGTTGAAGTTCTTGTCGTGCACGTAACGTCCGTTGACGACCTTGTCGGCCGTACCGGTCTTGCCGCCGACGTTGAAACCGTCGACGCGCGCATTGCGGCCCGAACCGTTGACGCCGTTCCACTCGAAGAGGAAACGCATGTCCTTGCTGGCGCCGGGTTTCAGAACCTGCTTCGCCACCTGATCGGCCTGTTCGCGGGTACGCGGCAGGAACGTCGGCTCGATCAGTTTGCCGCCATTGACGAGTGCTGCACCGGCAACCGCCGTCTGCAGCGGTGTCGTGGAAACGCCGTGGCCGAAGGAAATGGTGATGGAGTTGATCTTCTTCCATTCTCGCGGCTGTGACGGCAGCGCCACTTCAGGCAACTCGGTCTGCATGCGGGTCAAAAGGCCAAGCCGCGTCAGGAATTCCTTATGGCCTTCCGTTCCGACGGTGTCGGCGATCTTGGCCGTACCGATATTGGACGAAAACTGGAAGATTTCCGGCACCGAAAGCATTCGGCCCTTGCCGTGGAAGTCCTTGATGGTGAAACCGCCGATGCGGATCGGATAGCGCGCATCGAAAGTGTCGCCGAGACGGACGCGGCCCGAATCGAGACCCATGGCAATCGTGAAGGACTTGAAGGTGGAGCCCATTTCGAACGTGCCGTTCGACATGCGGTTGAGCCAGCCTTCCTTGGCGCCTTCGGCCGGGTTGTTCGGATCGTAATCCGGCACCGAGGCCATCGCGAGAACTTCACCGGTATGCACATCCAGAACCACGGCACCCGCACCGATCGCCTGGAATTTGGCAATCGCCGCGGTCACGACTTCACGCACAATGGACTGCACACGCAGATCGATGGAAAGCTTTACCGGCTCGAGCGGCTGGTCGCTGGTCATGCCGAGCGCCGTCAGATCGGCAAGGCCCTGGCTGTCGACGTAACGTTCCATGCCGGCAACGCCACGGTTGTCGATGTTGACGTGGCCGACGACATGGGCCGCAGTCGGCCCGCCGGGATAAAAGCGGCGCTTTTCCGGGCGGAAGCCGACGCCGGGAATACCGAGCGCCAGAATCTGGCTCTGCTGCTTCGGCGTCAGCTGACGGCGCAGCCACTGGAAGCGCGAATTGGAGGAGAGCTTCTGATAGGTGGTACGCTGGTCGAGGTCAGGCAGGACGGTGCGCAGCTTCTCGATGGCCTCGTCGATATCAACGATGCGATGCGGCTCGGCAAACAGCGAAACGGTGCGGATATCGGTCGCCAGAACCTCACCGTTGCGGTCGAGAAGATCGGGGCGCGACGCCATCAGCCGGTCTGCGGGCGCAATGCTCGAAACGGTTTCCTGCTCCGCCATGCCGTATTGCACGAGACGGCCGCCCACGACGGCATAAAAGGCGACAAAACCGAAGATCAGAAGGCCGACGCGGCTTTTGGCCTGGGCAGCACGCTTCTTGCGCGCGCCTTCAAAGGCCGCATGGTCGGTATAGACACCGGTGGTGCTGGCGGAAAAGTGAGCCTTGCTCTTCAGAACCATGACGCGGGAGAGAAAAGACATCAGCGGTTCACCGATCCTGTTATGGTTTCATCCATATCGCCGGTTTCATCACCAGCGGCGGCGGAAGCGACCGGTACAGGCGCCGGCGCCGGGCGTGAAACACGCGCACGTGGCGTGGGCACCGGAACGCCGTTGACAGCGATCTGGCCCGCAGGCGGCGATTTGGGCTTCGAAGCGCCGCCAAGTGTAGCCCCCGGCTTGGAGCCGTTGACGGCGGCGGCGATGACATCCTCGACGCTCATGCCTTCAGGTTCGGGCGGCTGCGGCAATTGCGAGCGCAGCATCGGCAGTTCACGCGGCTGCGCCAGCTGCGTCGGCAGCGTCGGTGAAAGACCGAGTTCCGTTTGATAGGCATTCACCAGACGGTGCAGACGGTTCGGCTGTGTCAGCAGCGCCCAGTCGGCCCTCAAAAGATCGATCGTGTCCTTTTCAAGCTTGATCTCGGCCTCCAGCTTGCGGACCTCCTCAAGCTTCAGATCGGCCTTGTGCTTGATCGAATAGGTCACGACAGCCGCAGCGACCATGACCCCCATCAAGATGACATCGAAAGTGCGCAGCATATCAGCCTCCCATCTTTTCAAGGCTGGCGAGATCGGGAAGGTCGAAAATCGAGAAATCTGCAGCGCGCGCCGGGGCTGTGGTGCGCAGGCCAGCGCGAAGCTTGGCCGAGCGAGCCCGCGGATTAAGCTCCGCCTCCTCATCGCTGGCGGCGATCATCGGCTTGCCGATGTTCTCGAAAATGGCTGGCTTGTCCTCCACCATCGGCAGATGCCGGGAACCGGCGGCCTTGCCCGAACGGTCGGAGAAGAATTTCTTGACGATACGGTCTTCCAGCGAATGGAACGTGACGACGACGAGCCTTCCGCCGGGCTTCAAAACCTGCTCGGCGGCAAACAAAGCCTGCGCCAGTTCCCCCAGCTCATCATTGACGAAAACGCGCAGCGCCTGGAACACCCGCGTTGCGGGATGGATCTTGTCCTTCGCCTTGCGCGGCGTGACGATCTCGATGAGCCCCGCCAGATCGCGGGTGGTTCGGAACGGCTCTTCCGCCCTCTTCTTCTCGATGGCGCGGGCAATGCGGCCCGGCTGCTTCTCTTCACCGAGAAAGCCGAAGATGCGGATCAGATCGCTGACCTTGGCGCGATTGACGACATCGGCAGCCGAGACGCCGGAAGCGGACATGCGCATGTCGAGGGGGCCGTTTTTCTGGAAGGAAAAACCGCGCTCGGCCTCATCGATCTGCATGGAAGACACGCCGATATCGAGAACGACGCCATCAAGCCCGCCTTCAGGGGCATGCTTCGCGAGATCGGAAAATTGCGCATGAATAAGCGAAAGGCGGCCGCCATTGGCGGCAACCATGGCCTGGCCGCCGGCGATCGCCGTCGGATCGCGATCGAGTGCGATGACATTGGCGCCCTGATCGAGAATGGCCTGGCTATAACCGCCGGCGCCGAAAGTACCATCGAGAATAATCTTGCCGGACGCAGGCTCCAGCGCGGCGATGACTTCGCGAAGCAGGACAGGGATGTGACGCTGAGGTCCGCCATCGGCATCAGAAGATCGTCCGCCAGAATTCGCCGCCATCCCGTGTCCCCGTCCTAGGCGGGGCGAGCAGCCGAAAAACCGCGCCCCGCTCTTGCTTCCGCCTGCGCCGCCAAAAACGCATCCGGTTGCCAAAGCTGAAAATGATCCGCCCGCCCGACGAAGGTGACCTCGGTGGATATGCCGGTGAATTCCCGCACAAAATCCGTCACCATCAATCGACCTTCCTGGTCGAGCTTCATGAAAACGCCGCCGCCGTGAACCAGCAGCGACATTGCGTTTGCCTCTGGCGAGAAAGCATCCATGGACGCAATCTGCCGCTCGTAGCGCTCCAGCAAATCCGGACCGCCGACACTGATTGCCGGAAACGCAAAATCCTGGAGACAATAAAGCTCCTGAATGCCGCGCTTCGCCAGCACCGAACGAAACGGAGACGGAACCGAGACGCGCCCCTTGGCGTCGATCCTGTTCGTCACGTTCGATAAAAAGCGGTCCATTATTCAACTCGCCAAAACCGCATGCCGCAAAGCGATCCATCCGCTCCGCAGCCGACACCGGTACGCACGACACATCGCCAAGCGCCAGGGCGACATGCCCTGCAGCAGCCCCTCGCAGGCTCCTCACTCGTTTCAGCGATTGCGGGTCAAAAACACGACCCAATGTGGTGTGCATTTGGGATATCATGGGACACTGTGGGCGTCAATGGGAGAAGCCGGCACGATACCGACTTCGCATCGGAAATTCATAAGCCGTTAAGTTTAACGAATGGTTTACTTCAGCCGCAAAGACGCTTTTTCACGGCACACAAAGGTGCGGTGAAACCACCGTTTTTCTTTTTTGAAACAAGGAAATGATTTCAGCCGCACCGCTTTTGATCGCGGTCCGGGCGAATGCGCCTCTTCATCCAGCCATGGTCTCAGCCACAATGCGCCGAAGGCGGCGCAAGATGGCGCTCCGCGCCTCAGGTGACGGGAGTACGATGTCATTTTTCATCGGGAGCATTCCAGCTAAAAACGTGACGGCGCACGGGGCCGCCCGACACGTCGAGCATCGGCCCCATATTTGCCCGGCAATTGAACTGCAAATGGCAATTGCTTTCGGCCCTATGGACCGCAAACATTATTTCACCGCGATGACGACCTTGCCCTTCGCACGACCGGTCTGGATATAGTCCAATGCCTCATTGGTCTTTTCGAACGGGAATATCCGATCCATCACCGGACGTATGTGGCCCGCCTCGATCAGAGCGGTAATCTTTTCAAGCTGCCCGCCATTCGCAGTCATGAAGAGAAAAGAATAGCCGATCCCCCGGCGTTTCGATTTCCTCCTGATGCCAAGGCTCAACAGGCGCATTACCTGCCGAAGCGGCCAGCCGGAGCCATTCTGCCGTGCGAAATCCGGATCAGGTGGGCCGGAAATCGAAATCAGCTTGCCACCCGGCTTCAGCACCGCAATGGATTTTTCCAGCGTGTCCTTTCCGAGGCTGTTCATCACGACATCATAACCGTGCAGCACTTTTTCGAAGTCTTCCTTCTTGTAGTCGACCACGACGTCTGCACCGAGACTTTTTACCAGATCCACGTTGGCTGTACTCGTGGTTGTGGCCACATAAGCCCCGAGATGTTTGGCAAGCTGGATCGCGATAGTGCCTACGCCGCCCGAACCGGCATGGATCAGCACCTTCTGTCCCTTCTGCACATTGGCCCGCTCGACAAGCACCTGCCATGCCGTCAGGGCGACAAGCGGTATGGATGCGGCCTTTTCCATGGTCAGATTGTCCGGCTTCATCGCCACATCGGCCTCATCGATGGCGATGTACTCGGCAAATGTCCCGATACGTGCCTGGTCCGGTCGGGCATAGACCTCGTCACCGGGCTTGAATTTGCGGACATTGGCGCCGGCGCGGACCACAACACCCGCCACATCGTTGCCCAGCACCAGCGGAAGGCGGTACGGCAGGATGAGCTTGAACTCTCCGTCTCTGATCTTGTTGTCCAGAAGGTTGACGCTGGCGGCGCGGATTTCGACCAGAACGTCGTTTGCGCGCACCTCCGGCTCGGGGATTTCACCGAGCCGCAATGCGCCGCCTTTCTTGTAGCGATCGATCAGAAATGATTTCATCGGACTAACTTTCGTTTCTGCGGCCGACACCCGGCACCGGCAATAAAAGCTCAATCAGGAAGCCTGCTGAATTTCCGAAAGCTCCTGTCGACGAAGGACTCAGGCAGGAAGCGGCGGATGAAGCGGGCCTGCCCCGCAGCTTTTCCGGCAGTATAGCGTCGTTTGGGCGCTGCCGTATTGGCGGCCTCTACGACAACTTTTGCAACCACCTCCGGGTCATCGCCCTTTTCGATGACGTCACGCATCAGTTTCTCGGCGTCCGCCCGAACCGTATCGTAGAGGGCAAGCGGCCGGTCTGGCCGTGTGATGTTTTCTTCGAAGGAGGTGCGGGTCACACCCGGCTCGACAAGCACGATGCGGATGCCCTGCGTTCGCACTTCATGGTCAAGAGATTCCGAATAGCCTTCAATGGCGTGCTTGGTCGATGCGTAAAGCGCATTATAGGGGGCCGGGATCAGCCCGAGTATGGAACTGAGGTTGACGATACGGCCGCGACGCTGCCGTCTCATGACGGGCAGAACCGCATTTGTCACGCGCATCACGCCGAACACGTTGACGTCGAATACGGCCTTCGCCTGCTCCGCCGTCGATTCTTCCGCACCGCCCAGCAAACCGATCCCGGCATTGTTGACGAGAAGATCGATCCTTCCTGCGCGGCTCAAAACCTCGTCCACCGCGCGCCGCACGGACGCATCGTCGGTAACGTCGCAGATCAGCATCGTGATCCCATCCTCCATGTCTGGCATCGGCTTTCGGCTGGTGCCGAACACACGGTAACCATCGCGCCGGAGCGCCCGCGCCGTCACCAGTCCAATGCCGGAGGATGCGCCCGTCACCAGGGCAATGCCGCGTTCTGTCTTGCTCATCTGCGTCCACTTTCATTTTGTTATGGAACAACAATGAGCATTCAGTTACTATCAAATCGATACAAAGTCACTACTAAAAAGATATCGACATGAAAAATCTCTCGGACCAGCCCTGCCTCATCGCCCGCAGCCTTGCCCTTGTCGGCGATGCCTGGAGCATGCTGATCATGCGCGATGCCCATGCGGGCCTCGCCCGCTTCGATGATTTTCGCAAGAGCCTCGGCATCGCGCCGACGATGCTGACGGCGCGGCTTTCATCGCTGACCGAAGAGGGATTACTGATGAAACGCCGTTATTCCGATCGTCCGCCACGCTACGAATATATGTTGACGGAAGCCGGCCGCGATTTTCTGCCGGTGCTGTTTGCAATTGGCGCATGGGGAAACAAGCATCGCGGCGGCGGTGAGGTAACCCGTTTTTTCGACGCCGAGACCGGAACGGAAATCGATCCCGTCACCATAGACCGCGTGACCGGCGCTCCGGTCGGAACCCGTCCGATTCGTATCGCTAAACCCGAATAAGCACCTTCACCGCAAGTGCGCCGGATTAACAGCGGCGCACCGCACACAGGTAGGAAAATTCGCCAGTTGGCCTGTAAGCCGGGTTCTGTATGGCCCCGGTTTGACCCGGAACGTGGCAGCCATTCATCTGGGACGGCATTTGCATGCCGCCTCGCGCAACCCACCCGGATGACGGGCCTGGAAACCGGCTGTGAACGGGCTTTCGCCCATCCCGTGTCATCCCTATTCGGTCTTGCTCCCGGTGGGGTTTACCTTGCCGCCGCTGTCACCAGCGGCGCGGTGGGCTCTTACCCCACCCTTTCACCCTTACCATGCAAGGCATGGCGGTTTGCTCTCTGTGGCACTTTCCCTGGGGTCACCCCCGCCGGACGTTATCCGGCACCGTATTTCCGTGGAGCCCGGACTTTCCTCACCTTACCGTCTTTCGACATTGGTAAAGCGCGGCTGCCCGGCCAACTGGCATGGGCTCCATAACCATGTTCCGAGGCGAAAGCCACTGAAAAGCGCAGGCGAGGATCAAAGAAATGCCGGTTTGAAATCCGTCGAAAAGGCCCCGTCAACGATTTCTCCGTCCCGCAGCAGCCCGGCGCCAAGCCGGCCGATCTCGTCAGAGCTCTTGGCCGCCGTGCCGTTGCCGCCGGTCAGAACCGCGATGCGCGGCGAGGCGGTGAAACCGATGGCCGGATAGCTGCTCCCCGTTTTGGAGACGACGCAGGCGGCCATCGAGACACGCGAGAGATCAATGGAAGGCACCAGCGTTCCGACGATGTCAGAGAGATGATCCCGCACGCTTTCACGTCCGCCGGAGCGGAACCATTCCCGGATTTCCGGATCGCTGCCGAGCCTCTTGTCATCTGGATCGCCGCCGATCTTCAGGTAGAATTTGCCATCGGGATAACGCACTGGCGGCAGCAGATAGATATGTTTGGTCGGCTGACGCGGCTCATAGATCAGCGATGGCATGTCCGCATATTGCGCAAGGTCACCCTCGTCTATCTCGAAGAAAGCGACGGTGCGTGCATAGACATTAAGCGCCACCGGCTGCGGCAGCAGATCTTTCATGATCGAGAAGCCGCCGGCCGCCACCAACACCCGGTCTGCAGTATAAACCGCGCCCGAGGCCGTCTGAACCGATGCCCGGCCACCCTCTTCCCGCGTCGAAACGACGATATCGTCGATAAGCGTGACACCCGCCATTTCAGCGAGAATAGTTTGCGCCTTCACCAGCGCCCGTGGATTGACGTATCCGGCATTGTTCCTCTCGAACACTCCCTCGCAACCCGGCTCGAAGGTGAAATAGGGAAAGCGGTTTTCGAGGCTTTGACCGTCCAGCAGTTCCGTCGAAACGTCGAGCCGCGCCGCCGCCTTGCGGACATCGTCAACAAAGGAATTGTCACCGCCCCGCTGAGGCCCCACCATCAGGCAGCCGACCGGAGCATAAAATTCAACGCCGCTTCTGGCCGCAATATCGGCATAACGCGCGATCGAGCGGTTGGCGAGCAGCGCCCAGTCTGCGTCACCATCAATGGTGCGGGTAATCCGCGCTTCGTCATAGTGGCTGGCGAAAACACCCTGATGCGATTTAATGTCGGCAGGTTCACCGGGACCGATCAGCGCGACGTCATCCACCGTTTCCGCCAGATGGCGGGCGGCGGCCGCACCCATCATGCCGCGACCCACGACGATATATTTGAAATGTCCCGACATGCCGCCCTCTTTACCCGCTCACTTCCGTCGCAACCTTTTAGCCGCTTCGCCCGTGAATGTCAGACGAAAACCGGCGACATTTCAGCGGCGAATTCATCCTCGGTCAGCTGGCCGTTCAAAAGCAGCGCAGCACCCAGTCGTCCGATCTCGTCCGAAGACTTGGCGGAGACGAAATTGCCGCCGGTCAGAACCGCGATATTGGAGGATTGCGTATAGCCGATATAGGGATAGCCGCTACGGGTGATGGAGGCAACACAGGAGCCGGAGGTCACGGGGCAGCCGGCAAGCGCCGGCATCAGGGACAGCGCCCGCTTTTTCAAAAATTCTACCTCATCCGGCGTACCGTCCGAGTGGAACCAGTCTACCGCTTCGGTGAGCGTTTCAAGCCTGCCCTTCTCGCTTTCGCCGCCGATCTTCAGATAGACCTTGCCATCGGGATAACGCACCGGCGGCAGGATATAGACGATGTCGTCCTCGTTCTCCGCGAGCACGATGGTGGACGGCATAGCGCCGAACAGGGCCTGCCTCGCCTCATCCAGCTCGAAAAACACGATGGTGCGGCCCGTTGCCGCCATATCGACCGGCGATGGAAGAAGTTCCGCCATGTTGGTAAAGCCGCCCGCCGCAACGATGACCTTTTCGGCGGTATGGACGGCCCCGTCGCGGGTCGAAACCTCCACGCCATGGGAGGTGTCGCGAATATGGGCCGCCGTCTCACGCAGCAGTTTCGCGCCCTGCACCTCGGCAATGGCGCACTGCGCCTTCACCAGGGCGCGCGGATTGACGTGACCGGCATTCTGCGCCTCGAAATAACCGTCGTGATCGGCCGGCAGGGAGAACATCGGAAACCGGTCAACGAGGACATCGCCGCCGAGTGTCTCTACACCAAGACCGAGACGGTCGACCGAGGAAAGGGCGCGCGAGACATAATCTCCCGCAAGACCCTTACCGTTGCCGGTGAACAGGCAGCCTGCTTCGGTAAAAAAGCGGATGCCGCTTTTGGCCTCGATCTCCGCATAACGGCGGATGGAGCGTTGCGCCAGCTCCGCCCAGACCGGATCGCCGTCAAACCCGCGGGTGATGCGCGCCTCATCGTAATGACTTGAAAACACACCCTGATGGGTCTTGCGATCAGCAGGTTCGCCCGGTCCGATCAGCGCCACGCCATCCATTTGCACTGAGAGATGCCGCGCCGCGGCCGCTCCCATCATTCCGGCCCCGACGACGATATATTTGAAATCCGGCATGTCATGCTCCGTATCAGCTTTGCTTCTGACTACAGCATGCCGGGCCGAACCGGAATCGCTTTTCGCAATTTAACAAGCAATACAAACCGGCCTCAACCGGCCAGCAGCGCCTGCACCTTGCCGCAATAACGCTTGGAGACCGGGTTCATGCGGGTGGCGCCATGACCGGCGTTGTAGCGCAGGATCGTGCTGCAGACCTGGCCGCCGCCCAGCTGATGCGCCGTCGCCAGATATTGCATGCCCCAGCGAATATTGGTCTCGGGATCGTAGAGCGCCTTGGTGGTGCCGCGATAGCCCATCATCCGCGCCGTTGCCGGCTTGATCTGCATCAGCCCGACTTCACCTGCGCTGCCGCGGGCCTTCGGATTAAACTTGCTTTCCACCGAAACCACGGCATGCGCCAGATTGGTGGGAACGCCGTAACGCTTGGCATATTTGACGATCAGATCGGAATAATCGTTCCTGAGCGAGGAAGGCAGGCTTTTTTCGGGAATGGGATAACCGGGCTTGCGGAAGAATGTCTCCAGCGTCACGGTTTTGGTCTTGACGTCCTCGTCTTTGGCAAAAGCAATCCCCGCCTGCGAAGCGAGCATAACAACGCTCGCCACGACAGCAACAACAACCCTGTTCATATGTAGAAAAATTCTCCAGATCGGATGACCGGAACAATGAAGCGACACAAATAGTCTGCGCCCGGAAAGTCGATCTCGACCTTCCGCTGTCCGGTCTCCTTGATTGATATTGACGGTAAGTTCCCCTGAAGAACGACACCGCATGCAGTGACGTTCTTAAACTTCCTCAATGCGGATTAACTGTGGCACAAGAAAAAAGCGACTTGAACACGCTGGAAAAGCGGGAATGCTTTTCCAGAATCGGCGGTTAAGCGCCCGAAAATCTCGGCAGGCTGGCGATCAGCCGGTGCAGCGTGTCGATGGTGGAGAAATCCGCGATACCATCCACCAGGGCGGGGCGGAAGTGCCGCTGGAAAGCCGCCACGGCGCCTTCGGTTTTTTCGCAATAAGCGCCTGTTATTTCAACGCCATAACCATAAATAGACAGCATCGACTGCAGCGCTTCTACCGGCTGGCCATGGTCTCCGCGCTGAAAAAAGCGCCCGCCACGGATCGGCGCAGGCTCCACCCAATGGCCGACACCCTGCTGCGACAGGATGTCCCACGGGAATTTTTCACCCGGATCGACCTTGCGGATCGGGGCGACATCAGAATGCGCCAGCACCCTTTCAGGTGCGATATTCCAGCGCTGGCCGCAATCGCGACACAATTCGATGACGGCTTCGATCTGCTTTTTCGGAAATTCCGGCAGGCCGCCTGGATGGCCCTGATTGGCGATCTCGATACCGATGGAGCGGGAATTGATGTCTTCATCCCCCGTCCAGGTGCTTTTGCCCGCATGCCAGGCACGGCGTGTTTCCGGCACGAGCTGGATGACGCGCCCGTCCTCGAAGACGAAATAATGGCTTGAGACCTGGCTTTCGCGATTGCAGAGCCACGACAACGCGCCGTCGGCCGTCGTCATGCCGGTATAGTGCAGAAGAATGATGTCAGGACCGGCGACACCGAGCCTTTCGCCATGGTTAGGCGAAGGCGCAACGGTTGCGCCCCCGAAATCCGGGGTAAAATCCGGCAGACATTCACTCATGCGACGCGGCGTTCTTTCTCGATGGCCGCATAAGCGGCGTTGAGAGCCGCCATACGCTCATTCGCGGCCGCATGCAATTCCATGGGAACGCCGCGGGCGATGAGCTTGTCGGGATGGTGTTCGGCAACCAGCGTTCGGTACCGCTTGCGGATATCCAGAAAATCGTCCGAAGGTGAAACGCCGAGCACGCGGTAAGGATCGCGCCCGTCCATGTGGACGTGCCGCGCCATGATCGTTTCGAAATGATCTTCGGTGATACGGAAGATTTCCGCGATCCGGCCAAGGAAGGCCAGCTCCCGCTCGTGGATCAGCCCGTCAGCCTTGGCGATGTGGAACAGGCCGTCGATGACGCTTTCCAGCATCTCGCAATTGGCGTGCCCGGAACCGCAAAGACCAGCCAGCCGCTCCGCATAGGCTTCGTAACCGGCAACGTCCTGCCGCGCGAGGTTATAAAGACGGGCGACGTTCTTGGCTTCTTCTTCCGGAAAATCGAAAATCTGCCGGAAAGCGCGAACCTCGGCATCGTTGACGACCCCGTCGGCCTTCGCCATCTTGGCGGAAAGTGCAATGATGGCCACGGAAAAGGAAACCTTGCGGCGGGTTTCCGGATCACCTTCGAAAAGGGTGCGGATGGCTTCCACCACGCGCCCGAGTGCACCGCCTGCCGCGTCGCCGATTGCGCCGAGCAGCCGTTCCCACAGGGATGAAATTTGCAGACACGCGAAATCGAACATCATGCGACAAGCATGACGGGATATTGCCGCGAATGCAATATGTCCAGCGGTCCGGCGGCATTAACTTTTATTCATCTTTGCGACAGTTTTGCTTCAGGAACAAGAGTGCGGCGGACGATGCGACCACGGTTTTCCACAGACGGCGGATAGCCGGCCACCGGCTATGCCGATTGAAACGATTATATTCCACCACTTTGCTCAAGCCGCTGAAAAACCGCGAGAAATCCGCGTTTTTCTTCATAAATTCACTTTACACCTACACGCGGCTGTCGCATCCATTTGCCAGACATGTCTTTGGGTATATGTGAAAAGGAGAGCCATGATGGCCAAACAGAAAGTCGCAATGCTGACCGCGGGTGGCCTTGCGCCCTGTCTCTCTTCGGCCGTGGGCGGCCTGATCGAGCGTTACAGCGACATTGCGCCCGAGATCGACATCATCGCTTACCGCTCGGGTTATCAGGGCGTGCTTCTGGGTGACCGTATCGAAATCAACAAAGACATGCGGGAAAAAGCGCATCTGCTGCACCGTTACGGCGGCTCGCCGATCGGCAACAGCCGCGTCAAGCTCACCAATGCCGCCGATTGCGCCAAGCGCGGTCTGGTCAAGGAAGGCGACAATCCGCTGCGCGTCGCCGCTGACCGGCTGGCGGCCGACGGCATCACCATTCTCCACACCATCGGCGGTGACGACACCAACACGACGGCTGCGGACCTTGCCGCCTATCTCGGCGCGAACGGCTATAACCTCACCGTCGTCGGCCTGCCGAAGACGGTGGATAATGACGTGGTGCCGATCAAGCAGTCGCTCGGCGCCTGGACGGCCGCCGAAGTCGGCGCCTCCTTTTTCGACAATGTCAGCAACGAGCAGAGCGCTGCACCGAAGACCTTCGTCATCCACGAAGTCATGGGCCGCCATTGCGGCTGGCTGACGGCCGCCACCGCCCGCGCCTATATCCAGAAGACCAGCGGCAATGAATATGTCGAAGGCCTGATGATGAACACGCAGATGAAGAACATCGACGGCATCTACCTGCCGGAAATGGCCTTCGACATCGAGGCGGAAGCCGAGCGCCTGAAGGAAATCATGGACAAAAACGGCTATGTCACGCTGTTCGTGTCGGAAGGCGCCGGCCTTGATTCGATCGTTGCCGAACGCGAAGCGTCCGGAGAGGCCGTCAAGCGCGACGCCTTCGGCCACGTCAAGATCGACACGATCAATGTTGGCGGCTGGTTCCAGAAGCAGTTCGCCAGCCTCATCGGTGCTGAACGCTCCATGGTGCAGAAATCAGGCTATTTCGCCCGCTCCGCCGCCGCCAATGGGGACGATCTGCGCCTCATCCAGGGCATGGTCGATCTCGCCGTCGAAAGCGCGCTCAACAAGGTCTCTGGCGTCACCGGCCATGACGAAGACCAGAATGGCAAATTGCGGACGATCGAGTTTCCGCGTATCAAGGGCGGAAAGCATTTCGACCTCTCTGCAAAATGGTTTACCGAAGTGATGGAACACGTCGGTCAGCCGTTCACAGCGGCCTGATTTTACGATAGTCTAAAATAAGACGGCGACAGGGAGGGCAAGGAGGAAGAGAATGTCTGGACAGGCCTGGCTGATTTTTTGTGCAGCATGTGCCGTTGTGTTCGCACTCCCCTCTCCCCTTGTATTCTCTGTTGCCTCCTATGCCGCCATCCGCGGCAAAAAGACGGTCTTCGCCTCCGCTGTCGGCGGCGCGCTCGGCATCGTCACGGCCATGACGATTTCGGCCATTCCGGTGGCCGGTCTCGCCTACCTGCCGCAATCCTTCGTGGAAATCGTGCAATGGGCCGGCATCGGCTGGCTGATGCTGTTTCTGTTGTGGACCTTCGCCACGCCGGCCGCCCAGGCGGCCAATGCCGACAATGACAATCTGCCGGGCAAATCCTGGAGCGGCATTTTCCGCGATTGTTACGCCATTGCCGCTTTGCGCCCGCGCTACTTCACTTTCTTTCTGGCGTTGCTGCCACAATTCGTTTCCACGTCAGGCAACACAATTGAAACGCTCGCCATGGCGCAGGCCGCCATCCTGCTTCTGGCGCTTGTGATTCTGACCGCGCAGGCGCTGTTTGCCGGCCCGACGCTCGCGCTGGTGCGCCGCATGTCGGGCGACAAGAAAATCCGGCCGAAATACCGCACTCACTTCATTTCCGGCCGCGCTGTCAGCGCCGGATACAGGCGCATCGCAGCCTGAAAAACCGGGCCGCCACGTCCCGGCTTGCCGCTATCCTTACAATAGGTTAATGAAGGCTCGACGGGACACTGCCTGCTTCGCTCGACGCGGGGGTATCGAAAGACAGGCATAACGAAGGCGGCAACATGCGAAATTCGGGCAAATTCCGCGGAAGAAGTGCACTTCTTCTGTCTTCCACCGTGGGTCTGGCACTGGCATTGAGCGCATGCACAAGCGTCGAATATACCGCGAAGGAAGGGCCTAACGGCCCGAAGATCGCGACGGTCAATCCCGCTACCACTCCTGCGCAAACATCGACGCAGCCGGCAACGGCCGAAGCCGCAGCGGGCGCAACCTCGGCAGCATCAGCGGTGCAGACCGCCGAAACCGCAACCTCTTCCCAGCCAGCAGCACTTCCCACTGCCGTCGCCGTCAAGGGCGGACGCGTGGCCCTGCCGCCGGCGTCCGAAATCGCAGCCGCCGCAGCCATCACCGCCCAGATGCAGCCGCACCAGACGGAAGTGGCTCAGGCCGCAGGGGCGACATCCGCACCCACCGCCGTTGCAGCACTCGCGCCGACAGGTGCCGCTCCCGCGGCAGCAGCCATCGAAACGGCGGCCAAGCCGGCTGCCCACAATGCCGCCGCCGATCTGCCGCAGGTGGTTGCCATCAAGGGCAGCTTCCCTCCCGCACCGCCGCCGCCCGGCTCGCCCTCCATCGGCACCGAACTGACGGCGGAACGCAAAGTCATTCCGCTACCGAAGCCGGACAGCACGGTTCTGGCCTATGCCGCCGGCCCCACCAATGCCGCACTTGCCGCCATCCGGCAGAACGAATCAATGACGGCGCCGCTCAATTCCGCGCCGGCTGGACGCGAAAAGCTGAGCGGCCTTATTACCAAATACGCCACCATGTATGATGTGCCGGAAGATCTGGTTCACCGCGTGGTGCAGCGCGAGAGCCGATACAATCCCGGCGCCTATAGCAGCGGCAATTTCGGCCTGATGCAGATCAGGCACGCCACGGCCCGCTCCATGGGCTTCGATGGCCCCGCCTCCGGCCTCTTCGATGCCGAAACCAATCTCAAATACGCCGTCAAATATCTGCGCGGCGCATGGGTTGTGGCTGGTAACGACCGCGACAATGCCGTCCGGCTTTACGCACGCGGTTATTATTACGATGCCAAGCGCAAGGGCATGCTGCACGTCCTGCGCAAGTGATGGCCTCTGGCGGCGCTGGGAGCGCCGTGCAGCTAAGCAGCCTTTCCAAATAAACGCCGCGACGTTTTTTTCGTCATCCTCGGGACCAGCCCGAGGATGACGTCGTGTCCAATGGAAGCTTATCGGCAATCCGAGATACGGGCTGGTTTTCCACCGTCTCCTTTATTCCCCGACTTTGCCCACAGCCCCTGTCATCAAATTGTAGTGTCCCGGCTGTAGACGCCTCTCAATCGACTGAGAGGTGAACATATGACGAGTGCGGCACCCAAGACCGGCTTCAGCAAGAACACAAAACTGAAGTCCGCATTGCTCCAGCACAAGGCACTCTCCAAAAGCGGATTGTCCGAGCGCTTTTTCGGCGTCCTCTTTTCCGGCCTCGTCTATCCGCAGATCTGGGAAGACCCTGAGATCGACATGGAAGCGATGGAGCTTGGCGAAGGCCACCGCATCGTCACCATCGGCTCGGGCGGCTGCAACATGCTGGCCTATCTCTCCCGCAACCCTGCCAGCATCGATGTGGTTGATCTCAACCCGCATCACATTGCGCTGAACAAGCTGAAGCTTGCCGCGTTCCGCCATCTGCCGGCCCATCAGGATGTGGTGCGCCATTTCGGCCGCGCCAACACCCGCAGCAACAGCCACGGGTACGACCGCTTCATCGCAGAGCACCTTGACGCCACGACCAAGGCTTACTGGTCGAAGCGCACCCTTTCCGGCCGCCGCCGCATCTCGGTGTTCGACAGGAACATCTACCGCACCGGCCTGCTCGGCCGCTTCATCGGCGCTGGCCATCTCATGGCCCGGCTGCACGGCGTGAAACTCACCGAAATGGCCAAGACCCGGACGCTGGACGAACAGCGCCAGTTCTTCGACAGCAAGGTCGCACCGCTATTCGACAAGCCGGTGGTGCGCTGGCTGACGAAGCGCAAAAGCTCGCTTTTCGGCCTCGGTATTCCGCCACGCCAATATGACGAGCTGGCCAGCCTTTCCGATAACGGCACGGTTGCCTCGGTTCTCAAGCAGCGCCTGGAAAAGCTCGCCTGCAACTTCCCGCTCAGCGACAATTATTTCGCCTGGCAGGCCTTCGCGCGCCGTTATCCCGAACCGCATGAGGGCGCCCTGCCCGCCTATCTCAAGCCGGAATATTACGAGACGATCCGCAACAACACGGCGCGCGTCGCGGTGCATCACGCCACCTATACCGAGCTTCTCTCGCGCAAGCCTGCAAGCGCCGTCGACCGCTACATCCTCCTCGACGCACAGGACTGGATGACGGACGTGCAGCTCAACGAATTGTGGTCGCAGATCAGCCGCACCGCCGCCTCGGACGCACGCATCATATTTCGCACCGCCGCCGAAAAGAGCGTCATCGAAGGTCGGCTTTCCCCTGATATCCGCAACCAGTGGGTCTATCTCGAAGAGCGCTCCAACGAGCTCAACGCCATGGACCGCTCGGCCATCTACGGCGGCTTCCATATTTACGAGAGGGCTATGGCATGAAAACCATCGGCGAGAATGTGGGCCTTGCAGACAGCGCGCATGCGAGCCTGATGGACCGCATGTATCGCCACCAGCGGCATATCTACGATATCACCCGCAAATATTACCTTCTCGGCCGCGACAGGACCATTTCCAGCCTCAACGTGCCGAAGGGCGGCACGTTGCTGGAAGTGGGCTGCGGCACCGGTCGCAACCTGCTGCTGGCCAGCCGCAAGTTTCCGGACGCGAAACTGTTTGGCCTCGACATTTCCGCCGAAATGCTGCTGACCGCATCCGAGAATTTCGCCGGCAAGGCGGAACGCCCCATTCTGCGCGTGGCCGATGCCACCGCCTTCCGTGCTTCGGAATTCGGCCAGTCCGAGGGCTTCGATCGCGTCATGATCCCCTATGCGCTGTCGATGATACCGGACTGGGAAAAGGCGATCGAACAGGCGCTCACGGCGGTAAAACCAGGCGGTTCGCTGCATATTGTCGATTTCGGCCAGCAGGAACAGTTGCCGAATTGGTTCCGCACGCTTCTGCAAGCCTGGCTCACCCGCTTTCACGTTACGCCCCGCGCCAATCTCCGCTATGTTCTGGCCAATATGGCCGGCCGTTTTGACGGTAATCTCGAATTCGAGGAAATCGCCCGGGGTTATGCGTGGCGGGCTGTCATCACACTTCCGGTCGTTGAAGCGCAGCAGCCGAAAATCCACCGCATATTGGCCGACGCCTGATTCCCGGGGGCGGTGCGAATCTTTGGGGGCCAAAGGGGTGTCGCCTTCAAGGCTCCTGCCGAGCCAGATCTCGGCGTTAAAACCGCAAACCGCTTCAAATCCAGCGACTTGCGGGGTGCAAAAAACACGTTGCCCCTTGCCATATCAGTTTGTTTACCATGTTATGCGTAAATCGGGAGATACGGCGCGCTGTTTTGCGGCCGTGGGATGGGCAACATTTTCATCAGGATTCCAATGCGGCTGCGTTTATGGGCACTATTGTCGGCTTTGCTGTTGATCGGCGGCTGCACCTCCACCAGCTATGACCTGCTGGAAACCGCATCCGTTTCCAAGCCGAAATTTTCCGATACCGACCCGCAGGATTTCGGCATGAACAATCCGCACCGCCATGAGGTGCACGGCATCGACGTGTCCAAATGGAATGGTGATGTCGACTGGCAGACCGTCCGCAAATCAGGTGTCTCCTTCGTTTTCATCAAGGCGACGGAGGGATCGGACCGCATCGATCCGAAGTTCGGTGACCATTGGCGCAGCGCGGCAGCCGCGGATATTCTGCATGCGCCCTACCATTTCTATTATTTCTGCTCGACAGCGGATGCCCAGGCCGACTGGTTCATTCGCAACGTGCCAAAGGACGCCGTCACCCTGCCGCCGGTTCTCGACGTGGAGTGGAACTCCTCCTCGCCCACCTGCAAGACGCGCCCGGCGCCCGGCGTTGTTCGCGTCGAAATGCAGCGTTTCCTCGACCGCATCGAAGCCCATTATGGCAAGCGCCCGATCATCTATACCTCTGTTGATTTCCACCGCGACAACCTCGTTGGCCAGTTCAAGGATTACCATTTCTGGGTGCGTTCCGTCGCCGCCCATCCGGCCAAGATCTACGAAGATCGCAAATGGGCCTTCTGGCAATATACGGCAACCGGCGTCGTGCCCGGCGTAAACGGCCCAACCGACATCAATGTCTTTGCCGGTACGGAGAAAAACTGGCGAAAATGGATTGCTTCGGCCAAATAAGACGGCCAAGAAGCAACACTTTCGAAAAATCGGCGTTGTTCTGCAACGTCAGATCGCGCGGTCCGTTTTTTTGTCGCAAACATATGGGTAAAGCGGGCTAACAACCTATCGAGGAAATTCCCATGCCCACGTTCCGGTCGCGCAGCATCGTTTTTGCCGCCGCTTTGTCGCTTCTTTCCACCACCTGCGCCTTCGCCACCCCGCCCGTTGCCTCGCCTGAGGATCCCAAGCAGGTTTCCTGCGGCGGCGATCTCGGCGCGTTTCTTGAAGGCGTGAAAGCCGATGCGCTCGCCAAGGGCATTCCGGCCGATGCCATTCAGAAGGCGCTTGCAGGCGCGCAGATCGATCCGAAAGTGCTCTCGCGTGACCGCGCCCAGGGCGTCTTCCGTCAAACCTTCCTGGAGTTCTCCCAGCGCACCGTCAGCCAGGCGCGTCTGGATATCGGCCGCAAGAAGCTTCAGGAACTGTCCTCCACCTTCGCCCGCGCCGAAAGTGAATACGGTGTACCGGCCGGCGTCATCGCCGCCTTCTGGGCCATGGAAACCGATTTTGGCGCCGTTCAGGGTGATTTCAACACCCGTAACGCGCTGGTGACCCTTTCGCATGATTGCCGCCGCCCGGAACTCTTCCGCCCGCAATTGCTAGCGCTCATCGAAATGGTCCAGCATGGTGATCTCGACCCCACCACCAATAGCGGCGCGTGGGCCGGTGAAATCGGCCAGGTGCAGATGCTGCCCAAGGACATCATCGCCTTCGGCGTCGATGGTGATGGCGACGGCCACATCAACGTCAAGAGCAGCGCCCCGGATGCGATCCTGACGGCTGCGAAGTTCATCCAGCATCTCGGTTTCAAGAAGGGCGAACCCTGGATTCAGGAAGTTTCCCTGCCGGAAAACCTGCCCTGGGAAAAATCCGGCCTCGGCGGCCCGCTGACAGCCGGCGAATGGTTCGCGCTTGGCGTGACGCCACGAGACGGCAACAAGAACTTCGCCGCCCTGCCCGCAGCGCTCATCATGCCGCAGGGGCGCAAGGGACCGACCTTCATCACCTATCCCAACTTCAACATCTATCTGGAATGGAACCAGTCGTTCATCTACACGACTTCGGCCGCCTATTTCGCCACCCGCCTGATGGGCTCCCCCGTCTACAACAAGGGCAATCCGGAGCCCGGTTTCGATGACGCGACCATGAAGGAGCTTCAGACCAAGCTCGAAGCGCGCGGACACAATGTCGGCAAGGTGGATGGCATTCTCGGTTCCGGCACCCGCGTCGCCATCCAGAAGGAGCAGCAGCGTCTCGGACTGCCCGCTGATGGCTGGCCGTCTGCCGCACTTCTGCAGGCGCTTTAAGCAATCTTAACGACGCCTTCCGGACTTTAATCTATCGGCCGGAATCAAGGCATAAAGTGTTAATCTCGACCTGATGACTGGGGATAACACCCCGGTCATTTACTTTTTTTAAAGATATGAAGCACTGCGTGATAAGAAAATAATCATTTAATTTCAGCATGTTACATGAATTGATTTTTTGCGCCCCGCCAAAGCGTGCTGCACTGCGTCACAGAAACCGCTTTTCAACTGCCACAAAACGGTCATATTATCGAACCTGTCAACAACAGGAGGCACCCATGGGACTTACAAAATCTCTCAATGCCTTGGCAGTCGGTTTGGCGTTTTTGTTCGTAGCGATGATGCTTTTCATCTGACACGACGTGAAGACCAAACGCAGATAAGAACCGTAGATGACACGAGTTTAAAAAGCGCAGGCCCCGAGGGACCTGCGCTTTTTTCATGTCGGTGCTCTGCTGCTTTAAGTCAGGCGGCGCTGCGGCGCAGACGCTCCAGCCCGAGATTTTCAAGCACAGCGTCGACCAGGGGCGCGCGGTTCATGGTGTAGAGGTGGAACTCATTGACACCGCGACGCTGAAGATCGGCGATCTGTTCGGCGGCAACCTCCGCAGCCACGCGGGCACGACCTTCCAGATCGTCGTCATAGCCTTCAAAACGCTCATCCAGGAAACCGGGAACGCTGGTGCCGCAACGGCCGGCGAAACGCTTGAGCTGGGTGAGATTCTGGATCGGCATGATGCCCGGAACCACCGGAATGGTGATGCCTGCAGCCGTCACCCGCTCCATATAGCGCTCGAACACGTCGTTATCGAAGAAGAACTGCGTCAGCGCACGCGTCGCGCCATTGTCCGCCTTGCGCTTCAGCATATCGATATCAACAGCATCGCTGGCGCTCTCGGGATGTTTTTCCGGATAGGCGGAAACGGAAATCTCGAAATCGCCTATCTCGCGCAGTCCCTTCACCAGGGCTGCAGCATTCTCATAACCTTCCGGATGCGGCTGATAAGCCGTGCCGATGCCGGTGGAGGGATCGCCACGCAGCGCCACGAAATGGCGAACGCCGGCGTTACGGAATTCTTCGATGACCTGATGCACGTCCTCACGGCTGGCATCCACGCAGGTCAGATGTGCGGCGGTCGACAGATGGCTGTCACCGATCATGCGGCGCACCGCATCCAGTGTCGGCGCTTTGGTGGATCCACCGGCGCCATAGGTGACGGACACGAAATCCGGATCCCACTTCTTCAGCTCGGCAACCGTTTCCCAGAGCTGGGTTTCCATCTCGGCATTCTTGGGCGGGAAAAATTCGAAAGACAACCGGATATCGCCCCGGATATCGCCATTGTGGCGTGCGGTTTCCGACCTCAACATATCATGCCCTCCCGGCAGCGAGTAAAACGGCCTCTTGCACCACATCGTCTGCCATCAGCAGCCGCTGGTCGCGGGCAACCCAGATCGTCACGTCCAGAGATTCATCGGACGCCTTTTCAGAATGAAGATCGACGGCGCGGTCCGGAGCAAGTCCGGCCTTTTTCAGCCATTCTTCCATCAGCGGATGGGAAAAACCGAGCCGCACATGCGCATGTTCATCGCGCAGATATTCGAAGGAATGCGGCGCAAGGTCGATGACGATCAGCCGCCCACCGGGACGCAGCATGCGCGCGGCTTCCGAAAGCGCGATTTCCGGCTGGTCGAGGAAATGCAGGACTTGATGGATAACGATCAGATCGAAATCCTGTCCCTCCAGCGGCAGATTGAGAATATCGCCATGACGGACCGAGGCGTTGACCACCCCTGCCTTGTCGAGATTGGCACGCGCCACCGACAGCATGTCACGGCTGGCATCGACGCCGATCGCGCGACGATAGATGCCGCTCAGAAGCTGCAGGATACGGCCGGTGCCGGTGCCCAGATCGAGAAGCGAATCGACAGGCGTGGTGCCCACCAGCTTCAGGAGCGCACCCTCCACGGCCTCGTCACTGACATGCAGGCGACGCAGTTCGTCCCAGGCGGAAGCATTGCGGCTGAAATAATCCTGCGCCCGCTCCGCCCGCACCCGCTTGACGGTGGCAAGCCGTTCACTGTCACGCTGAAGAACGGCATCAGACGGCGACGCGGCGTCAAGCAGCTGCCGAACGACGCCCGCGGGCTCACCATCCTGCCGCAGACGGAAATAGGCCCATGCGCCTTCCTGATAACGCTCGATCAGCCCCTCTTCCGTCAAAAGTTTGAGGTGACGGGAGATACGCGGCTGCGACTGGCCGAGGATTTCGGTAAGATCGGTAACCGTCAGATCGCCGGCAGCCAGAAGCGCAAGCAAGCGAAAGCGCGTCGTCTCACCCGCCGCTTTCAACAGATCCACCAATTTGTCCAGACCGAACGTCACTCTGCCGCGCCTCGCAAGCTAATCAAGATATAAAGATATCTTTATGTCGATGTAGCGTTCGATGCAAGCGTAAAGTGTCGTGCGAGACGATGATGTCCACTTATTGCACGGAAAAAGGCCCGCTTTACGGCGGGCCTTTTTGAAGAAATGACGAAAGCGATCAGCGCGTCAGGCGCTTGTAGCTCACGCGGCCGGGCTTGATGCTTTCCGGGCCGAGACGGCGGACCTTGTCCTTTTCGTAGTCTTCGAAGTTGCCTTCGAACCATTCCACGTGGCTGTCACCCTCGAAAGCGAGGATGTGGGTGGCCAGGCGGTCGAGGAACATGCGGTCGTGGCTGATGATAACGGCGCAACCGGCGAAGGCTTCCAGCGCTTCTTCGAGCGCTGCCAGCGTTTCCGTATCAAGGTCGTTGGTCGGTTCGTCGAGCAGCAGCACGTTGCCGCCGGCCTTCAGCATCTTGGCAAGGTGCACGCGGTTACGCTGACCACCCGAGAGATTGCCGACCTTCTGCTGCTGATCGCCGCCCTTGAAGTTGAAGGCGCCACAATAGGCGCGCGAGTTCACTTCGAACTTGCCGAGCTTGATGATGTCGTTGCCGCCGGAGATTTCCTCCCAGACAGTCTTGTCACCCGCCAGCGTATCGCGGCTCTGGTCGACATAACCGAGCTGAACCGTCTCGCCGACAGTCACCGAGCCGCTATCGGGCTGTTCCTGACCGGTGATCATGCGAAACAGGGTGGTCTTACCCGCGCCGTTCGGACCGATGACGCCGACAATGCCGCCCGGAGGCAGCTTGAAGGTGAGGTTCTCGATCAGAACCCGATCGCCGTAGGATTTGGTGAGGTTTTCCGCCTCGATAACGACACGGCCAAGACGCTCGGCAACCGGAATAACGATCTGCGCGTCGCCGGGACGGCGGTTTTCAGCTGCTTCCACCAGCTCGTCATAGGCCTTGATACGCGCCTTGGATTTCGTCTGGCGTGCCTTGGGGCTGGAGGCGATCCACTCGCTTTCGCGGCTGATGGCCTTCTGGCGCGAGGCGTCTTCGCGGGCTTCCTGCTGCATGCGCTTGGCTTTCGCCTGCAGGTAAGCGGAATAGTTGCCTTCGTATGGAATGCCGCGACCACGGTCGAGCTCGAGAATCCAGCCCGTCACGTTGTCGAGGAAGTAGCGGTCGTGGGTGATCATCATCACGGCGCCGGGATAGTCGCGCAGGTGCTTTTCGAGCCAGGCGATGGTTTCCGCATCAAGATGGTTGGTCGGTTCGTCGAGCAGCAGCAAGTCCGGCTGCGACAGCAGCAGGCGGCAGAGCGCCACACGGCGGCGTTCACCACCCGAAAGGCCGGTTACGGCCGAGTCGCCGGGCGGGCAACGCAGGGCGTCCATGGCCATTTCAACCTGGTTTTCCAGATCCCACAGGTTCTGGCTGTCGATGATGTCCTGAAGCTTCGCGCCCTCATCCGCCGTTTCGTCGGAATAATTCATCATCAATTCGTTGTAGCGGTCAACGATGGCCGTCTTGCTCGCCACGCCTTCCATGACGTTTTCCATCACGGTCTTGTTTTCGTCGAGCTTCGGCTCCTGCTCGAGATAACCGAGCGTAGCACCTTCGGCCAGCCATGCCTCGCCGGTATATTCCTTGTCGAGACCGGCCATGATCTTCAAAACAGTCGACTTACCGGCGCCGTTGGGGCCGAGGATACCGATCTTGGCGTCTGGGTAGAAGGAGAGATGAACGTTCTCCAGAACCTTCTTCGCGCCATAGGCCTTGTTCAGCCCGGCCATGTGATAGATGAATTGACGTGCCATTGTAGCGAATGCTCCACATCGGATTTTAAAGAGTACGTATCGGGAAATTTGCCGCTATGTAGGGTAAATAGGACCTTGGGGCAACCTCTGGCACGATTATGACCCCATGATTATGACAAGAGATGTTATGGCAGGACAGGCGCGATCATGAATGAAACGACCGACGACTTGGCCTTCAGCCGTATTGAGAGACTGGAAGCCCCCTCCGGCGCATCCATCGCCTTTCGCCACCAGCCCTCCGCCCTTTCCCCGGCGCGCGGCGTGCTGATGATCTGCCATGGCCTTGTCGACTATGCCGGACGTTATCGCCGGTTCGCGGATGTGATGTCGAAGCAGGGTTTCGAAGTCTATGCCCACGACCATCGCGGCCATGGCCGCACGAGAGCGGCAGATGCGCCTCTTGGCCGTTTTGGCTGGAAGGACGGCGCGGAAAAGGTCATCGCCGACGTCATGGCGATGCGCCGGATGGTCGGCGAAAGGCACCCCGGCCTGCCGGTGATCCTGTTCGGCCATTCCATGGGCGGCCTCGTGGCGCTTAACACCGCCGTCAGCCATCCGGATGCCTTCGACGGCCTGTCGATCTGGAATTCCAATCTCAACCCCGGCCTCATGGGCCGCGTCGCGCAGGTGCTGTTGCGGCTGGAAAAAATGCTGAAAGGCTCTGATGTGCCGAGCGCCATTCTGCCGAAGGCAACCTTCCGCGTATGGAATGCCCGAATGCCGGAAAAGCGCACCCATGCGGACTGGCTTAGCCATGACAAGGCGGCAGTGGATGCCTATGTGGAAGATCCGCTCTGCCAGTTCGAGGCAAGTGTTTCCCTGTGGCAGGATGTTTTCCAAATGTCCTTTCGTGCACCGAAACTCATTGAGCGCCTTCCGAAAACCTTGCCGCTTCTGCTTGTCAGCGGCGATCAGGATTCAGCCACCAATGACGGCCAAGAGATCGTCTGGCTGGCGGAGCGTTTCCGGGAGGCCGGCTTCAGCCATGTCGAGCACACGATCTACAAGGGCATGCGGCACGAGACCTTGAACGAGATCGGCTGGCAGGCCGTGGCGGCGGATTTCGCCGCCTGGTGCGGGCGCGTCGTCGGCGATTGAGGCAGCCTTTGCCGAAACGGAATAAGTCCATGAGATAAAATCACATGCGACGCGGCAAGCAGCGGTCTATAAACCGGCAGACACAAATACCGGGGGACAGATGACCGACATGCCGAACAGGAAACCGCCGCTATCAGGCATTCGCGTCATCGAGCTGGCGCGTGTTCTGGCCGGTCCCTGGGCGGGGCAGATGCTGGCAGACATGGGCGCCGACGTCATCAAGGTGGAAAACCCCGAAGGCGGCGACGATACCCGCGCATGGGGGCCGCCCTTTGTCGAGGATGCCGATGGAGAAAACCTCTCCGCCGCCTATTATCACGCCACCAATCGCGGCAAACGCTCGATCGTCGCCGATCTGAAGACGCCTGAGGGTTGCGAGCTGGTGCGCCGGCTGGTGCGCACCGCCGATGTCGTCATCGAGAATTTCAAGCGCGGCGGGCTTGCCAAATATGGCCTCGACTACGAGAGCCTGCGGGCGCTCAATCCGAAGCTGATCTATTGCTCCATCACCGGCTTCGGCCAGACCGGGCCTTATGCCGATCTCGCCGGATACGACTATATCGTGCAGGGCATGTCCGGTTTCATGTCGATCACGGGCGAAGCGGACGGACAGCCGATGAAGGCGGGTGTTGCGGTTGCCGATATCTTTACCGGCATCTATTCCGTGTCAGCCATTCAGGCGGCCCTGATCCACGCCATTCGATCAGGCGAAGGCCAGCACATCGACATGGCGCTTCTCGATGTGCAGTCGGCCGTGCTGGCGAACCAGAACATGAATTACCTGATTTCCGGCAAGCCTCCCGTCCGGCTCGGCAACGCCCACCCGAATATTTCCCCCTATGAGGTGGTGCCGACTGCCGACGGTTTCCTGATCCTCGCGGTCGGCAATGACGGCCAGTTCCGCCGTCTCTGCAATATTCTCGGCATCGGCGCGATTGCCGACGACGAGCGTTACGCGACGAACAAGGCCCGCGTGGCCCATAAGGTCGAGGTGCGACAGATCGTGTCCACGGAAACCTTGAAATGGCAGAAGCGCGATCTTCTGACCGCCTGCGAAAAGAACGCCGTCCCGGCCGGGCCGATCAACTCCATCGAGGAAATGTTCGCCGATCCACAGGTTCAGGCACGTGGCCTTCGCATCGATCTGGAAGCGGAAGACGGCACCGTCATCCCCGGTGTCCGCACACCCATTATCATGTCGCAAACGCCGCTGCGCTATGAACGCCCGAGCCCGAAGCTCGGCGAACATCAGGCGCAGGTGCTGGCCGAACTGGAAAACATCGAAAGGACCACGACGCCATGACTGCAGCCGGAATGAAAAGAACAGGCGGGCAATTGATCGTCGAAGCGCTGAAGGCCAATGGCGTCTCCCGCGTTTCCTGCGTTCCGGGCGAAAGCTATCTCGCCGTGCTGGATGCGCTTTATGAAAGCGGCATCGAAACCGTGGTCTGCCGCCAGGAAGGCGGCGCCGCCATGATGGCCGACACCTGGGGCCGGCTGACCGGCGAACCCGGCATCTGCATGGTGACCCGTGGTCCGGGCGCAACCAACGCCTCGGCCGGCCTGCATATCGCACGGCAGGATTCCATTCCGATGATCCTCTTCATCGGCCAGGTGCAGCGCGAAGCGCGTGAGCGCGAGGCGTTTCAGGAAGTGGAATATCGCCGCGCTTTCACCGAATTCGCCAAATGGGTGGGCGAGATCGACGATGCCCGCCGCATTCCCGAATTCGTCACCCGCGCCTTTGCCGTCGCCACCTCCGGCCGCCCCGGCCCGGTTGTGCTGACCCTGCCCGAAGACATGCTGGTGGAAGAGGTCGAAGCGCCCCAGGCGAAGCCCTACACACCCGTCGAGGCACATCCTGGCCCGTCGCAGATGGCCGCCTTCGCGAAAATGCTTGATGAGGCAAAGCGCCCGGTCTTCATCATCGGCGGCACGCGCTGGTCCGAGGAAAGCGTCGCAGGCTTCAAGGCTTTTGCGGAAAAGCACAAACTTCCCGTCGGCTGTTCCTTCCGCCGTCAGATGCTGTTCGATCATCTGAGCCCCTCCTATGCGGGCGATGTCGGTATCGGCATCAATCCGGCGCTGACCAAGGAGATCAAGGAGGCCGATCTCGTCGTTCTGCTCGGCGGCCGCCTCTCCGAAATGCCGTCTTCCGGCTATACGCTGCTCGACATCCCCTACCCCTCGCAGAAACTCGTCCACATCTATCCCGAAGCCGAAGAGCTTGGCCGCGTTTACCGTCCTGATCTTGCGATCTGCGCCGCGCCGGATGATTTCGTTGCCGCCCTCTCCTCGCTCACCCTTACCGCGAATGCCGCATGGGCGGACCGCACCGCCGCCATGCATTCGGCCTATCTGAATTGGTCCACCCCACCGCAGACTGGCCCCGGCGCGGTGCAGATGGGGCCGATCATGGACTGGATCGAGGCGAATGTGCCCGAGGATGCGATCTTCACCAATGGCGCGGGCAACTATGCCACCTGGGTGCATCGCTTCCATCGTTTCCGTCGCTACAACACGCAATCGGCGCCGACATCAGGCTCGATGGGTTACGGCCTGCCGGCGGCGGTTGCCGCGAAGCACCTTTTCCCGGAGCGTGAGGTGATCTGTTTTGCCGGTGACGGCTGTTTCATGATGCATGGTCAGGAATTCATCACTGCCGTGCGTTACGGCCTGCCGATCATCACCGTGCTGGTCAATAACGGCACCTACGGCACGATCCGCATGCATCAGGAGCGGGAATATCCCGGCCGTGTCAGCGGCACGGATCTCGTCAACCCGGATTTCAACGCCTTTGCCAAGGCCTATGGCGGCCACGGCGAAACGGTGGAAAGGACCGAAGACTTCGCCGCCGCCTTCGAACGGGCCCGTGCAAGCGGCAAGCCGGCCATCATCGAGGCGAAGCTGGACGCTGAAGCCATCACGCCGACACGGACCCTGACGCAGATCAGAACCCGCGCGTGACATTGCGCATGGACATGGTTCCGGCATGGTGTAAATCCTGACTGCGACTCACAGCTTAGGATACGACATGCCGGACACCGCCCCTCCCGTCATCACTCCACGCGGCGCAAAGATCGAACCCTCGGCCGGCGCGCCTTTCGAGGCCGTGCGCGTGGCCCGCGACGTGCTGCACACATCCCGCACGGCAGCGCTCGCCACTCTCGATCCCGTCAGCGGTTATCCCTATACGACCGCGACCAATATCGGCATCGAGCCGGATGGCACGCCGTTCTTCTTCGCCGCCGGGCTGACGCTGCATGCCCGCAACATGGAGGCGGACCCGCGCATCTCGCTGACGCTCGCCCCCTTCGGCAAGGGCGATGCGCTGACGCTGCCGCGGCTGACACTGGTGGGCAAGGCGGAACAAATCGGCCCGGATAAAGGGCCACTCGCCATCGCGCGCTACATTGCCCGCTACCCCAAAGCGAAGCTTTATCTCTCCCTTCCCGATACGCGGCTTTACCGGCTGCGGACGGAAGGTGTGCAGATCAATGGCGGCCCGGCCCGCAATGCCAGCAACATCACCCCGGCCGATCTGCGCACCGATCTGTCAGGCGCAGACGAACTGATGGCGGCGGCGGAAAGCGAAGCCATCCGCCTTAACGCCATCAAGGGCGAAGCATCCCGGCTTGCCGTTCTGGCCGGCGCAAAAAGCGGCCGCTGGACGATCACCTCCATCGACCCTGAAGGCATCGATCTCGCCTCGGCGAGCGATCTGGCCAGGCTGTGGTTTGCGGAGCGGGTGACGACGTTGAAGCTGTTTGAGAAGGCGCTTGCTTAGCTTTTGAAGTGACGTTTCCAAGCGATTCACAAACCTGGGACAATCCCCTCTCCTCCGTCATGCTCGGGCCTGTCCCGAGCATCTGCAACCTATCAAATTGCGATAGGTGATTGGATCCTCGGGACAAGCCCGAGGATGACGAAACGAAGGTTTCGAATTTTCTCATCAAAAAAGGCCGGGCCGCTTTCCGCGACCCGGCCTTTCTCAAAAATCAGACGGATGCTCAGAGAGCAGCGGTCACGATGAACTCAACCTTGTAATCCGGCGTTGCCAATGGTGCACCGCTGGTGGCGCGGGCCGGCGGGTTTGCCGGGTCGATCCAGCCTTCCCAGACGGCGTTCATTTCGCCGAAGGTGGACATGTCGGAGAGGTAGATGATCGTCTGCAGGATCTTCGACTTGTCCGAACCGGCAGCGGCCAGCAGGCGGTCGACTTCAGCGAGAGCAGACTTGCTCTGTTCCGTAACGCTCGTACCTTCGCCAACCTGGCCGGCCAGGTAAACGGTGTTGCCGTGAACGACGGCGCCGCTCATGCGCTTGCCCGGCTCGATACGCTTGATGGTCATGAAAAACTCCTGTTGATTGGCATTAAAAGTCGGGATGTGCGGAAAATCAGCCGCGCAGGTGATGGGTCTTTTCGTAGATGGCCGTCGAGCGCGCGCCGGAGCGGCAATAACCGAGCATCGGACGCTGCAATTCGTCCAGCGCATCCACCATGCCGGCAGCGGCATCGGCGTCGACGCCATATCGGCCAACAGGCACATGCATGATGGTGAGGCCAAGCTGTTCCGCACGCTCGGCAATATCGGCAAAAAGCGGCTGGCCGTCTTCTTCGCCGTCGGGGCGGTGGCAGACGATCGACTTGAAGCCGAGCGCCTTGATCTCGTCCAGATCGGCGACGCTGATCTGTCCCGTTACCGAATATTCGTCGTCTATGCGCCTGATATCCATGTCATACCTCCGCTGAAACCGGCGTCCGCGCCGCTGGCTGTCATCCTTAAATCCGCATCCGATGTAAGCGGTCAAACCCCATGCGTCAATGATGCGCGGCCTTCATTCGGTACAGCTCAGAGGATGGAAAAGCGCAGGCCGAAGGAACGGCTTTCGCCCGGCTGAAGAATATTGAACTCGCCCGCCGCCTCAAGCTCGCCACGCCCCACCCAGCGATGCGAAACCGGCTCGATGCCGAGCACATTGGCGGGCTCCTGCTGGTTACGCCACATTTGCAGATAGGGCAGCGTCTCCGTGCGAAAACGCACGGTCAGTGTCTTCCCGCCAATGGCCGCAATCGGGCCAAGCTTCAATTCCGCCCATTCGTCCTTGCCGGCGGAAACACAGAAAACATTGCCCGGCTCCTCGCCAAAACGCCAGCCGTGGCCGCCGCCATCCAGCATCGCGCCTTCAAGCCGCACGGCATCATCAAACAGGCGGGCGCCGACATTCATGTGATACATCAGGAATACCGGGATCGGCCGGTCTGACGTATTGACGATCCTGTCATCAAGGCTGACTTCGCCGCTTTCGCCATGGATGCTCCATGTCCGTTCCAGCAGTGCTGTGCCACCATCGGCGAGCTTTACGGGAACCTCGACGCGCGCCAGCGCATTGGACTCCTGAACATCGAAGACGATGATCGTCGCGGGATGCGAGGAGAAGGAGCCATGCAGCGGATATCGACGCCCCTCACCGTCGCCATCGATCGGTTCGGGATGGCGGATATGGTCGGGACCGCAGGTGAACAGAAAGCCTTCCAGCGAATGGTCGATACGCGCATCGCCATCATCGGGAATGGCGCGGCCGGGCGCGATATCGATGCCATCGACGACGCAAGCGCCGATATCGAAAACGGAGGTTTCATCGAGGAAAATGCGTGGCGACCTGCCAGCCTGAAACGAACGCAAGACAACCTCCCTGTGGCACTAAAAACGCATGGTTCACGGAAACGCTACTAACCGTGACGGAAATTAAGATTGCATTAACCGCGAATTCACCTTTTTCACAATAGGGTCAAGATTGCGGTGTGTTTATCGGTGAACAAGCAAGGGATAGCAGAATCGTGAAACAGTTTCTTAACGCAGCTCTGGGTCTGACAGTCGCGCTGGTGGCGGTTATCGCCCCGCTCCAGGCTGGCGCGCAGCAGCGTTATGGCGACCAGCAGCAGACAATGCTGGTCACTCCGGACGGTCGTGTGCTCGACTTCATGCCGGAGCGCGGTGATATCGTCATCAGCCGTGATGCGATGGGTCGCACGGTGTTTTACGACCAGTACGGCAATCTCCTGGCCACCGAAATGCCCTCCGGTTATCAGCAGCGTCAGCAGGCACGCCAGCGCGACACCACCTATTATCCGCCCGCCCCCGGCGGCCAGTATCGCGAGCCGCAGCGCGACTATGGCTATCAGGACAATGGCAGCGTGCGCGATTACCGCGAATATCGCGGCGACGGCTCCGACGACAATTTCTATACCGGTTCCGTTCCCGCGCCCGGCGCGGTTGAAAGCGGCCCACTCGGTCAACCGATGCCCGGCGAGAGCACCACGGCCGCCGTTCCGCAGCCGGATCACCTGATTGAGCGGCATACGCCGGTGACCACACCTGTCAACCGCTCGCGTCAGGAGATCGTCGCGCTGCAGACCTTCCTCGATCGCGAGGGCATCTCGCCCGGCGTTATCGACGGCAAGATGGGCGACAACGTCAACAAGGCGATTGCCGCCTGGCAGGACATGACCGGCGAAAAGCTCGATCCGAACAATTCCGATGATATTCTGGAGCGGCTGCGCGCCTCCGGCGGCATGCCGATCGTGGATTATACGATCACTGCTGCCGATGCCGCAGGCCCCTATGTCGCCTCCATTCCGGACGACTATGCCGCAAAATCACAATTGCCGGCGCTCTCCTTCACCTCCACGTCCGAGGCGCTGGCCGAACGCTTCCATATGGATGAGAACTACCTGAAGGAACTGAACCCCGGCATCGATTTCTCCGTGCCCGGTACGATCATCAAGGTCGTTAATCCGGGCGAGACGAAGAAGGGGCAGGTCGCCCGTATCGTTGCGCACAAGGGCATCAAGCAGGTCTTCGCTTATGGTCAGGACGGCAACCTGATCGCAGCCTATCCCGCCACTATCGGTTCCACGGATACGCCCTCGCCGAGCGGCACGCATACGGTGGAGCGCATCGCGCTCAATCCGGGTTACACCTATAATCCGAAGATCAACTTCAAGCAGGGCCAGAACGACAAGATCCTGCAGATCCCGCCGGGTCCGAACGGCCCGGTCGGCACGGTATGGATCGCCCTGTCGAAGCCGACTTACGGCATTCACGGCACGCCGGAACCGTCCAAGATCGGCAAGACCAACAGCCACGGCTGTATCCGCCTGACCAACTGGGATGCGACCGAGCTGGCGAAAATGGTCCGTCCCGGCGTGGTGGTCGAATTCGCGGAATAAATCGGCTGGAAGAAAAAGAAAAAGCCCGGCGGTTTGGTCCGCCGGGCTTTTTTCGTTGATGGCGTTTCAGTCGCGCTTTTCCGTCAGGAAATATAGAAGGGCTGCCACCGGCAAGGCAAAGCCGATCCACGAGGCGGCTTGCCATTCGCCAACGGCATAAGCCCAGCCGCCCACGGCGGAACCGATCGCGCCGCCCATGAAAAACGTCGCCATGTAGATACCGTTCAGGCGGCTGCGGAATTCCGCTCCGAGCGTAAAGATCGCCCGCTGGCCGAGCACCAGATTGGTGGTGACGCCGAAATCCAGAACGATGGCTGCGACGACCAGAATGGCGAGCGCCAGATGTGAACCTTCAGGCGCCAGATGCGTGACGGCGAAGGAGAGCGCCACCGCCACCAGTGCAAAGAAGGTGGCCGCACGCGTCCAGCCGCGATCGGCCATCCGCCCGGCAATCGGCGCGGCCACGGTGCCGGCCGCACCGGCCAGTGCAAAGAGCGCAATCTCACCCTGACTCAGATTGAAATGCGGTCCGCTCAGATAAAGCGGCGTCGTGGTCCAGAACAGGCTGAAAGCCGCAAACAGGAAGGCGTGATAGATCGCCCGCCGCCGCAGGATCGGCGTGTGCAGCGCCAGCCGGCCCATCGAGGCCATCAAGGCCCCATAGCTCAGCCGCGCATCGGGCATACGGGCGGGCAGAAGCCGGAAAAGCACCACGGCAAGAGGCGCCATGACTGCCGCAGACGTCAGAAACACACCGCGCCAGGACACCACTTCCGACAACAGGCTGGAAACCGGCCTCGCCAGCATGATGCCGGCCATCAGCCCGCTCATGACATTACCGACCACCCGCCCGCGAATGGCGTGCGGCGCCATATGGGCGGCATAGGGAACGATGACCTGTACCGCCACCGAACTGACGCCGACGAGAAAGGCCGCAATCAGAAACGGGGCCGCATGCGGCGCGAATGCCGCTCCCACGAGGGAAAGCACCGCCATCGCGACGGAACTGACGACCAGCTTGCGGTTTTCAACGAGATCGCCAAGCGGCACGACAAACAGCAGACCGATACCGTAACCGATCTGAGTCAGGGTTACGATAAGGCCGGTAGCGCCGGCGGAAAGACCAAGTTCCGCCCCGATGATGCCGGCAAGCGGCTGGCCATAATAAAGGTTGGCGGCAATCAGTCCGCAGGCTGTCGCCAGGAGGAAAGTCAAGGCCGGGGAAATGGATGTTGCCTCAACATCATCCCCTTCAATTACACGCGTCGTCATCATTCTCTCCAATATGGAAACAATCGTTTCCTAAATAGTCATAAAATCACTCGGCAAGCTTCATGGCGATATCCACCACGGCCACCATGTCTTTGAGGCTGCGCCCCGTCTTTCCCACCACGCGCATGCCGTACATCATGCACAACATCGCCCGGGCGAGATCATCGGGATCAGCCTTTGAACCTACGGAACCATCCTTCTGCCCTTCGGCAACGAGACGGGCGACGATGCGCTCCCTCGCCTTCACGGCCCGCTCGACCACAACTGCAATGTCGTCATCCAGGGCGGCCAGATCGGCAGCAGCACCAACCACCAGACATCCGTCAGAGCCGACACCACCATGCGACCGTTCCGCATAGAACATCAGGCCTGCCCTAAGGCGCTCATAACCGGTATCGAAGCCGGCCACCGCTGCCTCGAAACGCCCGGTCTGTACGATCCTGTAGCGCTCCATCGTGGCGATGAACACGGCCTTCTTGTCCTTGAAGGCCTTGTAAAGACTGCCCTGCGCCAGTTCCATCGCATCGGTGAGATCACCAACGGAGGTAGCGTGGTAACCTCGTCTGGAAAAAACGCGGATCGCGCCATCAAGTGCACGGTCGAGATCGAACTCGCGTGGCCTGCCGCGATGGCGCTGCTCCTGAGAATTGGGTTGGGCGATATTGGTCATGGCCGCAATATAGGAAACGATCATTTCCAAATCAAGCGAATAATTTTCTGCCTGCGCCCGGTTAGTCGGATGAAGCCGGGCGTCTGGCTATTTCCCGATATAAAGCCTCGGCAGAAACGCCTATTTCAGCCGCGAGGCTCTTCCATTGCCCCTTGGGCGGAAGCCTGCCTTCGTTGACGGTGATCCATGCTTCAAGCCGCGCGCTGACCGAGCGTAGCGCCAATATTTCCGCCCGCGTCCTGACCTTTTTTAGCTCGCCGGAGATATGATTTATCCATTCGAGTGCGAATGCGGGTTCGCGTTCCAGCAATTGCCGCAGCGTGCTGATGGACACGAACAATGCGCGCCCTGCCGTCATCGCGATGGCGTCGCAGTGATATTGCTTCGAGAAGACCGAGGCTTCGGCAAGAATCGTCAGGGGCCCCGCGCGCTGCAACACTGCACTATGTCCATCCGCCTGAAACCGCATCAGGTGGACGCAGCCCTCGGCGACCAGCGCCAGCATGTGAATGGGATCGCCCTGATGAAAAAGGTATTCACCTTTTTCAAAGGATCGGGAGATGGACGCCCTCGGGCGAAGCTGGTCAAAAATCGAACTCGACATGATTTCTATCATGTCCGGCAAACCGGCCGGCTGGCAAGCTCAGGGGATCGCAACAACCCGAGTAGCCTCATGAAATCCACGGTTCTTGTCTTCCTAACCGCTCTTCTCCCCCTCTCAGCCGCCGGGGAAGAGCGGCATCTCCACCAATCGCCCTATGCGGGCCAGCAGAGCCGAACCATCAAGAGCCTGTCGGCTGAAGATATTGCCGAATTGGAACAGGGAGGCGGATGGGGCTTTGCGAAAGCCGCCGATCTCAACGGTATGCCGGGTCCCTCACATGTCAGCAAGATGGCGACCGAACTGGCGCTGACGGCGGAGCAGACCGCCGCCGTCCAGCAGCTGTTTCAAACCATGCGGAAAGATGCCGCGACAGAGGGCAGGCAAATGATCGCCGGCGAAGCGGCGCTGGATGCCAGCTTCCGTACCGGCGCGATCAATGCGGATCAACTGCGCGCGCAGCTCGACCGTATTGAAGAAAGCCGCGCCAGGCTGAGATACATCCACCTTGCCGCTCATCTCGAAACGGTGAAGCTGCTGACCAAGGAGCAGGTCACACGTTACAACAAGCTGCGCGGCTATGCGCCTTGACGGCCCGGAAATGTCCTCTGGCCTTAAGCAGGCGGACGGAACCTGTCCCTGCGCTTCAGGCAGCTCCGGCTCTCAGGCGGCTTTGCGGGTGAAGAGGCGCGCAGGTTGCGTGCCGAGCCGCAGAAGCCGTTGCGGCAGAAGGCCGACGACCTCAGTCGCGAAGGCTTTCGCATTCTCCACGGCCTTGTCGATATTGCTGACCTTGTCCTTGTCGAGACAGAGAAGCGTGCCGCCATAATCGAAAATATCGCGATAGGCTGCTCTCTCGACAATCGGCGTATTGAGAACCGAGACGTTCTTCTCAGCCAGCAGCATTTTGACGAGAAGCAGGGAGCGCGTCGCCACCATGGCATTGACCCGCGTCAGCACGATGGAATGGGCGATCGCCTTGCCCATCTTGCGGTTCAGGAATTCGATATGATCGAGAACCTCGGCAGCGCCGCGCGCATCCATGGCTGAACCCTGTACCGGGATAAGCACATGATCGGAAATACCGAGCGCCATCGTCAGAAGCGGCGTTTTCGCTCCCGGAAGGTCGATGATGAAACAGTCGGTGTTGGCCTTGTTTTCGCGAATATGACCCTCGAGCGAGGCCATCGTCACATGCGAAATCACCGAGAGATTTTCGATGTCGCCTGATAATTCGCGCCAGCGGGAAATCCACAATTGCGGATCGGCGTCCAGAACCGTCACGCGGTGGCCGCTGCTGGCCAGTTCGGTCGCGAGAAGCAGCACAGCCGTGGTTTTTCCAGCGCCGCCCTTGGTATTGGCGAAAGTGATGACTGACATGATACCCCCTGTTGGTCAGAGCCGTTTCATGCTCATTCACGCACCGAACCAATCATGGTGCTTTCCATAACCTTAACGAAGATGGTTAAGAAAAGGCTAAGATCGTTTTTGGGGACAACAAAAAGCCCGCGACTGGATCATCGCGGGCTTCATGGATTACAGATCGTATCTCAGCCCTGTCCTGATGCAGGGCACGACGGTGCGGCTTGTTTCTTCTCCCCGCCGGCGAGAAGACGAAAATCGCACCCACTCGGCCTCTCATAAACCTAGCGAATGGCAGGGCTCATCAGAAGCAGTCCTCGAACAGCTTCTTTGTATTCTCGAGCGTCATCGGCACCGGATTGCCGCCGCAGCTCGGATCCTTGATCGCCTCCGCCGTAAGCTCATCGATACGGTCAGGCTTGATGCCCATGGCGGTCAGGTTTTCCGGCACGCCGAGTTCCTTGCGAAGCTCGAGCACATAGTCATAGAAGCCGTCGAAACCGCCGGAAATGCCGAGATAGGCGGCCGCGCGGGCGATCTTGTCTTCGATGGCCGGGCGATTGAAGCGCAGCACCGCAGGCATCACGACGGCATTGGTCATGCCGTGATGGGTATTGTAGACCGCACCGATCGGATGCGAGAGCGAGTGAATGGCGCCGAGGCCCTTCTGGAACGCAACCGCCCCCATCGCCGCCGCCGCCATCATATTGGTGCGCGCTTCGATGTCCGTGCCGTCCTTATAGGCGCGCGGCAGGAATTCCTTGACGAGACGCAGGCCCTCCAGCGCCACACCGGCGCTCATAGGATGGAAGAACGGCGATGAATAGGCTTCGAGGCAATGGGCAAAGGCATCCATGCCCGTGCCGGCCGTAATGACCTTCGGCATGCCGACTGTAAGCTCCGGATCGCAGATGACGACGCCGGGCAACAGCTTCGGATGGAAGATGATCTTCTTCACATGGGTCTGCGAATTGGTGATGACGCTGGCGCGGCCGACTTCCGAACCGGTGCCCGCCGTGGTCGGCACCGCGACGATCGGGGCGATCTTGGCGGCATCCGCCCGCGTCCACCAGTCGCCAATATCCTCGAAATCCCAGACCGGGCGCGTCTGCCCGGCCATGAAGGCGATTGTTTTGCCGAGATCGAGGCCCGAACCGCCGCCGAAGGCGACGACGCCGTCATGGCCGCCATCGCGGTAGGCTTTGACGCCGGCTTCCATGTTGATCTCGTTGGGGTTCGGATCGACCTCGGCGAAAATTGCACGGCCAAGGCCAGCCTCTTCCAGCACATCGAGCGCATGTGCGGTGATCGCCATGTTGGCAAGGCCGCGATCGGTCACGAGAAGCGGCTTTTTGATGCCGAGCGTCTTGCAGGCTTCCGCCAGTTCCTTGATCCGGCCACGGCCAAGCTTGACGGCGGTGGGATAGCTCCAGTTGGCGACGATATTCATTTCGTGACTTTCTTCAGATGGTAGGATTTCGGTCGGGTCAGGTTCTGGAAACCAAGAATGGAGAGCGAGCCGCCGCGGCCCGTTTCCTTCACGCCGGTCCAGCAAAGGGCGGGATCGAGATAATCGGCGCGGTTCATGAACACGGTTCCGGTTTCGATCTCACGGCCGATGCGCCCGGCACGCGCTGCATCCTGCGTCCAGAGCGAGGCGGTCAGGCCGTATTTGCTGTCATTCATCAGCGCGATGGCTTCGTCGTCATGTCTGACCTTCATGATGCCAAGAGCAGGGCCGAAGGTTTCTTCGGTCATGAACTCCATGGAATGATCGACATTGACGAGGATTTGCGGCGCGACATAGGCGCCTTCACCGTCGTCGGCAGGGAAGAGCTTCGGATCGACCAGCGCCTTCGCACCCTTTGAGACGGCATCGGCGATCTGCGCGCGCACCACCTTGGCGAAACGCTTGTTGGCCATCGGCCCAAGAGTGGTTTCCTGCTCCAGCGGATTGCCGAGCTTGTAGTTGGACACCCAGGCGACGGACTTCTCGACGAATTCGTCGTAGAGGTTTTCGTTGACGTAGATGCGCTCGATGCCGCAGCAGCATTGCCCGGAATTATAGGTGGCGCCATCCATCAGCGTATCGACGGCGGCGTCGAGATCGGCGTCCTCCATCACATAACCGGGGTCCTTGCCACCGAGCTCAAGCCCGAGACCGGTGAAGGTGCCGGCTGCGGCGCGCTCGATGGCGCGGCCGCCTTCCACCGAACCGGTGAAGTTGACGAAATTGAATAGGCCTTCGGAAATCAGCGCCGAGGTCGTGGCGTGGTCGAGGAAGACGTTGATGAAGACATCTTCCGGCACGCCGGCCTCTAGGAAAGCCCGCACCATGCGCTCGCCGACCAGCAGCGTCTGCGCCGCATGCTTGATAACAACCGTATTGCCGGCCATCAGGGCGGGCGCAACGGTATTGATCGCCGTCATGTAAGGATAGTTCCAGGGAGCAATGACGAAGACCACGCCATGCGCTTCGCGCTCGATGCGGCGTTCGAAATTGCCGCTTTCCTCGATGACGAGCGGCGCCAGCGCATCGGCCGCGATGGAGGCGACATAGTTGGAGCGCTCGTTGAAACCCTTGAACTCGCCGCCGTAACGAACCGGACGGCCCATCATATGCGCCAGTTCCGGCACGACTTCCGCCACCATTTCATTGAGGCGCGCAACACCCTTCAGAACCAGCTGAACGCGGTCCTCAAGCGGACGTCGCGCCCAATCCTTTTGCGCCTTGCGCGCCTTCGAAACGGCGGCGCGCGCCGCTTCCAGCGACATCGCCTCCCGCTCGGCATAAACCGAGCCGTCGATGGGCGAGATATTCTGGATCATGGTCATGATGTTTTCCCGTAATGATTAGGCTCGTTCGAAACCGCGCGCCACTTCCCAGTCGGTCACGCGGCGGTCGTATTCTTCCTGTTCCCACCGTCCGGCATGGACATAATGGTCGATCACATCGTCGCCGAAGGCCTTTCGCAGCATTTTCGATCCGTCCAGAAACGCGGTGGCGTCACGCAGGGTCTTGGGTATCTCGCGCACGTCCTTGCCGCCATAGGCATCGCCGACAAAAGCGGGCTCAAGTTCAAGTTTATTTTCGATGCCGTCAATGCCTGCCGCAAGCAAAGCCGCCATGGCGAGATAGGGATTGAGATCGGAGCCGCCGACGCGGCATTCGATGCGGATGCCCTTGGTGCCTTCGCCGCAGAGGCGATATCCCGCCGTGCGGTTGTCGAGGCTCCAGATCGCCTTGGTGGGCGCAAACGTGCCAGCCATGAACCGCTTGTAGGAATTGATATAGGGGGCGAGAAAATAGGTGATCTCGCTGGCATGAGCGAGAAGCCCGGCAACATAATGCCGCATCAGCTCCGACATGCCGTGCTTGGCGTCCTTGTCGAGGAAAGCAGGCGTCTTGCCGTCGACGCTCCACAGCGACTGATGAATATGCGAGGAACTGCCGGCGGCATTGTAGTTCCACTTCGCAAGGAAGGTCACAGCCTTGCCCTTCGACCAGGCGATCTCCTTGGTGGCGTTCTTGATGATGGCGTGTCGGTCGGCCATGGTCAGCGCATCGGCGTAACGAACGTTGATTTCCGCCTGGCCGGCGGATGCCTCACCCTTGGAATTTTCGACCGGAATGCCGGCGCCCTGCAAGCCCTTGCGCAGCGCCCGCATGACATCCTCTTCCTTGGTCGTCTGGAAGATGTGGTAATCCTCATTATAACCGCTGGCGAGGTTCAACCCCTTGTAACCGTTGGCGCGCGCCGCATCGAAGGTCTGGTCGAACAGGAAGAATTCCAGCTCAGTCGCCATATAGGCCTTCAGCCCCATGGCCTCCAGCCGCGCCACCTGCTTTTTGAGAAGCGCGCGCGGCGAATGCGGCACTTCCTCATGGGTGTGATGGTCAAGCACGTCGCAAAGCACCAGCGCCGTGCCTTCCAGCCATGGCACGCGCCGCAGCGTCGAAAGGTCTGGCTTCAGCACATAATCGCCATAGCCCTTTTCCCAGCTGGAGGATTTGTAACCGGGAACGGTTTCCATCTCCATGTCGGTGGCAAGCACATAGTTGCAGCTATGGGTTTCCTCAAAGGCGCTTTCGACGAAGAATTCCGCCTGGAACCGTTTGCCCATCAGACGCCCCTGCATGTCGACAAGGCAGGCCAGAACCGTGTCGATGCGCCCCTCGGCGACATCCATTTTAAGCGCGTCGAATGTGTAGCTCGTCATTTTTGTCCGTTCCCTTTTATTGTGGCGACCGGGCGGCCGGGATGCGGCCGCCCGTTTGTTTGTGCATCAGGCCTTTGCAGCCGCTGCGGTAACCGCAGCCTGCTTGTGCTCCATCGCGAATTCCTCTTCCGGCGACAGGATGAGGCGATGGCGTCCGACAAAGGCAAAATAGGCGATCGCCACGGCAAACCAGACGGCGACCCAGAGCACGCCCTTGGTGAAGTTTGGATCTTGGATCTGGTAAAGCAGCGTGACGATGGCGATGATAACAGTCAGCACCGCGCCCGGAATGCCGAAGGGCGAGCGGAACGGCCGCTCGATATGCGGCAGGTTCTTCCGCAGCAGAATGAAGGAAATCGCCTGCATGATGTAGGAGAACATGGCACCGAACACTGCCATGTTCAAAAGCACGCTGCCGATGATGCTGCCGCCCTGTTCCGCACCCAGCGAGAACCAGATGACAAGCATGACAGCGAGGCCGACAATCGCGCCGGAGATATTGGCGACATAGGGTGTGCGGTATTTCGAGTGGGTGATCGACAGCACGGTCGGGAAATAACCCGCACGCGACAGCGAATAGATCTGCCGGCCCTGCGCATAAAGGATCGTATGGAAGCTGGCGATCAGGCCGGTCAAGGCAACAAGACCCAGCACCACCACGCCGCCATCGCCGTAGATCGCCTTGAAGCCATCAAGCAGCGGCTCGAGCGAGGAGCTGAGATGGAAGGCGCCAACGCCCGGCAGGGATGGGTTGAGCAGCACGATCATGAAGGCCGAGACCATCAGCGTCACCATGCCGAGAATGATGCCCTTGGGCATGTCTCGTTTGGGATCGACTGATTCTTCAGCCGCCAGCGGCAGCTGCTCGATGGCGAGGAACAGCCAGACCGCGAAAGGCAGCGTGGCGAGAACGCCCGAGAAACCGAAGGGGAAGAAGGAACCGCCACCTTCCGGCAGCTCCACCGCCTTGCCATCAGGTCCGACACCGATATTGAGCGCGAAACGCGAAAAATCGATATTGGGAATGGCGCTGATCCAGAAGAACACCAGAACGGCGAGCGAAATCAGTGTGATAACAAGTGTGACCTTGAAGGAAAGCTCAAGTCCGAAGACATTGAGCGCAAGAAAGATCAGATAGAACGCTATCCACACGAAGGGTGAATAGGCCGGATCAAGGCCGAGAATGGAGTTCACATAGGCCGTGATGAAGGTGACGACGACCGCCGGCGTCAGCACATATTCGACATTCTCGCAAAGTCCGGTGATGAACCCGCCCCATGGACCCATGGCCGTGCGGGCGAAGGAATAGGCCGCACCCGTATGCGGCAAGGCCGGGCTCATTTCCGCGATCGAAAATGTCAGCCCGAGATACATGATGGCGATGATGATGCCCGCCACCAGCATGCCGCCCCAGCCGCCGGTGGAAAAGCCGAAATTCCATCCGGAAAAATGCCCGGATATGACCGCGCCGACGCCGAGTGACCACAGCGACCACACGCCCGCATAACGGGATAGTCCGCGTTTTTCGAAATAGGATGCATCAGCCTTCTTGTAGCTGACGCCTGATGATGAACTGTCCATGCCCTTCTCTCCTGATAAGAAAAAAACAAGCCAGTCAGCCGTTATTGGCCGATTGTGCCCCAGTTTCCGGCTTCACGCGGGTGCTTCCCTCGCTCTGCCGCACGCACTTGCTGTTCCCTTGCCGCTTCGCGCCTTTCCGGCTTTATTGAATGGCGGCAGTCTCGTTTTGATGGCGGCCCCGGTGCTTTCACCATCGGCCAGCCCTTGCTCCCTCACCCGTCAAGCGACGAGAGCGCCTTCTCCATGAGCTCATGGAGAAAACCGGCAATAGTCGCCTGATCTCCTTCATTGGCGATGAGATCGTTGCGGATTTCGATCATGACGTTCAAAAGCCCGTCCGGCAGCGCATGCAGGCGAAGCGTATGTGTCACGCCGTCTTCCGGACCATAGGGATCATTGCGATTGACCGTGAGCGAAGACCCTTCGGCGCCCGCCAGCATCGCATCCGCCAGGCGGCTGTCGCTATCGTGCAGGATGCCGATCTCAACCTTTCGGAACCGGCCGTGATAAACGGGCGTGAAACTGTGAATGGTTACCACCACCGCCTTGCGGCCATCCGCCTGCCGTTTGGCGATAATCTCGCTCACCCGGTCATGAAACGGCACATAAAGCGCTGACGTGCGGGCGAACCGCTCCGCTTCGCTAAGCTCGAAATTGCCGGGAATATCGTAAATCTCGCTTTTCACCGGCATGGCGGAAGGCGATTCGGGCGGCCGGTTACAATCATAGACGAGACGTGAAAAGCGCTGATAGACGAGCGTGGCGTCAAATTTTTCAGAAAGCAGCCGGGCAACGGCCAGAGCGCCCGGATCCCAGGCCGCATGGCTCGAAAGCACATCCGGCGAAAGACCCAACGTGCCATATTTCTGCGGTATGGTGGCGGAGGCATGCTCGCAGACGAGAAGGACATCGCCTTTCGCCGCCGCATTCTCAACGCCGACGGCCTGCCCTTCCGCTTCTGTGAAAAACCGTGAACGCACCGTCATGCACGAACCCCACCCGGAAACCCCGTGTTCCGCCAATGACGAAAAGAATTCTTCACATTATTGCGAGTGTCAAATGGAATTTTGAAATTTTCTCTTCATTTTCCCCATTGACTCGATAGCTGGCACAGATGTTTATTTTAGCCATGCACCGGCAGAAGACCGGAAAGGGGAAAAATTTGCGCAGCACGACGGCGACCGTGTCGGATGTCATCCATGCCCATTACGGCGCGCTGACCCGTTCGGAAAAACGGCTGGCGGAAAGCCTGCTCGGCAACTACCCCGTCTCCGGCCTCGGCAGCATCACCACGATCGCGGAAAATGCCGGCGTTTCGACGCCAACGGTGGCGCGCATGGTGCAAAAACTCGGTTATAAGGGCTATCCGGAATTTCAGGCGCATCTGCATCAGGAACTGGAAGCAACGATCTCCGGCCCCGTCGCCAAACACGACCGCTGGGCCACCAATGCGCCCGGCCTGCACATTCTCAACCGCTTCGCCGACGCCATTACCGGCAATCTGCGCGATACGCTGAGTGACCTCGACACCGCTGTCTTCGACAATGCCGCCGCGCTGCTTTCCGACCGCAAGCGCAGCATCTATTTTGTCGGCGGGCGCATCACCGGCGCGATTGCCGAATATTTCTTCACCCATATGCAGGTGATCCGCCCGAAAACGACGCTGATGTCGTCCAATTCCAGCGCCTGGCCGCAATATATGCTCAATATGAGCGCCGGCGATGTGCTCGTCATCTTCGATATCCGCCGCTACGAACATGATATGACGACGCTTGCCGAAGTGGCCAAGGCCAACGGCGTGCAGATCATTCTCTTCACCGATCAATGGACATCGCCGGTGGCGCGCCATGCGCTGCACATTTTCCGCGTCAGGATCGAGGCTCCCTCGGCATGGGATTCCTCCGTTGTCACCCTGTTCGTGGTCGAAGCCCTGATCGAGGCGGTGCAGAGCGGCACCTGGGATGAAACCAAGGAACGCATGAACGCGCTGGAAGGCCTGTTTGAACAGACACGGCTGTTCCGCAGGCCGGAAAGAACATGAATTTGCATAGCCGGCATACGACTTGACGCGGATGCCGCACGCTGATTGGATACCTGTCATCGCCACCAGCACGATAAAACAGGGGAAAACACCAAGCTGGGGAACGCATCTGGTCTAACGGACGACAACGGGCAACTCCCGCAATTACAGGCATACAATCCTGATAATGGCGGAAAACGAGTGTAAAGTGCCGGAATCCGGATAAATAATTTGTAATCTGGCCGTCACATTAGCTTCATCGAGAATCCGTATCAGCGTCCGCAATATGAGAACACGAAGAGGAGAAAAAAGTGATCTCTCACTGCCGCCGACTGCTTGCTACGACCACCGCGCTGGTCATCGCCTCCACCGCGATTGCCGCCGCTGAACCGAGCGCCGAACTGATCGCCGCCGCCAAGAAGGAAGGCATGCTGACCACCGTCGCGCTGCCGCACGACTGGTGTGGTTACGGCGACGTGATTGCCGCTTTCAAGGCAAAATACCCGGAAATCACCGTCAACGAGCTGAACCCCGACGCCGGCTCCGCCGATGAAGTCGAAGCCATCAAGGCGAACAAGGACAACAAGGGCCCGCAGGCTCCTGACGTCGTTGACGTCGGTCTCGCCTTCGGCCCGCAGATGAAGGCCGAAGGCCTGCTGCAGCCTTACAAGGTCTCCACCTGGGACGAAATTCCTGACAATGTGAAGGATCCGGAAGGTTACTGGTACGGCGACTATTACGGCGTCATGTCGATGTTCGTGAACAAGGACCTCGTCAAGAACACGCCGAAGGACTGGGCCGACCTGCAGAAGCCGGAATATTCCGGTCAGGTAGCGCTTGCCGGCGATCCGCGCGCCTCCAACCAGGCAATCCTCGGCGTTCTCGCCGCCGGTCTTTCCACCGGTGCGAAGTCCGGCAAGGAAGCCGGTGAAGCCGGCCTGAAGTATTTCGCCGACCTCAACAAGGCGGGCAATTTCCTTCCGGTCATCGGCAAGGCCGGCACGCTGGCCCAGGGTGCGACCCCGATCATCATCGCCTGGGACTATAACGCCCTTTCCTGGAAGAAGACGCTGAACGACAACCCGCCCACGGAAGTCGTCGTTCCTGAGAAGGGCGTTCTCGCCGGCGTTTACGTTCAGGGCATTTCCGCCTACGCGCCGCATCCGAACGCCGCCAAGCTTTGGATGGAACACCTCTATTCCGACGACGGTCAGCTCGGCTGGCTGAAGGGCTATTGCCACCCGATCCGCTTCAACGCCATGGTCAAGGCCGGCAAGGTTCCGCAGGAACTGATCGACAGCCTGCCGCCCGCAGCAGCCTATGAAAAGGCGATCTTCCCGACACTCGAGGAAGTCGACGCCAACAAGGCTGCCGTCACCGGCGGCTGGGACAGCGTCGTCGGCGCGAACGTGAAGTAAACTGTTGAAAATGCGCCCCGGCCGATCAAAGCCGGGGTGCTTCTTTTATAATGAATACCTTAATAGACAGACCGTTTTAAAAACGGCGTTTGGGGACAAGGCATGTCATCGACCAACACCGGCGGACCATCCGATGCGGGCAGGAAGTTGCCTCTTCACTGGATAGGAATCGTACCTTTTGCCGTTTTTGTTCTGCTGTTTCTGATCCTGCCGACGATGAAGATCGTCATCGGCGCGTTTCAGCAGACGGATGGCAGCTTCACGCTGGAAAACATTGCCGGGCTTTTCACCTCATCAATCCTTGCCGCCTACTGGATTTCGATCAAGATCAGCCTTGCCTCGGCAGCACTCGGCTGCCTGATCGGCTTTGCCGTCGCCGCAGCCGTGGTGCTTGGCGGCCTGCCGCAGCGCATTCGCGGCCCGCTTCTCACCTTTTCCGGCGTCGCTTCGCAATTTGCCGGCGTGCCGCTTGCCTTCGCCTTCATCGCCACGCTCGGCCCGGTCGGCCTGCTTACCGTCTTTCTGAAGACGCAGGTCGGCATTGATCTCAGGCTTTTGGGCTTCAACATCCTGTCCTTCTGGGGCCTCACCGTCACCTATCTGTTCTTCCAGATACCGCTGATGATCCTCATCATCACGCCGGCACTTGATGGCCTGAAGCGCGAATGGCGCGAGGCAGCCGAAATTCTCGGCGCAACCGGCCTGCAATATTGGCGCATGGTCGCCTTCCCCATCCTTTTGCCGTCGCTGCTCGGCACCATGTCGCTGCTGTTTGCCAACGCCTTCGGCGCAGTGGCAACCGCGATCGCGCTCACCGGCTCCTCGCTCAACATCGTACCGATCCTGCTTTTCGCGCAGATCCGTGGCGACGTTCTCGGCAATCCGCATCTCGGTTATGCGCTTGCCTTCGGCATGATCGTCGTCACCGGCATCGCCAATGCACTTTATATCTGGCTGCGCGCCCGCAGCGAAAGGTGGCTGAAATGAAGCGTTTCTTCGCCTGGGGCGCGCTGATTTTCGGCCTGCTCTATTTCGCCCTGCCGCTGATCGGCATGACCAACTTCTCGCTGAAAATGCGGCGCGGCGAATATTCCTTCGACGCCTATGCCAAGGTGCTTACCGATCCGCGTTTTCAGGAGACCTTCAGCTATTCCGTCGTGATGGCGCTGTTCACCATCGTCTTCGGCGTTCTGCTGGTCGTGCCAACGGCCTATTGGGTGCGGCTGAAACTGCCGGGCCTGCGGCCCTATATCGAATTCATTACTCTTCTGCCGCTGGTCATTCCTGCCATCGTCATCGTGTTCGGTTACATCAGGCTTTACAACACCTCCAGCTGGCTGCCGCTGACCGGCACGACCTTCGGCACAAACCTTCTTCTGATGTTCGGATATGCCACGCTCGCCCTGCCCTACATGTACCGCGCCGTCGACACCGGTCTCAGGACCATCGACGTCTCGACGCTGACGGAAGCAGCGCAAAGCCTTGGCGCGGGGTGGACGACCATCCTGTCGCGCATCATCCTGCCCAATGTTCTGGTCGCGGTGCTCTCGGGCGCGTTTTTGACCTTCGCCATCGTCATCGGTGAATTCACCATGGCGGCCCTTTTGAACCGCCCGGCCTTCGGCCCCTATATGCAGCTGCTCGGCGCCAACCGCGCCTATGAACCGGCGGCCCTTGCCGTGATTTCCTTCGGCATCACCTGGGGTTGCCTGGGTCTGATCCAACTCGTTTCACGCTACCAGAAGGGCGCGCCTCCCAAGGCCTGAGGACAAGATTTTCATGAGCTTTTTGACACTTAGCAATATCAAGAAATCCTTCGGCTCCGTGCAGGTCGTGCATGATTTCAACATGGCCATCGAAAAGGGCGAGTTCGTCTCCTTTCTTGGACCATCGGGCTGCGGCAAAACCACCGTGCTGCGCATGATCGCCGGCTTTGAAATCCCGACTGGCGGATCGATCGTCATCAATGGCAAGGACCAGACGACGCTGAGACCAAACCAGCGCAATATCGGCATGGTGTTTCAGGCCTATGCGCTGTTCCCGAACATGAATGTCTACGAGAACGTCGCCTTCGGGCTCAAAGTCGCCGGCAAGCCGAAAGCCGAGATCGATGCGCGCGTGAAGGAAATGCTCCAGCTTATCCATCTGGAACATCTTGCGGACCGCTATCCCTATCAGATGTCGGGCGGCCAGCAGCAGCGCGTGGCGCTTGCCCGCGCTCTGGCCCCGAAGCCGGAAGTCCTTCTGCTCGACGAGCCGCTTTCGGCGCTCGACGCCAAGATCCGCGTCTCGCTGCGGGAGGAAATCCGCCAGATCCAGCAGAAACTCGGCATCACCACCATTTTCGTGACCCACGATCAGGAAGAGGCCCTGTCGATTTCCGACCGGATCGTTGTCATGAATGGCGGCCGCGCCGACCAGATCGGCTCGCCCTTCGATATTTACAACAAGCCCGCGACCCGCTTCGTCGCCTCCTTCGTCGGTACGCTCAACCTCATCGACGCGACCATCGTGGATTCCTCCTCCAACACCATCCGTGTCGGAGAGCAGCAGATCACCCTCCACAAGCCGGTCAATGCGGCGAACGGCGAAAAAATTACTCTCGCCCTGCGACCGGAAGCGGGCTCGCTCGGCAGCGATGCGAAAGGCGATGTCGCCATTTCCGGCACGGTCACCTCCAGCCAGTTCCTCGGCTCCGTCATCCGCACCCGCCTCGATCTTGGCGGCTCGACCCTGTCTTTCGACATGTTCAACGATCCCGGCACAGCGCCCCCCGCCGTCGGTGAGCCGGTGACGCTGAAATTCGCGGCCGGCGACCTGATGGTCATCAAGGACTGAACCACCTTTCCGGATGCAAAACCGCTCCGCCCCCTTGCTGGAAATGGTAGAGCAGGTATCACTTCGAACCTGCATACCAACGATGTGAGGCCATGATGCGCGCGCTTTATTACGAACGATTCGGCGAAACCCCGGTAGTCGCATCCCTGCCCGATCCGGAACCGACCGATGGCGGCGTCGTCATCGCGGTGAAAGCGACGGGCCTGTGCCGGAGCGACTGGCACGGCTGGATGGGGCATGACCCGGATATTCGCCTGCCGCACGTTCCCGGCCACGAATTTGCCGGCGTCATCGCCGCGGTCGGCAGACACGTCACCCGCTTCAAGACCGGTGACCGCGTTACCGTTCCATTCGTCTCCGGCTGCGGCCATTGCCATGAATGCCGTTCCGGCAACCAGCAGGTCTGCGAAGCGCAGTTCCAGCCCGGCTTCACCCATTGGGGTTCCTTCGCCGAATATGTCGCGATCGATTATGCCGACCAGAACCTCGTGCACCTGCCTCAATCGATGAGCTACGCCACCGCCGCCGGCCTCGGCTGCCGTTTCGCCACCTCGTTCCGTGCCGTGACCGATCAGGGACGCCTGAAGGGCGGCGAATGGCTGGCGGTTCATGGCTGCGGCGGGGTCGGCCTCTCCGCCATCATGATCGGCGCTGGTCTTGGCGCGCAGGTCGTCGCCATCGACATCGCCGAAGACAAGCTTGAGATGGCCCGGCAGCTCGGCGCGACCGCGACAATCAACAGCCGCACGGTTGCCGATGTTGCCGAAGCCGTGCGCGAGGTGACAGGCGGCGGTGCGCATGTCTCGGTCGATGCGCTTGGCCACCCGCAGACGTGCTGCAACTCCATCAGCAACCTGCGCCGGCGTGGACGCCATGTGCAGGTAGGCCTCATGCTCGCCGACCATGCCATGCCCGCCATTCCCATGGCCCGGGTGATCGCCCATGAGCTGGAAATCTACGGCAGCCACGGCATGCAAGCGTGGCGTTACGGGGACATGCTGGCCATGATCGAAAGCGAAAAGCTTGCACCGGAAAAGCTGATCGGCCGCCACATCACGCTTTCCGAGGCCGCAACCGCCCTGCCCGCCATGGATAGCTTCAGGGAAAGCGGCATCAGCATCATAGACCGGTTCGAATAGTCCCGGTCCTGTGACGTTTCGCGGACGGAGCCGGGTCAGGCTCAGGCGTTCCTGCGCCCGAAAGCCCGGACAGGAGCGCCAGCCCGGGACGGCGCCTGCTCTGAGGAAGGTGCCGGCACACTTGCGCCGGGACTCCCCTGGTTGTCGCTCCATTGGCGGCTCATCAATTGTTTCTTGCGTATCTCCAGCGGATCGGACACGGCGTCCGCCGAGCCATTGTCAGTGACGGCTGGTGTCGTCAGTGACCGCGCAAACCACCGTATGATCTGTAGCCCCTTGTGGATGAAAACCAAAAAGCCGACCGCAAGCACGGCAATGAAAATCACCAAGCCCCAGCGGCTGTTCTGCTCGTCACGGGCTGCGCGTTCCATGCGGTGTTTGGTCGTTGGATCAAAACCAAGCGTCGCCTTCAGGCTCGCAATATCCGCATGGCTGAGCTTGGTATAACGGTCGCCGTGATACAGAACATAGCCGCTAGTGCTACCATTCAGATAACCGAGATCGAGCGCCTTCCCGTCCCGGAGGAAAGCTGCGGTGTTCGGCAGATCATAGACGAGATCGATCGTCTCGCCGCCGCCAAATCCGGGTATGGCAAATAATCGAACCTTCCGCGCCTCGGCCCCACTCGCGAATATCGCGGAGAAAAGGGCCGCGGCAGAAAAGAGCGCAATGTAATTCATCCATTCCCCACAACAGCAACGAGAATGCATGACGATTGACACCTCTGTATTAATACGAAGTATATATTTGAGTCATTCTTTTAATTACACAGTAATTACTGCGATTAATTGCACATACGAAATCATTATATATTAAATATTCCGAATTATTATTTTATAATAAACTAAAAAATACAGCCCAGCAAAGCCGAGTTGATACCGAACAGTCCGGCGCCATTGGCGCGGGCCGCGGACCGCGTTAAACTCCAGTCCCGCTCACACGCCTTGGGCCTCCAAGACGCGCCGAAGCACAACACCTCCGAACGGGATGGATATTGGCAAGGACTGCAACATGCTGTTTCTCGACAGCGTCACCATGAAGGAAAGCGCGGACGGGAGGAATGATTACCCCTTCTCGGTTCCGGCGCTGCGCCAGCTGGAGCGCCTCGAATTCAAGACGCCGATCACCTTTTTCGCCGGCAATAACGGCTCCGGCAAATCGACGCTGCTGGAAGGGCTGGCGGCCGGGATGACGGCCTATGCCATCGGCAATCACGGCCAGGTGGCCGGCGACCTCTATCTCCAGCATGCCGAGACCGTGGCGAAGTCGTTCTATTTCGCCCGCAAGAAATATCCGAAGATTCGCATGTTCCTGCGCGCGGAAGACGTCCTCGGCTATGTCCGCCGCCAGAACGAGGAAGCGCTAGACGATTTTCGATGGGAGCGGGAGAAGGCTCTGAAAAAAGGCGAAGACTTTCCCGAGGAAACTCCGGAGACGTTTCGCAGGATCATCAGGAACAATGCCATAGACCGGCGGTCGCATGGCGAAGGGTTCCTCGACATTCTGCACCGGCGCGTCCACGGCGCCGGCCTCTATTTTCTCGATGAACCGGAAAGCCCGCTTTCGCCGCAAAAGCAGCTCGAACTGGCGTCCCTCATCCGTCACGCCGCCGATAGTGGCGGCCAGTTGATCATCGCCACCCATTCACCGGTGCTCTTGGCCATTCCCGAGGCGACGATTTATTATTTCGATGAGGATGGCGTCACCGAACGCCTCTATGACGAGCTGGAGAACATCAGCTTCCTGCGCCGCTTCCTCGACCGCCCTTCGAAATACCTGAACGATTGAACACCGATGAGGCTTGAAATCGCGCTGCGCTTGCCGCATTCCCATAAGTAATACTTAATTTAGAAAAGAAGCAGCTTCATGTCTCCTACCACCACACCGGCGGCAGCCCGGCCACTTAACAGCCAGGATTACAAAACTCTCGGCCTTTCGGCCTTGGGCGGTGCGCTCGAATTTTACGACTTCATCATTTTCGTATTTTTCGCGACCGTCATCGGCCATCTGTTTTTCCCGCCGGAAATGCCAGACTGGCTGGTGATGATCCAGACCTTCGGCATCTTCGCCGCCGGTTATCTGGTGCGGCCGCTGGGCGGCATCGTTCTCGCGCATTATGGCGACCGTTATGGCCGCAAGCGCGTCTTTGCCTTCTCGATCCTGCTGATGGCGCTCTCGACCCTGGGCATGGCGCTGATGCCGACCTATGCCATGATCGGCGTGGCAGCACCCATCCTGCTCATCATCCTGCGCATGCTGCAGGGTGCTGCCATCGGCGGTGAAGTGCCGGGGGCCTGGACCTTCGTTGCCGAACACGTGCCGTTCCGCCGCGTCGGGCTTGCCTGCGGCTTCCTCACATCCGGCCTCTCTTTCGGCATTATGCTGGGCTCGCTGATCGCCTTCGCCATCAACTCGCTCTTCACACCCGAGGACGTGGCCGGTTACGCCTGGCGCATTCCCTTCCTGCTCGGTGGGATTTTTGGCCTGATCGCCGTTTATCTGCGCCGCTGGCTGGAAGAAACGCCCATCTTCATGGAGATGAAGAAGTCGAAATCGCTGACGGACAAGCTGCCGCTCGGGCTGGTGCTGAAACACCATATGCGCGGCGTGATCATCTCCGCCCTGCTGACATGGGTCCTGTCGGCCGCCATCGTCGTCACGACGCTGATGACCGCCACCTTCCTGCAGAAGCTCTATGGCTATACCCCGACGCAGGCGCTCGCCGGCACCAGCTTCGGCACGCTGTTCCTGATCTTCGGCGTCATCATCGCCGGAGCGCTGATCGACCGTATCGGCTCCGGCCTCTTCTTCATGGGCGCGAGCATCTTTTTCGGCATCGCCACCTTCACCTTCTACAGCTACGCCGGCACCTCGCTTCAGACCATGTTCGTGCTTTATGGCGTGATGGGCCTCTCTGTCGGCATGGCGGGTGCGGTGCCCTATGTCATGGTCCGGGCCTTCCCGGCATCGGTCCGTTTCTCCGGCCTATCCTTCGCCTACAACGTCTCCTATGCCGTCTTTGGCGGGCTGACGCCGATCGGCGTGACGACGGCGCTTGCGGTCAACCCCATGGCCCATGCCTGGTATCTGGTGTTCATCGCCGTCCTCGCCTTTGCGATCGGACTCTATCTTTACCTGCGCGGCAGCGAGGTGGAGAGCCATGTCGGCATCGAGGAACTGGCGGCGTTAAGGTCGTAAAAGACACAATGAATGCAAAAAGCGCGGGCCCTGCCCGCGCTTTTTGTTTGACCTGTACCGCCTGAAACCTCACGCAGCGCTATCGATTTCCTCAGCACCATTCGTCGGCACGTAGTTGAGAACAGGCCCAAGCCAGCGCTCCACCTCTTCCACCGGCATATCCTTGCGGCGCGCATAATCGAGAACCTGATCGCGCTCCACCTTGGCGACGCCGAAATAATAGCTTTCGGGATGGCCGATATAGAGGCCGGAGACGGAAGAGCCGGGCCACATGGCATAGCTCTCCGTTAGTTCCACGCCCGCCGCATTGGTGGCGTCAAGCAGGGAGAAAAGCGTCTTCTTTTCGGTGTGATCGGGCTGGGCCGGATAGCCGGGCGCAGGGCGGATACCGGCATAGGCCTCGCCGATCAGCTCGTCGCCAGCAAGCGCTTCGTCCGGCGCATAACCCCAGAATTCCTTGCGCACGCGCTCGTGCATGCGCTCGGCAAAGGCTTCCGCAAAGCGGTCGGCCAGCGCCTTGACGAGGATGGACGAATAATCGTCATTCGCCCGCTCGAAACGCTCGGCAATCGCCACTTCCTCGATACCCGCCGTCACCACGAAACCACCGACATAATCGGCAACACCGCTATCGACAGGCGCCACGAAATCGGACAGCGCCACATTGGGACGACCGTCGCGCTTGGAAAGCTGCTGGCGCAGCGTGAAGAAAGTCGCAAGCTCTTGCCTGCGGCTCTCATCCGTGAACAGCCTGATATCGTCGCCCACCGCATTTGCCGGCCAGAACCCGATTACCGCGCGTGGCCGGAACCAGTTCTCCTCGATGATCTTCTTCAGCATGGCCTGCGCATCGCTATAAAGCTGCCGCGCCGCCTCACCCTGCTTTTCATCGTCGAGGATCGCCGGGAAACGGCCCTTCAACTCCCAGGTCTGGAAGAACGGCGTCCAGTCGATGTAGCGGGAAAGCTCCTCAAGATCGTAGGTTTCGAACACCTTGGTGCCGAAGAACTGCGGCTTGACGACGCTGTAGCTCGACCAGTCGATCTTGTGCGCATTCTCCCGGGCACGGGAAAGCGGCAGGCGCAGCTTTTCGCGCTCGTTGCGAGCATGGGCCTCCGCCACCTTGGCATATTCGCTGCGAATGCCATCGATATAAGCGGGCTTCTGCTCGGCGGAGAGAAGCGCCGACACGACGCCGACCGCGCGCGAAGCATCGGTGACGTAGATCGCCTGACCCTGCTCGTAACGCGGATGGATTTTCACGGCCGTATGCACGCGGCTCGTCGTTGCGCCGCCGATGAGCAGCGGAATGTCGAAGCCCTGCCGCTCCATTTCGGCCGCCACATGCACCATCTCGTCCAGCGATGGCGTGATGAGGCCCGAAAGGCCGATCACGTCAACCTTTTCGGCAATTGCCGTTTCAAGGATTTTCGTCGTCGGCACCATGACGCCAAGATCGATGATCTCGTAATTGTTGCAGGCGAGAACGACACCGACGATGTTCTTGCCGATATCATGCACGTCGCCCTTCACGGTCGCCATCAGCACCTTGCCGGCAGCACTGCGCTCAGACCCGCCATTGAGGCGTTTTTCCTCTTCCATGTAAGGAAGCAGCACGGCAACGGCCTGCTTCATCACGCGGGCGGATTTCACCACCTGCGGCAGGAACATCTTGCCCGAACCGAACAGGTCGCCGACCACGTTCATGCCGGCCATCAGCGGCCCTTCGATGACGTGCAGCGGGCGCTCCGCCTTCTGGCGCGCCTCTTCCGTATCGGCCTCGATAAAATCGGTGATGCCGTTGACCAGCGCATGTTCCAGCCGTTTCTCAACGGGAAGTTCGCGCCAGGAGAGGTCCTGCACCTTGGTGTCCTTGGCGCCTGTGCCGCGGAAACGCTCAGCCACCTCGAGCAGACGCTCCGTCGCGTCGTCGCGGCGGTTGAGCACCACGTCCTCGCAGGCCTCGCGCAGTTCCGCATCGATATTGTCGTAAACCGCAAGCTGCCCGGCATTGACGATGCCCATATCCATGCCGACCTGAATGGCGTGGTAGAGGAACACGGCATGCATCGCCTCACGCACCGGCTCGTTGCCGCGGAAGGAGAAGGACAGGTTGGAAACACCGCCGGAAATATGCGTGAGCGGCATGGTTTCGCGGATGGTCTTGGTGGCCTCGATGAAATCAACGCCGTAATTATTGTGCTCTTCGATACCCGTCGCCACCGCAAAAACGTTCGGATCGAAGATGATGTCTTCCGGTGACAGGCCGGCCTTTTCGGTCAGCAGCTTGTAGGCGCGCGAGCAGATTTCCACCTTGCGCTGATAGGTGTCGGCCTGCCCAACCTCGTCAAAGGCCATGACGACGACCGCCGCACCGTAATTGTGAACGAGCCGCGCCTGCTGGAGAAACTTCTCCTCGCCTTCCTTCAGCGAAATCGAGTTGACGATGGGCTTGCCCTGAACGCATTTCAGGCCGGCTTCGATGATCTCGAACTTCGACGAGTCGATCATGACAGGCACGCGGGCGATGTCAGGCTCGGCGGCGATGAGGTTCAAAAACTCCACCATCGCCTTTTCGGAATCGATCAGGCCTTCATCCATGTTGATGTCGATGATCTGTGCACCGTTTTCCACCTGGTCACGGGCAACGGCGAGAGCCGCCGTATAGTCGCCAGCGGTGATGAGCTTGCGGAACTTGGCCGAGCCGGTGACGTTGGTGCGTTCACCGACATTGACGAAGGGAATGTCCTTGGTCAGCACGAAGGGCTCAAGGCCGGAAAGCGACATGAAGGGCTTGTGCTCGGGAATCGGGCGCGGCTTGTAATCCTTGACCGCTTCGGCAATCGCCCGGATATGCTCGGGCGTCGAACCGCAGCAGCCGCCGACGATGTTGACGAGACCGTCGCGCACGAAGCCTTCCACCTGTCGCGCCATCATCTCAGGCGTTTCGTCATACTGACCGAATTCGTTCGGCAGGCCGGCATTCGGGTAAGCACAGATGAAAGTATCGGCGACGTCAGACAGTTCCTGCAGATGCGGACGCATCGCATCCGCACCGAGCGCGCAGTTCAGGCCGATGGTGAAAGGGTTGGCGTGGCGCACCGAATTCCAGAAGGCCGACGGCGTCTGACCGGAAAGCGTGCGGCCTGAAAGATCGGTAATCGTGCCTGAGATCATGACCGGCAGGCGGATGCCCTTGGCCTCGAAACGCTCCTCGCAGGCGAATATCGCCGCCTTGGCGTTCAGCGTATCGAAAATCGTCTCGATCAGGATGATATCGGCGCCGCCGTCGATCAGGCCGTCGATCTGCTCGCCATAGGCGATGCGCAGATCGTCGAAGGTGACGGCGCGGTAGCCGGGATTGTTCACGTCAGGCGAAATCGAGGCCGTGCGGTTGGTCGGGCCGATGGCGCCGGCCACGAAACGGCGGCGGCCGTCTTCCCGCTCGGCGCGCTGGGCGGCGCGGCGGACAATCTGCGCCCCTTCGCGGTTGAGATCGTAGACCGCATTTTCCATCTCGTAATCGGCCTGCGCGATGCGTGTGGACGAAAACGTGTTGGTCTCGAGAATATCCGCACCCGCCATGGCGTAGCGGTAGTGAATTTCTTCGATGGCGTCGGGCTGGGTCAGGATCAGAAGGTCGTTATTGCCCTTCTGGTGACAGGCGCAGCCGATGAAACGGTCGCCGCGAAAATGGTCTTCGTCAAAACCCAGACCCTGGATCTGCGTGCCCATGGCACCGTCGAGAATGAGGATGCGTTCGCTGGCAGCTTCGCGCAGCGCCTTGAAAATTTCCGCGCCGTCGCGCTTTGCCCCTTCAGGGCCAAACAGATCGTCAAACACGGGCACACTCCTCATTTCGATTTGCAAGATCGCAAGTCGTCAAGTCACATAAAGATATGTTTATGTCAATATATCTTCAAGGGACAGACATGGCTTTGCGTCGTTGCGTCACGTTACGAAATATCGCTGACAGATGACAGGTTTATACGGCAAGGATATAAGCCGAAGCAGCAAACGCATGGAGGACGCAATGCCCGAAGACGATCACAACAGCCGCAACTGGAATACCCTGCCCTGGCACCGCCAGTGGCTGGTGAAACAGGCCGAGGGACTTTTCGACTTCTTCCAGTATCGCGCCCTCAATCCCGCCGGCGGTTTCTTCGATCTCGATGCCAAGGGCGCGCCACTGCAGGCAAACGATCCCGTGCGCGGCATCCATGCCTCCGCGCGCATGGTGCATTGCTTCTCCATCGGGCACCTGCTTGGCCGCCCGGGCTGCGGCGATATCGTCGATCACGGCATGACCTATCTCTGGAACAAGCACCGCGATGGCGAACATGGCGGTTATTTCTGGCAGGTGAACGATGCCGGCCCGGTGGACGCCACCAAGCAGGGTTATGGCCATGCCTTCGTGCTTCTGGCCGCCTCTTCCGCCAAGACCGTTGGCCACCCGCTGGCCGATCGGATGCTGGCGGATATTACCGAAGTGCTGGAAACCCGCTTCTGGGAAGAAAAACACGGCGCGATCGCCGAAGAATTCAATCGCGACTGGTCGCCCATCGACAATTATCGCGGCCAGAATTCCAATATGCACCTGACCGAAGCGCTGATGGCCGCCTATGAGGTGACCGGCGACAATAACTACCTCAGCAAGGCCGAACGCATCGCCGATCTCATCATCCGTCGCCGCGCCGGCGAGCTGGATTTCCGCGTGCCCGAGCATTTCGACGAGAACTGGACGCTGGACAAGGAGTATCGCGGCAACGAAATGTTCCGCCCCTCGGGCTCCACTCCCGGCCACTGGCTGGAATGGGCGCGTCTCATCCTGCAATTGTGGGTGCTGGGCGAACGCCGCTACGACTGGATGCCTGTCGCGGCCAAATCCCTCTTCGTGCAGTCCATGGCGCTGGGCTGGGACCGGGAAAAGGGCGGATTCTTTTATACGCTGGACTGGAATGACAATCCCGACAAGCGGGCAAAGCTCTGGTGGCCCATGTCCGAGGCGGCGGGTGCGGCCCATTTCCTCAACGAGAACCTGCCGGCGGATGGCTTCTACGAAGACAGCTACCGCCGCATCTGGAGCACCATCGCCAACAACTTCATCGACCATGCCAACGGCGGCTGGCATGAGGAACTGACGGAAGATCTGGTTCCCGCCCACACGCTATTCCCAGGCAAGGGCGATATCTACCACGCGCTCCAGGCCTGCCTCATCCCGCTTTTCCCGGCGACGGGCAGCCTGACGAAGGTGATCAAGGAAAGCGGCGGGGATTATTAAGGCGCGCTGCGGCCAATAGCCCCTCTGCCGTCATGCTCGGGCTTGTCCCGAGCATCTGCGGCCTATGTATTGGACGCAAAGTGGTCGGATCCCCGGCACAGGGCCGAGGATGACGTCGCGCATAAAGCAACCCTCAAAACCCGATGGTTTCCTCGAAATCATCCCAGGACTGGTACATTTCATAGCGCCCGATGCCGGGGATCGGCACATGCCCGTAATAGGGCGAAAGCTGAAACTCGGCTGCGGCCTCGCTCTTGCCAGCCACGGCAGCCACATAGATGGCTGAGGCAAGGCCGGTGCGGTTGGCGCCATGTTCACAATGGATGAGAACAGGCTTTTCCGCATTGCGCAGCACGGCGGCCAGCGTTTCCGAATCCTCCACCGAGACCTTTTCGCTTGAACTCAGCGGGTAATCGACAAGCCGGATGCCATTGTTTTTCGCCGCGCGGCTTTCGGCTTCATACCAGCCTTCACGCTTTTCATCACGCAGGTTGATGATCGTCTTGATGCCATAGGCCTTGGCATAGGCCGCGATGTCTTTGCCGCTCGGCTGGGCCGAACGATAGAGTTCACCGGGAATGACTTCATGGAAGTTTCCGGTCAGCTGGCCGATGCCCATATGCGCACCCGCCAGAACCGGCAGGGCGACAAGGCCAATGGCCGTTATTTTCAGAAACTTCAGAACAATACGCAAAACATCAACCCACGACATCAATCGAATGAAGGGGGAAGTGGCATCGCAAATGGACGAAAACAAGTCAGCGACCATCCCGACCCGTTCCGGCGCGGACGATGGAAGTTGACCTTTCCGCCCGAAGCAACTGTGATGCAAGGGTTTTACGGCGGCCGCTCAGCGGAGCGAAAATTCTCAAAATGCCGTGATCGCCGGAAGCCGTCGAACCGTTCAGTCGAATTCTGCGGAAATGACGGTGACGCGCCATTCCAGACGCTGCGGCTCCACCCTTTCATTGTTGCGCAGCCGGAAGGAACGGCAGGCCGCGAACGTCTCCCCGGCCTCGATCCGTCTTTCGCTCACCTGATAGGGATCGAAGGCGACGGAGGCGCGGAAGGCCGGTTCGAACCCTTCGAGCGTATAGGTCAGCCGCTGCACCGCGACATTATTGTCGTTGCGGAAGCTGACGCGGATCGGCAATGCCGCATCCGGGCAGGCCGCATCGAAGCCGGCGGTCGCGACGATATGGTCGAGCCGCTGGCTGCCGCGCCGCCAGTCATAAATCACAAAAGCGGCGGTAGTCGCCCAGATCAGCAACAGGCAGATGACGACGGATTTGAGATGCCGCGGAAACGCTATGAGGGTGAGGAGAAGAATGGCGCTGAGAACGGCTCCGACAATCACGTCGTCCCTCCTCCGCTAAAATAAAGCCTCATCTGAACTCATCCTCCCATGCCCTTTCCGCCCACAACGATCCCCCTCACCGGGAGGTCACAGCGGTGGACTTTCAGCCGCAGCTTATGCCGCTTCTGGCGCGGCGCAAAGCACCGGACCCGCCGCAGTCAGCCACAACTCTATGGTCGCATCCCCCGCTGTCAAGACAACCAAGCGTGACATCCAACCACCAAAGTGCCGGACCTTTGACGAAACACCAAAGGGAACCAAACGCGGCTGAAGGCGTTCGCAGCATCAGAACAGCATGGTGGGGCGATAAAACGCCGCGAACAGGGGCAAGACGGCGGCAACGCCTGGAGGACACGAGCGCCTCTTGGAACCGCCGAACCCGGCCCCATATTAAAAGCAGCTAATCTATGCTATGGATGTCAGTCAGCTCAGGGAGAAAAACGATGAAAACGCTGATCGTAACGTCACTCCTGGCCCTGTCGGCCAGCACCGCAATGGCCGCGGATGCCGTCTACGAAACGCCTGCACCTCCGGTCGCGCAGGAAACCCTGCCGGTCTTCACCTGGTCTGGCCCCTATCTTGGTATTCAAGGCGGTGCGGGCTGGGCAAATGGCGATTTTTCGGCTGGCGGCCCGGTCGCCTCGGATAATTTCGATGGCGGCATTCTCGGCGCCTTCGTTGGTTACAACTACCAGTTCGACAATAATCTGGTGCTCGGCATCGAAGGCGATGTCGATTATAACTGGAACGACAATGACTATGCCGGCGTGCAGATAGGCACCGACTGGCAGGGTTCCGTTCGCGGCCGTGTCGGTTATGCCTTCGACCACGCCCTGCTCTATGCCACCGCTGGCTGGACCGCGACACGCGGCTTCATCGAAACGCCTGGAGCCGGCAAGGACAGCACCACGTTCAACGGCTATACCGTCGGCGCGGGTCTGGACTATGCCTTCACCGACAACGTGTTCGGCAGGCTGGAATATCGATACAACGACTATAGCGACAAGGACATCTTCGGTATCAACACCGATTTCGACCAGCACACCGTTAAAGTGGGTCTCGGTGTGAAGTTCTGATCGCGACAGAAGGATTTCGACAAGAAGCCCGGCCTACCGCCGGGCTTTTTATTGCTGAAAGCGTCCATCTTCCGCGATCCCCGCAGTCTGAAATCAGGAAAATATGAACCGCTTGAAAATGAAATATTCACAGGCCGTTCACCCGTCCCGTGCCATCATCCGGGCATAATGAGCCTCTATCTCCCGAAGCAGGCTTATGGAGTAGCCCCGATGAAAAAGATAATTCTTTCCACTATTGCCGCGTTGGTGGCCACCGGCAGCATTTTTGCATCCTATGGCACCGCCGCCGCCCAGGACTATCCCTATCGCCCGCGCTACGACCGGGGTTATGACCGTGGCGGCCCACCCCCGCCGCCCTACCGCGAACATCGCCGCCACAATGATGGCGCAGCGATTGCCGGCGGTCTCGCCGCAGGCGTCATCGGCGGCTTGATCGGCGGCGCCATCGCCAACGGCAACGGCGGCCCCCGCTACTACGAACCACCGCCGCCGCCCCCGCCGCGCTGCTGGTTCGAAGACCGCCGCGTTCCCAATTCTTATGACGGCGGCTGGCATACGGAGAGTATGCGGGTTTGTAACTGACCCGATAGCCGAAAACTCAATCTGGATGATCCGATCAGCCTAACCGGCTGGTCGGATTTTTGTTGGAGGGAACAAAAAATCCAGAAGAGGGTGATGATCGATAAAATAGGGATCCGCTGGCCTGGAATCTCGCTATTTCGTCTAGAATATGAGGAAAATGGTGGGCCCGGAGGGAGGAATCGGGCACATCGGCGCAAGCCTAGATTATAAGCGAAAACAGAGGCTTATTGGACTTCTGGATACGTTTTCGAGCTTTTTTCTGTGTACGCTAAACGGGAGGAATGTCAACATTTCATACCGTCGTATTACCAAGCCAAAGAGTTATTCGACGCTCCTGCGTAACAACTCAAAAAAGCGAAAATGGGCTTTGGCATCGCCCGTTTGGCGTTGGGTGTAGCGATATTGTGAACCAGCTTTATAGCCGCAGCGGCAGGGTCCTCTGAATAGCCCCGAGTTTCGTAGACACCCTCGGGTTAGATTTTCTGCTGCTTCTCGAACTCGACGGGCGACAGCATCCCGTTCCTGACGTGTTTGCGTTTCGGGTTGTAGAACATTTCGATGTAGTCGAACACGTCCTGGCGTGCTTCATCGCGTGAACGGTAGACTTTGCGCCGTATCCGCTCTCGCTTCAGAAGATTGAAGAAGCTCTCGGCCACCGCATTGTCATGGCAGTTGCCGCGTCGGCTCATCGAGT